>JAWLED010000133.1:0-5436 GCA_041686235.1 Spirochaetia bacterium | reverse complement strand
CTCTGGATCGACTGCTTGTCGGACTCCGAGACCTTATCGCCGTAATCGGAGAGCGACTTCTCGGTCGTGTAGATCAGGCTGTCGGCCTCGTTACGAGCCTCTGCCCGTTCACGCTGCTTTTGATCCTCTTCCGCATGTTGCTCGGCGTCCTTGACCATCTTGTTGATTTCTTCCTCGCTCAGACCCGAAGAGGACTCGATGCGGATTTTCTGTTCCTTGCCCGTTCCAAGATCCTTCGCAGATACATGGACGATTCCGTTTGCGTCGATATCGAAGCTGACCTCGATCTGCGGAACGCCCCGTGGTGCGGGCGGAATACCTTCGAGGTTAAACTCTCCAAGCAACCGGTTCTCGTGGGCCATCTCGCGCTCGCCCTGATAGACGCGAACCGTAACCGCCGTTTGGTTGTCCTCGGCGGTCGAGAAGATCTGACTCTTCTTGGTCGGAATGGTGGTGTTTCGCTCGATGAGCTTGGTGAACACGCCACCGAGGGTTTCGATACCAAGCGACAGCGGCGTAACATCGAGAAGCAGCACGTCGCCGACGTCACCGCCGAGCACGCCCGCCTGAATAGCGGCGCCCATACCGACGACCTCGTCAGGGTTCACGCCCTTGTAGGGTTCTCGACCGAATAGCTCGGTAACGAGCTTCTGCACCATCGGAATGCGGGTCGATCCACCGACGAGGATTACCGCGTCCACGTCGTTCGCCTCGATGCCCGCATCGGAAAGTGCGCTCTTGCACGGCTCACGCGTTTTTTCTACAAGATCACCGATGAGTTGCTCGAACTTCGCGCGGGTCAGGTTATAATTGAGGTGCTTTGGTCCCGATTGGTCGGCGGTAATGAACGGCAAGTTTATATCGGTGCTCTGGGCACTCGACAGTTCTTTCTTGGCATTCTCCGCACCCTCTTTGAGCCGCTGAAGCGCCATGCGGTCCTGTCCTAAGTCTATGCCGTAATCACTCTTGAAGTTCTGAATCAACCATTCGATGATCTTCTGATCGAAATTGTCACCACCGAGATGGGTATCTCCGTTGGTCGAGCGTACCTCGAAGACGTTGTCGCCGAGCTCGAGAATGGAAATGTCGAACGTACCACCGCCGAGGTCGTAGACGGCGATTTTCTGTTCGTTGTTGTTCTTTCCAAAACCGTAAGACAGTGATGCCGCTGTGGGCTCGTTGACGATCCGCTTGACTTCGAGTCCGGCAATACGGCCGGCGTCCTTAGTGGCCTGTCGTTGAGAGTCGTTGAAGTACGCCGGAACGGTAATGACCGCCTGCTCGACCTCTTCGCCGAGATAGTCTTCAGCGGTCTGCTTCATTTTCTGAAGTATCGCCGCCGATAACTCCGGGGGCGAAAACTGCTTGTCGTCTACCTTTACCCGAACGTCACCGTTGGGGCCCTCTACGACCTCATACCCAACGATCTCACGCTCGCGGTCGACTTCACTGAACCGACGACCCATGAAGCGTTTGATCGAGTAAATGGTCTTGTCGGGGTTGGTGATCATCTGGTTTCGCGCAGGCTGCCCCACGAGTCGCTCATCCTTGTTCGTGTAGGCGACGACCGAGGGCGTCGTTCGGTTTCCTTCGGCGTTCTGGATGACCACCGGCTCGCCCCCCTCCATCACCGACACGACGGAATTGGTTGTTCCGAGGTCTATTCCTATAATTTTCTTTGACTCTGCCATAACGTTCCTCCCACTGTTTTGCCGTTATCTCAATTGTTCGATAGGTATTTCAAAACGCCGAACGGGGACCCTCGGTCCCCGTCGACGAGATCTTCTCATCTGTAGATGAGCTCGTGCGGCCGCCGCAACCTGCTGCGGCCGCATAAGCCCGCCGCGGGCGTGTGCCCGCGGAACTCGGTTTGATCAGCCGGCTTTTACCTCTACCTTGCGAGGCTTCACCTCTTCCTGCATATTCAAGGTTAACGTCAACACGCCTTTCTCCATGTGGGCATCTACATTCTCTCGATCCACTGTTTCATCGATGGTAAACACCTGGTGAAAGTCGCCGCGGCGACGCTCTCGCAACACGTAATTCTTTTCTTCCTCTTCTTTCGCTCGCGTACCGTGGATTATGAGCTGATCGTTTTCAATGCGAATGTCTACGTTATCTTTGTCCACGCCCGGCATGTCGAGGCGCAGCATTACTTTGCCGTCCTTTTCCCAGCACATATTGCCTACGGGTCGTACGCTTCGGCCGGTATAGGTTTCCTGCGTTGCCATATCTCCACCTCCTTATTTCGAAACGTCCACTTTGATTTGCTTGGGCTTTACTTCTTCGCGCTTGGGCAGAACCACCGTCAAAACGCCGTTGGTAAGCTTTGCGCTGACCTTCTGAGTATCTACGCTCTGCGGCAAGGACAACGTGCGCTGGAAGCTGCCTTCCCATTCTTCTTGGCGATAGATCTTCGCCTCTTCGCCGATTTCCGGTAGCTCCTTGGTTCCCTTGATGGTAAGCACGTTCGAAGCAATGGATACGTCGACGTTCTTCTCTTCCACGCCGGGAAGGTCCATGTAGACCGTAAAGTTGTCGGTATCCTCTGTCACGTCGAGAGCGGGAGAGACGGTCCGATCAAACAAACCGCCGTTTCCGGTATAGTCGTAATCGAACAGCTGGTTAATATCGTTTTGCAAGCGGCTGAGCTCTCCGACCGGATCGAGTCCGCGTCTCCAATTGGTAAGGTTCATAGCATCCTCCTTTCTCCGTTGTTTTCTGTTTGCCCGTATTCACATATGTAGCAGCAGAATCCGTGCCAAGCCGGTCTAATCTGTATAAGTGTTTTTTACATAATAACTTGAGGGCTTAACGGCGTTCGATAGAGAGTACCGTGGAATGGAGGTGTGGGAATTGCTCACTCAGCGAACCGTTGACAGCCGCTTAAGTGTGGGTCAAAAAGAAACACTGCACCGAATCCGGCCGACTTTGCTGGTGCAAAATGAATTATTCGGACGTGAGCATTGCTTTGATTTTTTCCGCTTTTGATTCCGGGATAAACCGCAGCAGCGCATCGGCGTGATGGCTGTCCCGATACGATATGCTGACGGCAGGAGGGGAATAGCGGAAGATGCGTCGGAGGATCGACGGCTCGTACTGTACCTCGACATCCGCGATGTCGGTGAGGGGAATCGAAAAATACACTTCTTTGCCCGTCTCAGAGGCGGATGTGCCCGACTTCACAAGCGCTGAAAACCAGTTCGACGAGGGAAAATGGCGAAAGTACAGCGCACGCTCGGTCACAAAGACGAGCCCCCATACTTCACCACCGTGGTCGGAACACCCGTGTGTGCACCTCCCGACAGTGTAGAGGCGAACGCTCTCGCCGAGCTCTTCTTCGGTGCGACGCCAAAACTCCTCGGGCGATTCCTGCTCTGCTCCAAACAACTGCATGGTGCTGCAAAGTCTACCATACCTTCACGCGGGTGGCGAAGCCCCCATACCGTCGCCGGCGCCCGCGGCGGCGCCGGCGGCACGGGCACCGGCGGCGGCGGGGCGGCGGCGCGGGTGCCGGCGGGGCGGCGGCACGGAGACCCCACACGAGCGGGGCCTGTTCGAAACCTTGGATCAGCGCTACCCTTGAAGATACAGGCCGCATGGATACGGGAGAGTAAGCGTATGACACATTCATCACGAGCAGAGCTGGTCGCCGAGTATTTTCCCACGGGCATCCCCCGACTCTGGTGTCCACTTCTCACACACTACGACGCTGCGGGGCGGATCGACGCGCCTCGCATGCGGGCACATCTCCACCACATTTCCCCGTGGGTACGCAGCTTCCTTGCCCCCGGGTCCACCGGGGACGGGTGGGAGATGAACGACGAGGAACGCTCACGGTTGCTCTCGCTCCTTCTCGAGGTCGCCGGTCAAATCGACGCACGGGTGCTCGTCGGCGTTCTAAGAACCGAGCGAGGAGAGGCGTACCGCAGCGTCCAAGAAATCGCGACGCAGATGCCGAGCGACCGCGTGTGCGGCTTCACCGTAACGCCACCGCGCGGCGCCGACCTTGCACAGGATACTATTAAAGAAGACCTCGCGGAGATTCTTTCTCTTGGCCATCCTACTGCGCTCTATCAGCTTCCCCAGATTACCGAAAACGAGATGTCCCCGCACACGGTGAGCGAGCTTGCCGAGAGGTATCAAAACTTCTATTTGTTCAAGGACACCAGCGGAGCCGATCGGGTGGCGCATTCGGGCGAGTCCACCTCCGACGTATTTATGGTGCGAGGAGCGGAAGGCGACTATGCACGCCACCTCAAAGCAGCCGGCGGTAGCTACGACGGATTCCTCTTGAGCACGGCCAACTCCTTCCCCGAAGAGCTCTCGCAGGTGATCGATCTGGTCCAATCCGGCACGCTCACCGAAGCTCGGTCACTCTCGACACGGGTCGAGGCGGTGGTAACAGCGGTGTTCCAAAGTGTGGCCTCGCTGCCCTTCGGGAACCCCTTTGCAAACGCCAACAAGGCAGTCGATCATGTTCGTGCATTCCACCCGAGGTCGACGGCGGTGGCGCCGCCTATGACGCACAGCGGAGAACGACTGCCGCTGCAAGCCGTCGAGCTGGCGGAGCGGCTTCTGCAGGAGCAGGATTTATTGTCCCAGACGGGATACTACGTATAGCATTCCCCGCGGAGTTGCACTATCTTTGTATAGTAGATTTAAAAAGAGCAAAAGGAACGAGAAAAATCGGTGAGTCAAACTGATGCCGGTGGCGGGCGAGAGCAACCGTGTTCTCCGTTCACGAGCGCGGCCCAACGCGCTTATGTGGCAACATGGCTGCCGCCCTTCCTGGCGATCCTCGCGACCGCAATACTCATGTGGCGTGCGACAAGTGCGCCGGCACAGCTCGTGCCGCGTTTTGTTGCGGCCATCGCCACGGTCGTGGGCGCCGCGGCGCTCTCGGTAACACTGGCTCTGCGACACCGTCACCAGCTCGCCCTACAGTTTTTCTCCCTCGCGATCCTGGCCGTTATTCTCGTAAGTCCGCACTATCTCTACACTACGGTTACAAGCGTCCACCTCGTCGTAATCCCCCTCGCCGCGACGGCAATCCTTCTCTTTGCCGGAACCCTGTTCAACGGCCGCACCATGGTCCTCGCCTGTACCGTGTCACTTGCGGCGCTCGTTGTGATGCCCCTGCGGTGGCCCAACGACACCGGCGGTGAACAGCCCGCGCTCATTGCCGTCAGCTACTTTGCCGCAATCGTGGCGGTTCTGCTGTGGTCCCGGCTCTCGAGCCGGCTCATCGCACGCGCCACCGGCGAGGCTGCTCTCGCTCGCAAAAGCCGAGCGCACGCGCACGCGCTCGTAGAAAACCAAAAGGTCCTCAACCAAGAGCTCGAGCACCGCGTCAAGAACAATCTCCAAATGCTCATAAGCATTATCAATCTGGAGCTCGACAAGCTTCCTCCCGGACAAACACGGGCGGCTCTT
>JAWLED010000003.1:25058-74182 GCA_041686235.1 Spirochaetia bacterium | reverse complement strand
TCCATCATGCTGGCGTTGATATATTGACCGACGGGAGTGGAGCTTGGCAGCAATAATTGAGGTGCGCGACCTCGAGAAGCGTTTCGGCGACACCGTCGTTTTGGACGGGGTTTCCCTCGATTTTGACGAGAAGGCCGTCACTTCGATCATTGGGCAGAGCGGTTGCGGCAAAAGTGTGCTCGTTAAGAACATGATCGGCATTATGAAGCCGAATAAGGGTGATATATTTTTTAGAGGCAGAAGCATCGTCAACGCCGACGAAAACGAGCTTGTGGAGATTCGTCGGCGTTTCGGCTATGCCTTCCAGGGAGCGGCTCTGTTCGATTCGATGACGGTAGAGGAAAACATCGCGTTTCCGTTGCGGGAAGTCCTACATATAAAAGACAATGCCGAAATTCGGCGTCGGGTGCGAGAGCAGCTCGACTGGATCGGCCTTCCCGGTATCGAACATATGATTCCCTCGGAACTCTCGGGCGGGATGAAAAAGAGGGTCGGTGTGGCACGAACGCTGGTAGCAAAACCGGAGGTGCTTCTCTTCGACGAACCGACTACGGGGCTCGATCCGGTTCTCGGTGAGACCATTAACGATCTCGTCGTCCGCGTGAACAAGGAGCTCGGATTGACCTGCATTCTCATTACTCATGACATTCAGGCAACGTTTCGCATTTCGGACAAAATTGCCTTTCTCCACGACGGTAACATTGCAGAACAAGGCAGCCCTGCTGCGGTAGCTAAATCGCGCCACCCTATGGTAAGAAAATTTATCGAGAACTCGTTTAGCCTACTAGACGTATAGCATTCGGAGGAAGATCGGTGTCGTACCTGGCCAGAATAGGATTGTTTTTCCTCGTAATCGGTGTAAGCACCGTGGGATACGTCTTGTTGACCGTCGATAATATAGCCGGCGGAAATACCTATACCATAACCGTCGTCATGGAAGATGCCTCGGGGCTCATCGCCGACGCCGCGGTCGAGATGGCCGGCGTCGAGGTCGGTCAGATCGACTCGATAGATCTGGAAGAAGGAAAAGCCAGACTCACCCTCAGAATTCGCGAAGACGTACAAATCTACGAGGACGCAAACATCAACAAGAAGCCGTCGTCGCTCCTTGGAACGTCGGTGGTCTCCATCGATCCGGGGCAGCGGACCGGGGCCCCCGTAGAACACGGCCAGACGGTGCAAAGCGTTCAAAGTGGAGCCGATATCAGCAGTGCACTCGGCTCGATGGAAGATGTCGGCACCGAGGCAACGTTGTTCATCCGCGAGCTTCGCGAGCAGTTCGCCACCGAAGAAACCTACGGGAGCGTCTCGGAAATCGTGGAAAACCTCCGGGCGACAAGCGAATCCACTCGGAGGCTGCTCGAGCAGAATCTTGAGCTGCTCTCCGGCACGCTCAATTCCATCGATGAGGTGGTCGGGCAGGTGAACTCCCGAAGCGACCAAGAGCTCGAACGAATTTCTCGTATTCTCGAGAGCACGGCCGCCGTCGCCACGCGCTTGGAAGAGCTCATGGGCGGGAACGATGAGCAAATCGCGCGATCACTCGAAGACGTTCAAGCGTCGCTGGCTTCGCTCAATCGCACGCTGCAAAGCGTGGAGTCCTCGGCCGAAAATGTGAACGACGCGACGACACATATTCGAAGCGGAGAGGGAACGCTCGGCAAGGTCGTGTATGATGACGAGCTCTACAATCGGGTAAACACTATCGCAGACGACGCGGAGCAGATCGTCGACCGGGTCGCCGGGCTCGGCGTGCAGGTAGGCTACGAAGGGGCTTACCTGACCAACGCCGAAGCCGCGCGAAACGACTTTCACCTTCGGCTCCTGCCGGGAATGGACGAGCAGTCACAGACCAATCCGCGCAAGTATTACGAGCTCGGTATCGTCGACACCCCCGGCGGGGTCACCGAACGAACCACCGAGGAAGTAACAACCACCGAATCGGGAAGCGAAGAAACCTACACCGAAGAGACCGAGACCACGGTGGACACGCCGAAGTTCACGGCGCTGCTTGCGAGGCGATGGGGTCCGCTGACGCTGCGCGGAGGCCTGATAGAAAACAGCGGTGGCGTCGGAGTCGACATAACCCCCCTCGATCAACTCCAGCTCTCCGCCGAGATGTTTCGCTTCTCCAACGGCACCCCTAACCTGAGAACCTATGGAACCCTTTATCCGTTCTACGATCCCCAAAAGGATAATCCGATTGCGTGGCTCTTTTTGAGCGGCGGGGTTGAGGATACACTCAGCGAAGATCGCGATTACTTCTTCGGCGGCGGCGTGAGATTTACCGACCAGGATTTGCAGGGGCTTGTCGGCCTTGTGCCGTTCGGCGCGGCCCAGTAGCTGCGGGCGCCGGTAGCTGCGCGCAACCGGCATGCCGAGCCGGCGCGTGCGCAGCTCGAGCGCTTATGTGCCCCGCGTTTCCTCGGTGGGCTCCGCCTCGGCCGGCCCTACGGTCATGTCTTCCACCCGAACAGCTCCGCCGGCCACCGGCACAAACCGATACACCTTGTCGGCATACCGATCGAACACCGCGGTATCGTGGTGGCTTATCATGAGAACCTGGAATGAAAGCGCCCTGCCGGCGTCGTGTACGATTTTGACAAGCATCGGCACGAGAGCGGGGCGAAGCCAACAGTCCTGCTCGTCCAGCACGAGAAAGCGTCGGTGCTCCTCTTCGTCCTGGGTGGTGAGGGCGAACATCCGAAGACCGACACTCGCCACGTTTGCCACCGATCCGCCCTGCCCGCGGTATACGTCTTCGCGGTTCCCGTTGCGATCAATCCAGAACTCGACCGCCGCGGCACCCCGCTTGAAATCGACTTCGGCGTGAAAGGTGATGGGCTGCTCGAGCACTTCTTGAAGCGCAATGGTGATTTTCTGCTCAACGAGCTCGAGCAACCGGCGGAAGAGCTTCTCGTTGAGAGCCTCGAGAGCCTGCGTCACGTGTTCCGAGACCGAAAGGTACTTCTCGAGCTCGCCCCGGCGTTTCGACACCCTCTCGAGCCGGCGCCGGGTTTCACTTCGCTTTCCTTCGAGGCGGTCGACCCGGCGGCGGAGCTCGCGCGGCAGGGCTTCGGGTGCGGTGCCGGTCCGGCTGTGCGAGCTCATCCGTTACCACCTCCGGAGGGAGAACCGCTCCCGTCGGCAGAGTCGAGATCCGCGTCGTTGAACTGCGACTCGACCTCGGTGAGCTCGGTCTCTATCTTGTCCAACTGCTTCTGGTACTCGGCGCGCTTCTTCTCGTTCTCGGCTTTCATCTCGGCGAGCATGGTTTTGAGCTCATCGACGTCGTCGGTGCCGTATCTCTTTTTTGCCTCCGCCTTGAGCTCGGCGAGGCGATTTTCAGCGTTGTCCCGATTGGCCTCGGCGCGAATTTTCCTCTGATGAAGTTGATCGTAACGCTGTTTGAGCTCGTCGATCGACTGGGAAGCGCCGTTTTGGCCGTCGGCCTTGCCGCCGGTTTTGCCTCCGGGTTTGCCGCCGGAGTTGCCGTCGGCCTTGCCGCCGGGTTGTTCAGGATGTGCCATATCCGGTTACCTCCTCGGCAAGCGCTCTGATCTCGCTTGCCACCGCGTCATCGAATTGGTCGAGGTTCTTCTCGAGAAAACTCATGAGCCCCGCCCCTGCCTCCGTGCGGCGCGCCTCGAGCTCCGAAAGCCCACTCACGAACGACGACTCCGCGGTATCCAAATCGGCATCGACAACGGCTTCGTGGAACACCTCGTCGAAAGGCCGATGGGGCACGGTAACTGCGTTGAGCGCATAGCCCTCGTCGGTGATGTCGACCTGCAGCACCGAAGGCACATGGTTTTGAACGGCATCGCTTCTCGAGCGGCGACTAATGTTTCCGGGGGTGACCCAGCGCGTGCCTCCCACCTGTACCTCCTCGAGTCGTCGATGAATGTGGCCGTTTACCACGAGATCTACGCCCTCGAGCTCGCGTGGGCTGAATCTCCCCTGCTCTTCGTAGCCCGGAACACTGATATCATGATGGGAAAGCCACACGACTAGAGACCCCGGCTCGGGATCATAGCCCGGAGGAATGCGCTCGCGATAGGAGGAGCCTCCGATGACTACCGGGCGCCCGCCCATCGTACCGGCCCAGGGGCTCTCATCGGTCACGCGCCGAATATGCCCGGAGGTAAACAGGAGCATGAGCGAGTCGTTGTCGTTGAGCGCGGGGTCCGCGCAATCGTGATTTCCGTAAATACCGATACACTCTATCCCGGTCAGCAGGTCGAAAAGCTTGTTCAAGATCCACGTGGGATTGTCCCGCGGCTTGTCGAACAGGTCACCGAGAAACGCCGGAAGAAGCCGATGCTCGCGCGCGTAGCTCAGACTCCACTCGAGCTTATCGAGGATGACCTGCGGATAATCGTCTTTGCGAAACCCCGGCCGACGTCCCTCGAGGTGCGGATCGCCGATGCAGAGTATTCCACGATATGAGCTCTTGGTACTCATTGCTTCCCTCCCCGGGTACCGGCCCCGATCCACGGTGCCTTACCCTCCATGTGCGTGCGCTCCCAGCCCGCTCTCCACGGCCTCGAGCAGTTGCTCGGGCTCGACGGTGCCGCCACAGGTGGGGCACACCCGATTATCGACGGCCCAGCTGCGAAGCGCCTCTCTCACCGACCCGAGCTCCTCCTCCGCCGACCACGCCTCGGCCTCAGCCTGCGCACGGGCGCGCTCGCCGCTCTCGAGCTCTGCAATGCGTTTCTCGAGCTCGGAGGGATCTTCTAAATCCGGCACAGGGCTGAGCACGGTGTATAGCTCGGCGACGCGGCGTTCGCGTTGGGTACGCCGTTGCCGGCTGTCCAACTCGCCGACAAGGCGCTCGAGGTCCGCGGTATCCGACAGACCGGGGGCTTCGGGAAGCGTCGACAGTACCGAGCTCTCCGAGGCAGCCTTCCCGCGATCGAGATCCGCGGCGACGAGGTTTTCCACGAACGCCTCGAGGGCAGGCGCATCGTGCATCGAAGGGGGCTCGGGCAGCTCGCCCAACGCCGCGACCTCGGTCTCCAGCGACGCCGCCAGTCGCGCCGTTTTATCGAGTTCCCCCCTTATCCGCTCGCCCGCATCGATTTCCGTTTGACGCTCCGCCATCTCCGTATGGAGCTGTTCCGCCGCCGTCACTTTGCGCTCTATCTCGTCCACCGGCGAAAGCTCGCTCAGCGTCTCCTCGAGCTCGGCGGCTTCGGCAACGAGACGGGATCGCTCGCTCTTGGCCTCTTGGACCTTTTCCTTGTGACGGCTCTGCATGCGAACCAATTTCTCCGCATCCGAAGACGAGGCAAAAAACCGGGCGGCGTGCGAGCTCGGCTGGTCGAGCAAAAACACCGGCGACTTTTGCTCTCCGAAGTGAAGATCGAACTCTTCGCGGTTCGTCCCCGAGCCCGAGCTCACTTTCGAAACCCGCAGCGCCTGTTGCACCTCTTCGGGCACGTTCCCCGAGAGCCGGTCGTAGAGGCGGCCGTTTACCACGTAACTTGGGCCGCCGGTCTTCTTTCGGCGCCACTCGATGCTATGCCCGTCGGAGGTTTCCACAGCCACCCGAGCCTCTTTTGCGCCGTGGCGCAACACGTAGGTCGAGTTCTCATTGTGGGCAAGGATCTGCAACGCGGTAACCACCGCGGATTTGCCGCAGTTGTTCGGACCCACGAGTACCGTGAGCCCCTCGGCGGGCTCGATGACGGTGTGCTCATGGGACATGAAGTTCACAAGCTCTATGCGTGTAATCACGGTAGCTCCCGCTCGAGCTCAAATAAGCCTCGAAGGTCGAGCTCGGTACCCTGGTCGAGCATTTCGAGTAGCTCCGGCGTTTGCAGAAGCAAATCTACATATGAAACGGTGTGGCGGTCGAGATAGGCCTCTACGTCGGGGTCCCCGCCTGAAAGCCAAACGTCTACATACCACTCGACGATACTCCAATCGTCGCCACGGGGACGGAGGATCCATGCGCCGAAGTCCGTCTCGCTCATCTCCTCGGCCTCTTCGACGGCACGGCCTTCCTCGTGGAGCTTCTCATAGGTCGAATAGAGCACGTTATTCGAAGAGAGCACCTCATGACGGATATCGTCGACGTCGCGATAGCGCCGGTAATAGCGAAGAGCATCCGTGAAGCCCATATCCGTCTCTGAGCGATCGAGCGCCACGTTCAAAAGGTCGTAGAGTCGACCCGCATCGGAGAGTGCGAGTTGATCGACCCTGCGGCGAATTCCGCCGACCAACAGGCGCTGGCGCTGCGACCGGCTAAAATCGGACGACGTCTTTCGCGAGCGAGCCAACGCAAGCGCCCCATCGCCGTTGACCTCATGGGTTCCCGGGGCAAAATAGAGCATTCTCCGCTCACCGTCGATACGATAGTGCATGGTCGGGTCGAGAAACTCGGTATCGAACTCCACCTCTATCGTTCCGAGCGCATCAACCACCTCGGCAAACCCGTCCATGTCGACCACGACGTAGTGATTCAATTTCAACCCGGTGAGCTCGCTCACCGTATCCATCATCGCCTCCGGACCTTCGGCGGCGAAGAGCTCGTTGAGCTTTTGCTCGCGCACATATATGTCGCGCGGGACGCTGATTACCGAGATTTCGTCATCGCCCGGTTTTACCACCATGATCGCGTCGGTCAGATCATCGTGCCGACCGAGGAGCAGAAAACTGGGGTGCTCATCGGCCTCGTCATCGCCTGCGGCCAGACCGTGCGTCACCGCCAGTCGATCAAGCGTCCACGAGCTTTCCCGGTCGGCATCAACGAGCTCAATAGCGCCGCTCTCGGGTTCTAGAGCAAATCCACCGGCAGTCTCTCCGTCCTGCGTTTCGAGGCGATGAACGAGATCCTCGTCTTCCTCCGCCTCGGTTACACGCAGACCACGCTCTTCGAGAAAGGCTTGGAATCCCGCGTCTTCGAGCATCCGCGAGAGACGATTCTCGAGCTCTTCTCGTGCGCGACGAAGCTCTTCTTCGGGGTCGTAGGCACGAATTGCCTGGGCAATGGCCGGCTCGAGCTCGCCGGCCTCCTCCAGAGACTCGCCGTCGACCTGGTATTCCGAATCCTGCGCATCGGCGGCCAAACGTACAATAACCGCACCGCCCTCGTTTGCAATGCCGCGGCGAAGCACGAACCCGTCTCGAACGAGATCGGTCATATGCATCTCGCGAGACTCGAGCAGCTCGGCAATATCGCGACTATTCTCGAGCCCCTCGAGCCGCTCTCGCATTTCGTTTTCGTCGGCAATGATGGCATCGAGCTCCTCGCGCTGCGAGACGACGAACTCACGCGCCTCGGT
Organism: Spirochaetia bacterium; assembly: GCA_041686235.1. GTDB lineage: Bacteria > Spirochaetota > Spirochaetia > DSM-27196 > PWMO01 > JAAAOH01. The sequence continues at coordinate 66,890 of JAWLED010000003.1, read as the reverse complement.
GGTCTGTTCTTCCACGGTAACCGACTCATCGAGACGGCTTTCGATTTCTACCGCGCCGGTGGCGTCGTCGCCCTGTACGGTGAAGTACCGCCGGCCATTGCGAAGAAGCGTTGCCCGTAGCTCCCCGTCGAGGCGGACGCGAAGGCCGGTATCCGCCACCACCGATACCGGACCCTGTGTAGCGGTCAACGCTTCGAACGTACGCTGAGCTTCGACCGCGTTTCGCTGCCTGAGAAGCTCATCGATTCCTTCGACGGTTGCCTCGAAGATTTCGGAGTCGCCCCCGCTCGTGCGCTCCTCGGAGCGCTCCTCGTCCGCCTCGGGCCCCTCGATGCGCGCCTGCACTGAGCGCAGCCGAACGTGTAGTACCGTGACGGCCGCAACGAGCCCGATCAGAACCGTGACCAACACGATTATTGAGAGAACCGGTAACGAGATATTAAACCGAGTATCGCTTCGTGGACGCATCACCCTCGCTCCTCGCAACCGAATCTAGGGGGTTTGGCACGCAATGTCACCCCGTAGGCTCCCTCTGCACGGACAACTTAACTAAATCTAAACAGTCACTGTACGCTCAATTAACAGCGCCACGATAGCCTCCACATAACAACATCGTTTGGAGGGGAGTAGCTCATGCAGGAGAGTTCGTGGATCAGGCCTTCCGACCTGATAGGAACCCATGGTGAAGGCCCAAAGCTTCCCGATATGGCGCTGAGACAGCGCAAGCTATTGCGGCGCAAGCAACTGCTGGAGGACCAGCTTCTAAAACAGCGGCACCCGGCGGCATATCGGCACATACAGGAATACGTTTCGCGCCGACGAGACACGAGAGAAGCAAAGCTTCACCAAATTCTGCAAGAAATCGCGCAAGACGCAGAGCTACACGAACTCCGCTTTTTCGTCGAATCGAGAGTCAAGCACTTCTATTCAATCTATCGAAAAATGATCGCCGGGGGCAAACCGTTGTCCCGGATATACGATATGCTCGGCTTGCGCTTCATTTGCAACGATATCGAGAGCTGCTACAGACTCCTCGAGATCGTTCATCGAATCCGCCGTCCGGTAGATGGCCGACTGAAGGACTATATTGCTCATCCAAAACCCAACGGTTACAGAAGCATCCATACGACCGTGAGCGATGCCGACGGCACTACCCTTGAAATTCAAATCAGGACCTTTCCCATGCACGTCGTGGCCGAAGTGGGCCCCGCCGCCCACCCAGCTTACAAATACGAGGAGTAAAAAATGAACACCGAACACGAAGACTTCGGCGTTGATCCCGAAGAGCGAAGCGAAATTCTCGAGTCCTTGCTCGAGGCGATCGGCGTGCCCTTCCTTGTGGTAGGGGCGGATCTACGGCTCCTGTTCTTTTCTCAACGTGCGGCGTCCCTTTTCGGCCTGAGTCTTTCCGACGTCGGAAGACCGGTGGAAGACATATTGCCGGGCGGAAGGGACTCCCAAGCACTTCGTGCCGTGGAACAGGCCATCATGGGTATGCGCCGTTCCTACACCGAAATACAGGTCGGATACGGCACGTGGTACGGCCAACGCGTGCAAATACTCGAGTCTCCCGACGGAGGAAGTGTGGGCGCGGTGCTCACCTATTTTCGCGTGGCCGCGCACACCGGCTCCGACCGGGATACCGAATCACTACTCGGGCTCTACGAGTCCATACTTTCTCATTCCCCCGACATTATTGTGCGGCTCGACCGGCACCAGCGGTTCGTCTACGTCAATGCGGCGGCCGCTGCAATGGTCGGGCTCGATGCCGAGGAAATGCTCGGCAAAAGCGCTTGGGAGCTGGGGCTAACCGGAGAGATGGCGAGGTTTCTCAGCACCGAGGTAGAACAGGTCATCTTGACCGGTGAGCCGCTCAGCGAGACGGTCCCGGTAGCCGTACACGGCAAGGGAACGAATCTGTTCTGGAGATTGCTCCCCGAGCTCAACGAGCTCGGTACGGTCGATGCCGTTCTCTCGGTAGCCACCGACGTCACCCCGCTCGTCCCCTCCTTTTCGCACGGCTCGATGTAGTGGTATATTCGTGGCCACACTTCGACAGGAGGGACGCGTTTCATGCTTCAAAATAGATCGACGTTTGCCCCCGGCCCCACTGCCACAGCAGCGACGGCCACGGGGGAGATGAGTACACTGCAACGCACGGTGCTCAAGAATGTGTATTTGTGGATGGCCTCCGGGCTTGCCGTTACCGGATTGACCTCTACCTACGTGGCCTCCAATGACGCAATTGTCGGCGCACTCGCCCAAACGCCGATGCTGCTGTTCGGACTCATCATCGCTGAGCTCGGGCTCGTATTTTATCTCTCCGCACGCATCCACAAAATGACGCCTGCGGCGATTTCCGCCGCGTTTATGGGCTACGCTTTGCTCAACGGCGTAACCCTGTCTCTCGTGTTTCTCGCCTACACCGGCGCGAGCATTGCACGGGCGTTCTTTCTCGCGGGAGGCATGTTCGCGGCAATGAGTGTATACGCGGTCACGACCAAACGAAACCTGGCGAGCTGGGGAAGCTATCTCTTCATGGGGCTCATCGGTATCATTCTCGCCTCGGTAGTAAACATCTTTCTCGCAAGCGCCGCTCTCGACTGGCTCATCTCGTTGGTCGGTGTCGGCATATTCCTCGGGCTTACCGCCTATGACACACAGCGTATCTTGGCCCTCACCGATCAGGCCGCCGCAGGGATGAACGAGACGCGCTATATCCAACTCTCGGCGATGGGAGCGCTGCGCTTGTACCTGGATTTCATCAACCTCTTCCTCTTCCTCTTGCGACTCTTGGGTGGCCGAGATTAGCACGGCCCGAACTGTCCGCCGGCGATACGGGGCCCGCAGCCGCCGGCTGCGGCTCCAGGCCGCCGGCTACGGGCTGCCGGTGTGGGAGCGCCGGCTACGAGCTGCAGGCTGCGGGCTGCCCGCTGCGGGCTCCAAAAAAACCGTACGGCCAATAGATCGTGGCGTGGTATAATGGCGCCATGAGCATTCAAAGCGACATAGACCGAATAACCGAAGAGGAATCGCGACTACAGTTCGAGCACTTTGATCACGATTTAGGGCACCGAATCGGCACGGCACTGCACGAAGAGGCCCGCAATCGCGGGGTCTCGGTTGCCATTGATGTCACCGCGTACGGCCAGCAGTTGTTTCACATCGCTATGGCCGGGACCACTCCGGACAACGATCGATGGATCGAGCGAAAAGTAGCCGTGGTGCTGCGGTTCCACAAGAGCTCACTACGTGTCGGACGCGCGCTCGCCGCCGAGAAGATGACAATAGAAGAACGCTACTACGTCAATCCACGCGAATTCGTTCCGCACGGTGGCTCGTTTCCGATTCGCCTCCGGGGTGCCGGGGTCATCGGAGCGATTACCGTTTCCGGATTAGCGCAGGAGGACGACCACGCACTGGTCGTATCCGTGCTCGAGCGTTTCGTGTAGCCCGATTATCCTATTCCCATAAGAATCACCGCCACGCCGAATGTGATCAAGGTGAGCGAGCCAAGCATGTCTATTGATAGGTGAGTGTAGTGCGCAGCCCGGCTGCCGAGGAGATCAACCACCCGCTCCTTCGCGACAATCGTTGCCACCGAAAGCACGGCGAGCGTTACAGCCATTCCCACAGTGATCGTGACCATCGCGGCGATCCCGATCAGCGGAGCGCCAACGGATATGGCGAGCAGCAGGACCAGGGCCGGCCCCGGGGAGGGTACCGTACCCGAGGCGATGACTGCGGGAAACCATGAGGCGTCGGAGCGCCGGCGACGCCTCAGGCGGCGAGAGTGCTCGGCAACCAGGTGCACGGCAGGATCCTGATTGTCGGGGTCGATACGCGTGTCGAGCGGAGACAGCGCCGACATTACCTTCTGTTGATGCCAATCGTCGCGCGTGCGCGCAAACTCCACTACGCGTCCTACGAGAAACAGTCCGCCCAGCGCGGCGATGCCGACGGCGGTGATCCGTCGTATCCACCACGCGCCGGTATCGAGCGTTTCCGGGAGACCGGCATCGAAGAGATAATACCCGCCGACAACCAACACGGAGGCCGACAGCACTTGGAGCAGGGCGACGAGTGCGCCCGAGACGATGCCATGGACAGGGCGGGCGTCTTCGGCGAGGAAGTAGGCCGCCAAAAGGGTCTTTCTGTGGCCCGGGAGGGCTGCATTCGCAAGTCCGTAGAGGGCGAAAAAGAGCATAAGAGACGCCCATGACCGAGGCGAGCCGTTTCCGGCTACCGTGCGCACCGGCTCCCCGAGCCTATCGGCGAGAGCTCGCCGGGCGCGCCAAAGGAACTCGCCAACCGGGGTAAGCGACTCTCCGGTCTCGAACAGCGCGGTCGAGGCGATGCCCGGTTGTTCGGCGAGCGAGGAGGAGGGGCCCATCGGGGCTCCCGCCGACTCGGCTGTGTGCTGCCCCCTCGCCGACTCGGTTGTGTGCTGTGCGCCCGCCGACTCGGTTGTGTGCTGCGCGCTCGCCGACTCCACGGCCGGTCCAACCACGCAAAGTCCCGCGATCGCCGCAAAGGCGACCACCCGCATGACGTCCCTCGGGCGAAGCGGTACGCGAAGCGCGGGCGGCTTTCGCCGCCCCCACGCCGTCCGGGTTCGACCCGCCGCCGGGGATCGACCCATCGTCCGGGTTCGACCCGCCGCCCGGAGCGCGCACCGGGCCGGGGATAGACGGGACCACGACCAAAACAACAGCCGGGGCCGAAACAGGAGACAAAACGTAGCTACGGAGGGATAACGGCTCATCATGATTCCTACCATGGTGTTCGGGCTCGTCCGGTGCCGGGTGTCCGGTGCCCGGCGCGGACCGTCCGGTGCCCGACGTTCAGGGCCCGGCGTGCAGCGTGCAGCCTATATCGTCCGCGCGCCCGTTTCAAGGGAGCTAACCGCGTTAGTATATTGGGTGCAACGACAGCGGCGACACAGCTGCACCCGAAGCGTCGGTTCCCTGACAGCGGCGACTTCGGCGAGCTAACAGACGGAGGCATTATGAGCTTTGCACGAAATAATCTCGATATATCGGTCTCGCCCTATCTGCGACAACATCAAGACAATCCGGTGTGGTGGCAAGAGTGGTCACAGGAGGCGCTCGAGTATGCGCGCCGTACCAATCGCATTCTGTTCGTATCGGTGGGCTACGCAACCTGTCACTGGTGTCATGTCATGGCTGCAGACGCCTTCTCCGACGAGCAGGTTGCCGCATATCTCAACGAGCACTTTCTGCCCATCAAAATCGACCGCGAGCAGCGCCCCGACATCGATCAGTGGCTCATGCAGTTTCTGGTGCAAACGACCGGTCAGGGCGGCTGGCCGCTCAACGCGTTTCTCTCCCCGGATCTCGAGCCGTTCTTTGCCATGACCTACGCGGCAACGCAACCGCGCTACGGTATTCCGTCTTTCATCGACATTCTTCAAAAGGTGGTCGAGTTCTACGGCGAGCACAGGGATGAGCTGCGATCCTTCGAGCTTCCCCCTTCGGTGGATCCGAACGCCTCCCGCGAGTCCGACACGAGTGCGGGAGCCGCAGTAAATGCAAGCGGCGGCACGGCCGGTCTCTCCGGCGAGGACGCGGAGTTTGCACGAATAACACACACGATGAAGCACGCCTACGACGATGAGCACGGCGGGTTCGGTACATCGCAAAAATTTCCCCCGCACTCGAGCCTCCTCTACCAGCTCTACCGCTACGCCGACTCGAAAGAGGGGGATTCAGAGGGCGCAGAGCTCGGCGCGATGGCGCAACACACGCTCGAGGCCATGCACACGCGAGGGCTCCACGATCACCTTCAGGGAGGTTTTTTCCGCTACTGTACCGACCGCGCGTGGACCATCCCCCACTTCGAAAAAATGCTCTACGACCAGGCCATGCTTCTGTGGAGCTACAGCCTCGGGGCGCGACTCACCGGGCGCGAGGATTTTCGGCGTACGGCACAATCGGTATACCGCTGCCTCGAGGAGACCTTTGTGCGAGACGGGTTGTACGTGTCCGGTCACGATGCGGATACCGACCACGAAGAAGGCGGGACCTATGTGTGGACGCCCGCCGAGATCTCCGAGGTGCTCGGCGCCGAGGATGCTGCATTTTTCACCGACATTTACGACGTCCGGGAAGGCGGCAACTTCGAGGGAAAGACCCACCTGGTGAGGCGCCGACAGCCGCCTCCCGCCAAACAGGCGCATCTGCGACGCCTCGAGGACAGGCTCCTCGAGGCGAGGAGGAAACGCCGGCAGCCCTTCGTCGACGAAAAGATCCACACCGGCTGGAATGCCCTTGCCGGGGCTGCGCTGGTGCAGGCTCACAGACTTATCGGGCTCACCGAGGCACTCGAGCGTGCCCAGGAGCTCTTTTCGGTGCTGATGCAACGCCACGGAGAGCTCGGCCGGGTATACCACAGCTCTCTCGACGGCGAGGTGCAGCACCAAGAGTTTCTCTCCGACTACGCCGCACTATCGCTTTTCGCGGGAATGCTCTACGAGGACACCGGTGAATACCGCGATGTGCTGACCGGACTCGATGCGCGCATGGATGATTTTTACCGCGACGGAGGGTGGCTCGAAGCCGATAACGCAGACTTCAAACCAATTCCCGCCGACACCTTCGACAGCCCCACGCCTTCGACAATGTCGCTTGCACTCATGAGCCGGCTGCGTACGCGCCTGTTGACCGGAGCCGCGTATCAGCCCCTGTCGCTCGCCCGGCCCCTTGTCGAGGACTTTCACAATCTCGCGGCAACGCTCTCGCGCGGCTATTTCCACATAATCGAAACTCCGACCCCCGTCGACTGGAGCCGCCTGCCGGCGCATACCGTGCAGGTTCCCGCAGAGCGAGAGACGCACTGCTACCGCGGCGTATGCACGCCGGGCATGCCGGAGTTCAACTAAGCCCCGCCCCGGTCGCCCCCGCCGCCCCGGCCGCCCCGGTCGCCCCGGTCGCCCCGGCCGCCGCGACCGCCCATGCCGCCCAAGCCGCTGGGGCCTTCGCCGGCCGCCCGCTTGGCATGTGCATGTGCGTCGGCGTCCGAGCCTTCTCGCAGCCGCAAGTCCACAACGTTCTCGATATGATAGGTTTGGGGAAACATGTCGACCGGCTGGACCTCGCCAATGCGGTAGGCGCCATCGAGGAGCTGAAGGTCGCGCGCCTGCGTGGCGGGATTACAACTGACATAGACTATGTGGGCGGGGCGCAGCTTCAACAGCGTCTCCACCACATCGGGGTGGAGCCCGGCGCGCGGCGGATCGAGCACGACGAGGTCGGGGGCGTGCCGGGTGACGGCGAAATCGTGGTCGAGCACGTCGCGGACTTTGCCGAGGAAAAACGTGCAGTTTTGGTGCCCGTTGTACGCGGCGTTCTCCCGCGCATTCTCGATGGCCTCCTCCACGCTGTCGATGCCGATGACCCGCCTGGCTTCTGCAGCAAGGTAGAGCGCGATACTGCCGATCCCGCAATACAGGTCGTAGACGGTTTCGGTGCCGTTGAGCCCGGCGAACTCACGTACGACCTCATAGAGCCGCTCTGCCTGTTTGGGATTCGTCTGATAGAACGACTTCGGATGTATTTTCAGACGGTTTTCGCCGCATTGCTCGTGGATATATCCGCGCCCGCGGTAGTTGTGCACGAGATGGGGCGCGATGGAGTCGTTTTTCGTCTCGTTTATGATGTAGTCGAGAGAGGTCAGATCGGGAAACCGTTCCATGATGAACTCGAGTATGCGCTCTCGCGATGCGGGATCGTCGGCGGCAAACACGACGATGACCATCACCTCTCCCGACAGAGACGTGCGTACAACAAGCGATCGTAGGTAGCCGGTGTGAGAGATCGGGTCATAGTAGGAGTAGCCCTGCGAGAGGGTGAAGTCGCGCACTGCCCGGCGAATATCGTTCGACGGGTCGGGCTGCAGATAACAGGTCTCGATATCGGTGACTCGGTCGAAGCGACCGCGTACATGGAACCCAAGCGCACGCCGGTCGTCGATCTGCGTACCGGCGACAATCTCCTCGTCGGTCAGCCACCGGGTAGCGGCAAATGAGAACTCGAGCTTGTTGCGATAAAAGCGATCGCTTTCGCAGCCGATAATCTCGCGCACCGGAAGATCGTGAAACTTACCGATGCGCTCGAGCACCTGCTCTACGAAGTACTGCTTGTAGGCGAGTTGATCGTGGTAGCCGAGGTATTGCCGGCGGCACCCCCCGCAGACGCCGAAGTGCTCGCAAAAGGGCGTGGTACGCTTTTGCGATAGCTCATGATACGCGGTTACGCGGGCGAAGGCATGGTCGCGTTTTTTTCGCGTCACCTGGGCGTCGACAAGCTCGCCGGGCAGTGCATCCTCGACAAAAAGCACCATGCCGTCGGGTCGAGCAATCCCGTGGCCCTTATATTCGATATCCTCTATTCGTATTGCTTCGTAACGTGGCTTTTTCTTTGAGCTCATGAGTGTGACGTGATCCTATATGGTGCGCACCGCCGCATCAACAGGGTTGTGGAAATCGGTTTTTTTGTCGACACGTGATAGAGTGGGCCTAAAACGTAGACAAATGATCGAAAAACGCACTTGGTAGAAGGACGATGTACATACATAAAGCACTGCCAAAGAAACTCCCCTTAACGAACAAGGGGCAACTCAGCATATTGTTCGTCGGCAGCGGAAGCGCGTTCACGAAAAAGAACTACCAGAACAACATTATCATCGTAAAAGGCGATGATCACATTATGATCGACTGTGGAACGCGAGCGCCTGAGGCTCTATCGCGGCTCGGCCGACCTATCGGCGATATTCGCAATTTCTACATTACCCACAGCCATGCCGACCACGTGGGCGGCCTCGAAGAGGTCATGCTTACTAACCGCTATATTACCCGCTCGAGACCGCACATATACATCCCCGCCCACTATGAGACCACGCTTTGGGAGCACTCACTGAGAGGTGGGGCGGAACACAACGAGCGCCATGAGGGAGAAGGACTCGGCTTCGACGATTTCTGGGTCGCTCACCGTCCCACCGAGCGCCCGGATCTTCCGCGCAACGCTACCGAAGTACAGATCGGCGAGATCAATCTGAAAACCTTCCGCACCCGTCACTTCCCCGAGCAGGCGACCTCATGGGAGGATGCGTTCTACAGCGTCGGTTTGGTCATCGACGATCGTGTCCTTTTTAGCGGAGATACCCAGTACGACGAAGAGCTTTTGACGACCATGGACGAACTCTATTCACCGGAGGTCATCTTCCAAGACGTGCAATTCTTCACCGGCGGGATCCATGCCGGCATCAAAGAAATCAACGGCCTACCCCGCCATATGCGCGACCGAATGTACCTCATGCACTACCCCGACTCGTGGAGGGACCACGCCGACGAGGCAAAACGACATGGGATGCGCTTCGTCAAACAGTGGGTGTTTTACGAGTTCCCTTGAAACCCGTGCTTCTCACCATTTCGGCGGTTGAGCGCAGCGGCGTCACCACACCGATACCGCTCCACGCCCGCTCAAATCGAATGGGAAAATCCGAGGGCAAGAGCCACTGAGCTTCTCCATCGCACTGCAGCGTGAGCTTGCGGTCATACGCTACGGTGAGCGCGCCCGCAGACTGCGTCTCCACGGCGTCCAAGCCCACATGCTCTCCCCGATACATGAGACCTTTCAGCAGCAAAATCCGCAGCGCAGAGAGCCGGCGAACCAGGCACACGTTATCCCCGTTCGGAAGAATGCGCATACCGTTTCCGTAATTGCGGCGCCCCGTCGGGCCCATCGCGACCAACAAAAAGCCCCCCTCCCTGTGCATCGAAGCCCCGTTCGGCGCGGTGAGCACAACGCGCATCCGGCCGAGGGGCAGCAACAGTTGATAAAACGCGGCTGAAACCGCCGCAGCAATCCGGTAGAGGTTACCCGGTGCGAGCTTTTTGAGCCGAGCCGAGACGTCGGTAACGAAGGCATCGATGCCGACCGAGACGATATTGAAGGCGTCGAGGCGACGCCCGTCGGCGGTCTGAACCGCGATATAGGACACCCCGTGAGCGGTCTCGGCGCTAAGCATGAGCCTGAGCGCGTTTACAAGAAGTGGGTCATCCGCACCGTCGTTTCCGCTTCCAAGCGGAACGCGAAAGACGATCATCCGCTCGGTCACCTCCGAGGGACCGGTGGAGAGAACGCTCAAAAGGTCGCCGTGCGTCCCGTCGCCCCCGAGACTCACCACTACCCGACGGCACCGTGCACAGGTATTCACGAGGAGGATACGGCGCGCAATCTCTCGGGCGTGGCCGTGGTACTGGGTAAAGTGATAGCGCACGGCCACCGAGTCCGCGCTGCGGCGCTCGCCCTCGAGCCCATCGGTAAACAGTCGAAACACCCGTTCGACCTTTTTCAGCCGCCGTTTATGCGCCAGCGCCCCGGCTTTCGTGTTCAGTACGATATCGATCGAAAGCGGACCCTCACCGACGGTCTTGGAAAACCGGAGTATGTAGGCGACCTGTTCAGCTATGGCCCAATATCTATTCACCGGCCCCGTGCCCCGTGTCGAGCAGCAGCTGCGTATACGGCCGCGCCTCGATGTGTAGCGCCTCGCCGCCGAGCCGGGAAAGCGCCTCACGCACCTCCCGATCGGCACGCGCTCGCTCGGCGTCGTCGTCGGCTACGAGTTTCTCGATTTCGAGAAAGGTGCCGAGTCCCTCCACATACGAGAGCTCCACGTTGAGACCGTGATACCTGTAGAGACTACCCTGTTTGTGCTTGTTGACGAGCGCCGTGCATCCTATCCGCTCCACCAGTCCGACGAACGCCTCTTCGTCGGAAACCTCGAACTCTCGCTCGAGGTTTGTTTCCACGCCCTCCGTGACGGCTTTTTGTTTGTAGGTGCAGACCAGATGCTCCCCGTCACGCCGCAGGCGAAATTGCTGCGGGGGCGCGCCCTCCGGAGCGGTAAAATATCGGTCACGCTTGTCAAAGCGTCGTTGGAACGTGCAGCTCCGCTCGAGTGTTCGCCGGACCGGCTCGACATCGGAAACCCAGGCCTTGAGCTCGACTTCATACATGCCGCCCTCCTCACGTAGCGAAGCGCGGCGAACACAGGTACATGGCCCGGTGTCGCCCTCTTCTTACTGCTTGGCCTGGTTGGCGACCGCGTTGGCAGCCTTCTCGGCCGCTTCTTGGTCGCCGAGGTAGTAATGCCTGATAGGCGCAAGATTCTCATCCAGCTCGTAAACCAGCGGGATTCCCGTTGGAATATTGAGTGCAGGAATCTCCTCATCGGAGATGTTGTCGAGGTATTTCACCAAAGCACGCAACGAGTTTCCGTGTGCGGCGATAATGATGCGCTTCCCCGATACGATGGCGGGGGCGATTGCAACACGCCAGTACGGCAAGAACCGTGCAACGGTGTCTTTGAGCGACTCGGTGCGCGGCAGATCCGACTTCGGTACGTCGAAATAGCGCCGATCCCGGCCGGGGAATCGCTCGTCGTCCTCGGTGAGGGCGGGGGGCGGTACGTCGTAGCTTCGGCGCCACTGATGCACCTTTTCCGCGCCTTCCTTTTCGGCCATCTGAGCCTTGTTGTAGCCTTGCAGAGCTCCGTAATGGCGCTCGTTCAAGCGCCAGTGCTTTTCCACCGGTATCCACGAGAGCTCCATCTTGTGCAAGACGATATCCAAGGTACGGATCGCCCGTGTTAACACCGACGTAAACGCAAAGTCGAACTCGTAGCCTTCCTCGGCAAGCAGGCGTCCGGCCTCTTCAGCCTCTTCTATGCCCTTTTCCGACAGATCGACGTCGGTCCACCCGGTAAAAAGGTTCGACTTGTTCCAATGGCTCTCTCCGTGTCGCACGAGCACGATCTTGTACATGCGGCCTCCCAATGTGAATGATACAGACGGCAGGTTATCGGCCCAAAGCGACCGTGTCAATCAGACGGTCACTCGGACTCCGAAGAAGACGGCTCACCTTCCGACTGTGCGTCGTTCATCGCGTTCGATAACGTGTTCCAGGCAAGGAGGGCGCACTTGATCCGCACGGGATACTTCTTTACCCCTTCCATTGCCTCGAGGTCCCCCGCTTCATCGGGGAACTCCGGCTCAGCATCTTCGAGCAGCATGCTTCTGTATTGCGACACGATTGCTTGCGCCTGTCCAAACGTCTTCCCGCGCACAGCCTCGCAGAGAAGGTTGGCCGAGGCACAACAAATGGAGCAGCCCATTCCCTCATACGCGATATCGATAATCCGCCCATCTTCGGCGCGCATATGCAACTCCAAATCGTCGCCGCACGAGGGGTTTGCCCCCTCGGCATGATGCGTTGCCCCTTCCACGCCGCGTTTGTTGCGAGTCGCCTTGTAGTTCTCGAGAATGATTTCCTTGTAAATGTCCTCTTCAATGCTCATCCGAATACGTTCCTCACACGGGCTATGGCCTCGAACAGCCGATCGATCTCCGAAAACGTATTATAGAGGTAAAACGACGCCCGGGTAGTCCCCGATATGCCGAACACCTGCATAAGAGGTTGAGCACAGTGGAAGCCCGTACGCACCGCAATGCCTTCTTGGTCGAGGATTGCTCCGGTGTCGTGGGGGTGCACCCCCTCTAAATTGAAGGAAAACACGCCGCCGCGCACCGATACGTCCGAGGGTCCATAGACGGTGAGGTCTTCGTGCTCCGCCGCGCGCTCGAGCGCATACGAGAGCAACTGTTGCTCGTGGCGATGCACCGCCTCCATACCGACCGACTCGAGATAGTCGACCGCAGCGCTGAGCCCGATTACTCCCGCGATATTGGGCGTCCCTGCCTCGAAGCGCTCGGGGAGATCCTTGAACGTGGTCCGCTCCCTGCGAACCTTCACGATCATATCGCCGCCGAGGAGAAAGGGATTCATGTCCTCGAGCACTTCACTGCGTCCCCACAGCACGCCCACGCCGGTTGGACCGAGCATCTTATGCCCGGAGAAGGCAAAGAAATCCGCCCCGAGCGCCGATACGTCGACCGGCCGGTGTGAGGCAACTTGAGCACCGTCCACGAGGGTTACCGCCCCGCACTCCTTTGCCCGCGATAGGATGCGCTCGACCGGCGGCATGAAGCCGGTCACGTTGGACATGGCCGTAATCGCCACCAGTCGTGTTTTCTCGGTAATGATCGATTCCAGCTCGTCGAGGACGAGGGTACCGTCGGCGGGCTCGGCGGGGATGAACTTGAGCGTGGCCCCGGTGCGTTCGGCAATTTGCTGCCACGAAACAAAATTCGCATGATGCTCGATCTCGCTTACCACGACCTCGTCGCCGGGCCCGAGGTGTTTGAGGCCCCAGCCGTATGCAACGGTGTTGATGGACTCGGTGGTTCCCCGAGTAAAGATGACATGAGAGTTCTCGGGCGCGTTGATAAACCGCGCCACGCGGTTTCGTGTTTCGTCGTAGAGAAGGCTCGCCCGTTCGGAAAACTCGTACACGCCGCGGTGAATGTTCGAGCTCAACTGCGTGTAATAGGCCGTCTCCGCATCGATAACCGACTGAGGCTTCAGCGAGGTAGCGCTATTGTCCAGATAGATGAACGGCTTGCCCCGCATCGTTCGAGAGAGAATGGGAAAATCGTTTCGAATATATTCGGTATTCAACGCCGCCGCGGGGTGCGTGTGGCTGCCGGGTTGCGTATGTACATGAGACATTACTATGTGCTCCTTACCCTGAGGTTACCGCCCCCGTTACCTCAGGGTCAATCAGCCGGGCCGCTCGGTGCCGCACGACGCTGCCGCCGTATCCGCCGCGCAGGCAACGGGCGCCCGGCCGTGCCATTAAGACGTGCGCGCCTCTGCGTAGAGCTTCGAAACCTCATCCCAGTTGATGATATGGAAGAAGTTGTCCACGTACTCCGCGCGCCGATTCCGATAGGTAAGGTAGTAGGCGTGCTCCCACACGTCGATTCCCAGAATGGGGGTAAGGCCCTGCGAAATGGGATTGTCTTGGTTCGGAGTGCTCACCAGATCGAGGCCCCCTGCTTTCGTTACAACCAGCCAGGCCCATCCGCTTCCAAAACGGCCGGTGGCGGTACTCTTGAACTGCTCTTTGAACGCGTCGAAGCCTCCGAACGCCGAGGCAATAGCCTGCCCGATATCTCCGGTGGGCTCGCCGCCGGCATGCGGGGCCATCATCCGCCAGAACAGGCTGTGGTTGTAATGACCGCCCCCATGATTGCGGACCGGGCGCTGTACGCCGTCCGGCAATGCGTCGATGCCTCGGAGCAAGTCCTCGATACTCCACGATTCGTAGCTCGTTCCCTCGATCGCGGCGTTGAGCTTGGTAGTATATCCCACGTGGTGCTTGTCGTGGTGAAGACGCATGGTCTCCTCGTCCACATACGGGGTAAGAGCGTCGTAGCTATACGGCAGATCAGGTGTATGAAACGGCATAAACCCTCCTGTTACCTATTTGGATTTGAAAAGCGTGGGGTTTGCCCACGCCCTTTCCTTATCAAAATAGTAATATACAAGAGCCTAATCAACCCCGAGGGACTATCCCGCGGCCGCGCCCTCCGTGGGCTCTGCGCCCGCCACGGCCGCGCCCTCCGTGGGCTCCGTGGGAGGCCGTTTAGAGGTCGAGGTAGAACCCGTCGTCAGGAAGCTCTCCACCCACCGATTCCGGATCGAAATCACGCAACACCGAAAGGTACTCTTCCAAGCGCCCTTGCGCCTCGGCACCCTCGATGTAGCGAATGTTCGCGCGCGGGATCGCCTCGGCGGCCATTTCCGCCTCGAAACCGAGCTCGTTTTTTTCGATTAAACGGCCGGCTTCCTGCGGATTTTCATTGACCCATTGAATCGAAGCCTCGTATTCGTCGAGGAAGCTCCTCACGAACTCAGGATGGTCTTCCACCAGCGAGTCCTTGATCAACAGACATCCCATGGCAATGAAGGCGTCGTCTCCTTTGAGCTCACGCCAGGCCTCTTGGAGATCCATTTCCACGCGCGCCGAATCGGAGGCGTCGAGCACACGCGTTACGAACGGCTCGGGCAATACCGCAAGCTCGGAACGCTCGGCGATGAGAAGCTGAGACAATTCGGTATGATTATAGTACCGAAGCTCGACCTCCGACTCCGGGTCCACCCCGTTCTCGCTCAACAGATGACGGAAGATGATATCCGGGTTCAAGCCCCGCGCGGAGTTGTCTACTCGCTTACCGGCAAAGTCCTCGAATGTCTCGATTTCCGGACCGTTGGAAACTACGTACAACACCCCCAGCGTGTTTATCGCCGCGAGCTTGTACGGCACACCGCCGTTGTAGAGCTTTGCCGCCACGTTGGTGGGTAGCGCGGCGATGTCGACCTCGCCGGAAAGTACTTTGGAGACGAGGACATCCGGAGAGCCGTTTACCCCATAGCTCACCTCGATATTCGGAGCAAAGGAAGGTTGTTCATCCATAACCCGGATAATGCCCATGCCGGTAGGTCCTTTGAGCACCTCCGCGGTGACCTCGCGCGAGGGGGCTTCATCGGCGGACAGCGGCTGCTCTTGCTCGCCGCTCGCCCAGACCATAGCGGAGAGTAGGAAAAACGCCGCAATCACTAGAACAAGACTTCTTCGCATCGGAAAACCTCCTCGAGAAAGAACGGTGCCAAGCCCATGAAACACAACCAAAGCGGGACTAGAACAGGTCTTTCTCTGCCCGAGAAAGACTCCAGCGTTCCCGCACCGCTTGCTCGTAGAGCTTGGCGTTATCTGAATCGTTGGCCATGACAACGCCCGAAAGGACGTCCTCGTTGAAGTAGAACGCGCGATACTGCGATCCGTTTTCGAACTCGAACTCCTCCATTTCAGCCGCATCGAGTGCACGCGGCTTGTTAACGGAGAAGAAATAGCTGTCAAATACTTCCGTGCGGAAGCGAAACGGGCGGAAATCGTACTCTTGATCGTCGCCGGCTGCGTTGGCCCCGGCAATGCTTCCCTGGTATTCGGCATCGTGCCACAGCCAACTGAGATGACCGTTTTCGAACTCTGCAACGTCGCCGGCGGCAAAGATATCCGAGTCGCTCGTGCGCATGGCACGGTTCACGCGAATCCCCTGCCCTACCGAAAGACCGGACTCGGCGGCAAGCTCGCTCCGCGGGCGGACCCCTACGGCCAAGATCATCAGATCGAAGCTCCCGGAGTTACGAATCATCGAAACGTTCAATCCGCCCTTTTTCTTGCGCTCGAAAGACAGGATTTCCTCTTGAAAAAACAAGCGCACTCCCGCCTCGCTCATGAGCTCTTCGAGGATCTCCGCGGCACGCAGGTTCAGCTGCTTCGGCAAAAGCTGCGGCGTTGCCCCGACGAGCGTGATCTTTTTCCCGAGTTTGTGCAGCTCCCAGGCGATCTCCACGCTCAACACTCCCATCCCGGAGATGAGGATCTTCTTTGCCTTTTGTGCCGACTTCATGATTCGCTGGGCATCATCGAGGGTATATAGGACCTGAAACTGCCCGGTCTCACCTTTCGGTATCGTAGCCGGGTATACCGGGGCGCTGCCGGTTGCAAGAATAAGCTTGCCGTAGCGGTAGCGCTCTCCCTCTGCGTCCTCGACTTCGTGAGCCTGCGAATCGATCTTGACGACCCGACGCCCCAACGCGAGCTCAACACCCTGTTCCTCGTACCACGAATCCTCGTGGACGGCGAGCTCCTCGGGCTCGAACCCTTCGGCGAGGCGTTTCGAGATTTTCGTGCGACGATACGGCGGCCATGCTTCCTCGCTGAGGATCAGCACCGACCCGTTTTGATTATGCTCTCGGTAGCTTTGAGCCGCACAGAGTGCGGCGATCCCGCCACCGACAATTATAAGATCATGTTCATTTGCCATGCCTAAGTACTCCGCAACTTGCTGAAGCTCGCACCGTCAGATATACTATCTGAGTAATAATTAATTCTCAATCATATTAGCAATAAAGGATCCGTTCCATGGCAGATCTTACGACATCGTATCTCGGCCTCGAGTTAGAGAACCCGGTCGTTGTTTCGAGTAGCGGAATAACCCGGAACGTGGAAGGCGTTCTCCGATGCGCGCAAGCCGGCGCCGGGGCAATCGTGCTCAAGTCGCTTTTCGAAGAGCAAATCGAAGCTGAATCCGAGCAGGAGGCGGAAGACGCCGAGGTCTCGATGCACCCTGAGGCGCAGGACTACCTGCAGCAAATGGGCAAACATCTCGGGCCGGAGGCCTACCTCTCACTGGTGGAAGAGGCAAAGCGCCGAACCGAAGTCCCCATCATTGCAAGCCTCAATTCACGCACGACGAAGTGGTGGTCGAACTACGCACGGCAACTCGAACAGGCCGGTGCGGATGCAATCGAGCTCAATATGTCGATCATGCCTCGGAAGTTCGACGAAACCGCACATGAGGTCGAGCGACGCTATCTCAATATCATTGAAAAGGTGCGCCGAAGTGCCTCAGTGCCGATCGCAGCAAAAATCGGGCCCTTTTTCACCGCCCTTCCCCATTTCGCCGGCGAGCTGCGAAAAGCGGGGGTGGATGCTCTCGTGCTGTTCAACAGGTTCTATCAGTTGGACATGAACATTCAAACCGTGAAACTTGCCCCCGGCTACATATTCAGCACTCCGCAGGAGGTCTACCTGCCGCTGCGCTGGGTTTCTATACTTCACCCGGAGGTGGGGTGTGACGTATCGGCGTCGACCGGTGTGCATACGGGCGCCGAGGCGGTGAAGCTGCTTCTCGCCGGTGCGCAGACGGTACAGGTGTGCTCGACGCTCTATAAGAACGGAATCGATCGAATCGCGACCATTCGAAACGATATCGAGCGGTGGATGACCGAAAAGGGCTATGGCTCGATCGACGATTTTCGCGGACTGCTGAATCAGTCGAACAGCGATCAACCGGAACTCCACGAGCGCATGCAGTACATAAAGGCAATCACCGGAGTCTCGTAATACACATATCGCGGCGCCGGAAACCTTCGGCTCCCGACCTCCACAGCAGCCCTGCAGGCCTCAGCCGAACAGCCGGCTCGCGAACCGTTTGATGCTATGCCAGAGGCGCTTTAGAAAGCCCGCCTCTTCGACCCGCTTCTCGGCAACGAGCGGAACCTCTTTGATGAGCGTATCGTCGAGCCGGTACTCCAGGGTACCGAGCGCGCCGTGCTCTTGGAGCGGAGCAACGGGCTCCTTCTCGTTGAAGCGTGCGGTCACCCGCACGTCGTCTTGCCTGCCCTTGGGGACGACCAACGCGCTCACCTGCTCATCCGCCACCGGCGTAACGTGGTTTTCCACCCCGTTCCACACTCGCAGCGGTTCGAGCCGGGGACTATTCGGATGTGCAAGCGAATAGTTTTCGAACCCGTGGTCGAGCAAAGTTGCACCGTCGGCGGCGCGTTGACGCATTCCCGCGGCCGCGCTGTCCGCGTGAGCGCCGAGGGTGACAACGATAAGGCGCATCCCGTCGCGCTCGGCGGAAACCGCAAGATTGTAGCCCGAAGACCAGATATAGCCCGTCTTAATGCCGTCCACACCCGGGTATTCCAACAGAAGTGGATTACGGTTTTCCTGTTGCACTGGGCCACCGATCATTCCTGTATCGAAGTTCTCCTGGGTCGGGTAAACGATGCGTGGTTTCGCGTACACCTCGCCGAGAGCCTCCGGCCATCGGTTGATATGATACCGCAGGAAATCCGCATACTCGCGCGCGGTAATGCGGTTGGTGGGGCGAAGGCCGGCCGGATCGCTGAACTCCATGACCTCATATCCGAGCCGGTCGGCCTCTTGGTTCATCAAGTCCACGAACCCCTCCACCGAGCCGGCAATCCGCAACGCAACGGCTACCGCGGCGTCGTTGCCGGAGGCAACGGCCAGGCCCTCGGTGAGCCGTCGCAGGCTCACGTGTTGACCGGGACCAAGAAACATGAGCGAAGAGCCGGGCGGCATATTCCGCGCCCACGCTTCAGGAGGCACTTCGAATCGCTCGTCGAGAGAGATGGCACCGTCGCGAGCAGACTCCAAAACGAGATGTATAGTCATCACTTTGGTGAGCGAGGCCGGCGGAACGACATCGTCGGCGCGCTTCTCGTATAGCACGGCCCCGGTTTCCGCTTCGAGAACGATCGCCACGTCGGAAAACAGCTCCGGCTCCGCCGCGGGAGCCCCGCCGGAGAGCCATTGCGGCATCTCGGGCAACTCGCGTGCGAGAAGACCGCTCGCGTGAAATAACATACCTATTGCGAAAAACAAGAGGACCGGCGTCTTAGTTTTGGTTTTGGTCTTGGTTTTGGTCTCGGACGTGGTCTTGGTCTGCAACATGAAAGTCCTCAAAGGTCTTTTCGTGCGCCCCGCCCCCCTTAACGAAACTCACAATACGGTTAGAATGTGCGCCCATAAGGAGAGCGTATGCACAACACTGAACGTGCCGCGATCGCGGACTCGGTCTATGCGGCGATTTTCACGGGTCTGATCACTGTAGGTGCCTACATTACATTTCCCCTGCCCTTCAGTCCAGTACCCATCGTGCTCCAAAACTTCTTCGTTCTGCTTGCCGGACTCTTGCTGCCGCTTCGATGGTCGCTCGCTGCGGTAGCACTCTATCTCGGTCTCGGTGCGGTCGGGCTGCCGGTGTTCTCCGCCGCCCGCGGCGGGCTCGCACATTTCGCCGGCCCCACCGGTGGGTATCTTGTCGGGTTCCTGCCGGCGGTCATGGTATGCGGGCTCATCGGCTCAAACGCCCGACGTGCTGCGGAAGACGCCTCACCCGCCGCCGGCTCAATCGTTCGCGACGCGGCGGCGGCAGTTGCCGCAACGCTCGTGATCTACGCGGTGGGAACGCCATGGCTCGCCTCGGTTGCCGGTCTCGACGCCTCAGGGGCACTTGCCGGGGGTGTTCTCCCGTTCTTACCCGGCGATGCAATCAAGATCGTGGCGGCGGTGGGCGTCGCCCGCGCTACTCGGCCGCTGATCACCTCCTACCGCAGCGGCCGAACACCTGCCTCGCCGGACGATACCGCGCAATGAGCCGAATCGAGCTCCAGGCGCTCACCGTGCTGTCCCCACACGGACGCACGCTCCTCGACTCGGTAGATTTCTCCCTTTCGGCAGGTGAGTTCTGTCTCATCGCCGGGAGAAACGGCGCGGGGAAAACGCTTCTTGCCCGGTGCATGGCCGGGCTCGTGAGCCCTCACAGCGGGACCGTCACGACCGAAGGGGCTCCCGCGAGGCTCGTGTTTCAAGATACGAGAAGCCAGGTGCTCGGCCAGACGGTCGAGGAAGATGTCGCGCTCGGCCCGGAGAGTGCCGGCCTCTCGAGAGCCGCGGTCGACGATCGCGTCGGTGAGGCGCTCGCCCAAACGGGGCTCGAGGCCATGAGGCGGCGCGACCCGTTCACACTCTCCGGCGGCGAGCAACGGCGCCTCTCCATAGCATCGCTTTTGGCACTCCGCCCCGATATCCTCATTCTCGACGAGCCGTTCTCCAGCCTCGACTTCGACGGCGTACGCAGCGTTCTCTCGCTGCTCGTCGCTCTGCACGCCGCCGGACACGGACTCGCGGTCATCACCCATGACATCGAGAAGCTCGCCGCCCACGCAACTCGCCTCGTGCTTCTCGACCGCGGGCGTATCGTCGAAGATGCCGCCCCCGAAATTGCCGTCGAGGCCGCCGCGCAATGCGGGTTGAAACCACCGCGGGGCCCCGTTGGAGACATGACATGGCTTCACTGACGGCGTTCTCCTACGTGGACCTGGATACGGCGGTGCACCGCCTCGACCCGCGGGTGAAGCTCGCGTCACTTGCGGTGTTTTCTGTAACGGCGGTCGCCGTCGATCCTTGGGCGGCACGGGCAGTCCTCACGCTTGCCCTTTTGGCCGGATTCGCCGTCTCACGGCTCAATCCCCTCAAAACACTGTGGAGCTCACGCCTTTTCCTGTTCCTTGCCGCGGCAATCGTTTTGACTCACGGGCTCGAGGGCGGGACCCTGACGCTCGCCGGGGCCGAGCGAGGGGCCCGCACCGCCGCGGGATTTCTTCTCGTGGTGCTTGCCGCCGAGCTGACCCTCTCCACCACGCCCACCGGCCGCGTTACCGATGTCGTTCACTGGGCGCTCCGCCCGGTGCCCGGAGTCAACGCGGGGCGCATCGCGCTCATGGCCGGGCTCGCGCTTCGCCATGCGGTTATTCTCGCGGCGATACATCGCCGGGTGGTGGAGGCGATGCACGTGCGCGGGATGAAAACGCGTCGGTCCCCCCTGCGTTCGGTGCGGATCCGGGCGGTGCTCCTCCTTCGCGAATCGGTGCTCGAGGCCGAGCTAACCATCGACGCGCTCGCCGCACGCGGTTACGCCGATCGACGCACCCCGCCGGCGTTTTCCGTTCACAAAGCGGATGCCGTTGCCGCAGCGGCGGTCGCGGCAATTATTGGTCTATCCCTCGCAGCCGGCGGCCTACTCGCTCTATGACCTCGCCGGGAACCTCGTGTCCTCCATCAAATCGGCGGAACTCTCCCGAGTGACCGGCGCCTTCGAGCAGCGAGAACAGACGCCGTGCCCCCTCGAACGGCAGAATCGGATCCATCGTGCCGTGCGACTGGAAGAACGGAAAGCTCTCCACTGCGGCGAGCTCTTCCTGCCAGCGCTGTGCGGCAATCACGGAACCGGAGAACAGAATCAACTCCGACGGTGAGCGCCCCGCTCGGCACACCGCCTCCACCGCAACCATTGCGCCTTGGCTGAAACCGCCGAGGACGAGGCCGTCGAAAGACGCACCCACCTCGGATATGAGCTCACCAATCTCCGAGCCGGCGGTGCTCAGATCGCTCGGGTCCATATCCTCGAGGCGGTCAAAATAGCTCCCCTCCACCGCCGAGGCTACCTCCTGCTCATTTCGAGGGAACCACGCCTTGCCGAGCACCGCGCCCCCGTAGCGAATGCCGTACGGGGCCTCAGGAAAATACCAGGTAAGGCGCCCGTCTCCGTCCAGCTCGTCGGCGAGAGGATACAGGTCCGCGGAGCTCGCCCCAAACCCGTGCAATATGACCGCTGCGCGAGAGCCCCGTCCCGGGCGCATTTTGTAGTCCAGCATTGCCGGTCCTCCTGCCGCGTATTGTAGAGCTACCTCGTGGACGTGAAAAGTGCCGAACGGCCGGTAAAAAAGCGGTTTTTCTCCTTGCGTCTCGTTCCGACACTGTATATAGTGTGAAGTACGCAAAAACGGGGCGAAGCACCACACCGGGAGGGGCGCTCTATGCAGTGTCCACGCTGCAAGCAACTCGAAGATAAGGTTATCGAATCAAGGTCACTGGCCGGCGGGCGGAGTATCCGCCGTCGTCGTGAGTGCGTGAGCTGCGGGTACCGGTTCACCTCCTATGAGCGCATCGAAGAGAAACCGCTCATGGTCATAAAGAAAAGCACCGGGCGCCGGGAGCCGTTCGACCGGGAAAAAATCGAAAAGGGTATTCAGCAAGCGGTGCGAAAGCGCCCCGTCTCTCAGCTCGATATCGAGAACACGATCGACGAGCTCGAAGAAAACGTCATGATGATCGGGCGGTCCACCCACGAGATCGAATCCGCGGAAATCGGCAAGAGAGTGCTCGATCACCTCTACCATCTCGATCGCGTGGCCTACGTCCGGTTTGCCAGCGTCTACCGAAACTTCGAAAACGTTGAGCAGTTCATAAAAGAAATAGAAACGCTTTCGGGAATGGCGCCGTCGGAGGGGGAAGAGCAGTGAGCACAAACATGGATTGGCAGCAATTCTTGGGAGAATCCGATCGACAGGGCCCGTCGGCCGGCGTAGTCGTCAAAAACGTCGTCAAGCGCGACGGTCGTATCGAGACCTACGATCGGGACAAAATCGTTCACGCCGTAGAGAACGCCTTCGAGGCGGTGGGCGTGAAGGATGCGGACAAACAGGCGCGAATTGACGCGATAGTCGACGACGTGGAGGCAAAGCTTGCCCGGTTTATGTCCGAGCGCCATCCAAACTCGGTGCCGGCCATCGAGGAGATCCAGGACATTGTGGAGACCGCCCTCATCGAGGCAAAGGAAGCCGCCGTCGCCAAAGCATATATCATCTACCGTGCACGACACGAGGCTATCCGAGACACCAAGAAATTGATGCTCGACATCAACACCACGATGGACGGCTATCTCTCCCAGTCGGACTGGAGAGTAAACGAAAACGCCAACGTCAACTTCAGCCTCGGCGGCCTCATCCTCCACAATTCGGGAACCATCACCGCCAACTACTGGCTCAAAAACATTTATCCCGAGCGGGTGGCCGAGGCACACCAGAACGCCGACTTCCACATCCACGACCTCTCGATGTTCTCAGGCTACTGCGCCGGCTGGAGCCTGAGGCAGCTCATCGAGGAAGGCCTCGGTGGGGTGCCCGACAAGATCACCTCCAAGCCGGCAAAACACCTCAATACGCTCATCCAGCAAATTGTGAACTTTCTCGGTATCATGCAGAACGAGTGGGCCGGCGCTCAGGCATTTTCGAGTTTCGATACCTATCTCGCTCCATTCGTAAAGAAGGACGCCCTCGATATCGACGGCGTCACGCAGGCCCTGCAAAGCTTCGTCTTCGGGGTGAACACACCGTCGCGCTGGGGCAGCCAGGCGCCGTTTACCAATATCACAATGGACTGGATGGTACCCCCCGACCTCAAAGACCGGCCGGCCATCGTGGCGGGGCGTCACCAAGAGTTCACCTACGGCGATTGTCAGCGAGAAATGGACATGATCAACGAGGCCTTCATTCGACTGATGATCGCCGGAGATGCAAACGGTCGCGGCTTCCAGTATCCGATTCCGACCTACAATATCACCGAGGATTTCGATTGGGACTCGCCGAACGCGCAACTGCTGTTCGAAATGACGGCAAAATACGGTACACCGTACTTTCAAAATTTCATCAACTCCGACCTCGATCCCGGCGACGTACGCTCGATGTGCTGTCGACTCCAGCTCGACAAGCGCGAGTTGAGAAAGCGCGGAGGCGGTCTATTCGGCTCCGACGAGTTTACCGGATCCATCGGGGTGGTAACGATCAATCTCCCGCGCATCGGCTATCTCTCCACAGACCGGCACACGTTCTATCGACGTCTCAACCGACTCATGGACATCGCCGCGGAGTCGCTGAGTATCAAACGAAAGGTCATAGGCCGCCTGCTCGACGCCGGGCTTTTTCCCTATACCGCCCGGTATCTCGAGCACCTGGACAATCACTTCTCTACCATCGGGCTCGTGGGGATGAACGAGATGCTTCTCAATTTCATGGGAGTTGATCTCACCGATGAGGAGGCGCGGGATTTTGCCGCCGAGGTGCTCGATCACATGCGAGGCCGGCTTGCCGACTACCAGGAGACTACCGGAGAGCTCTTTAATCTGGAGGCGACACCGGCGGAAAGCACCTCCTATCGCCTGGCCAAGCACGACAAACAGCATTACCCCGATATCATTACCTCCGGCGATGCGGAGCCGTTCTACACGAACTCATCCATGCTGCCGGTCGACTACAGCGACGATGTCTTCGAAGCACTGGACCTGCAGGACGAGCTCCAAACCAAATATACCGGCGGGACGGTGTTCCATGCGTTTCTCTCCGAGGCGGTGGAAGATTGGCACTCGTGTGCGAAACTCGTGCGCGGCATCGCCGAGAACTACAGACTGCCCTACTTCACGATTTCACCAACCTTTTCGGTATGCCCGGTACACGGATACCTCGCCGGTGAGCACTTCAGCTGTCCCCACTGCGCCGAAGAGGAACGAAACAGACTGCAACGCGAGCTCGACGCGCTCGAGGCCGAGCGGCACGCGGCACTCGAGCACCACAGAAGCTGATAACGTCGGCGGGTGAGAGGCCCGCAAGAACCAGCCACTGGGAGGAAGACAGGATGAAAGACGGAGAGACCAGAGACGTAGAAACCATTGAGCGGGAAATCGAAGGGCTGAAACGCCGGATGGGCTCGGTGGAGGGCACGCCGACCGAAGTGTATACGAGAATCGTCGGCTACTACCGAAGCCTCACCAATTGGAATAAGGGAAAGCGCGAGGAGTACAACAAGCGGCGAACATTCGAGCACTCGCGGCCGAGCTCCGCCGGGTCGGGGCCGGCGGGGTCGGGCTCCGCGGAGCCGCGGCCGGGCACGACGGTCATGGAGGACACCGCGGGGTCGGGCTCCGCATGGTCGGGCTCCGCATGGTCGGGTTCCGCGGGCTCGGGCACGACGACAACGGCGGCGACAACGGCGGTCCTGGAGGACACCGCGGGCACGGCGACGACAACGGCGGGCGCGGCCGTCACAAGCTATGCGTATTTTTTTCGCCACAGCTGCCCGAATTGCCCACCGGTGCGCGCGCTGCTCGAGTCGAGCGCACTGACCGGCCGCGGCTATGATGTGGATACCGAAGAGGGCTTCGCAAAGGCATCTGAAATGCAGATTTTTGCCACCCCGACAGTCATTTTTTTCGACGAGGAGGACCGTCCCCTTGGTCGCGCCGGCGCCCCCGCAGACGTTCGGGCGTTTCTCTCTTCTGCAGAGGAGTAAGGTAGGCGTGGCTCTCGACCGGCTCGGGCTTCTCAAAACCACGCTCATCGACTATCCGGGGGAGGTTGCCGCAACGCTGTTCACCGCCGGCTGCAACCTCTCCTGTCCGTACTGCCACAATCCTGAGCTGGTTTCGGGTATCGTACCGCCGGACTTCCTCACCCGTGAACAAATCATGTCGTTTCTTCGGCGGCGGCGGGGGGTACTGGGAGCGGTGTGCATAACCGGCGGAGAGCCCACCATGCACGCCGATTTACCCCAACTCGTCGCAGACATTCATGAGCTCGGTCTCAAAGTCAAAATCGACACCAACGGCACGCTTCCACAGCACCTCGAGGCGCTGGACGTAGAATATGTGGCGATGGATGTAAAGACCGCCCCGTCGAAGTACGAGCGAGTGGGAATGGCCGAGGCAGCACAGCGTCTGCGACGCTCCGTCGAGGTGTTGCGCGAGAAGGATGCTGCCTACGAGTTTCGCACGACCGTGGTGCCGGGCATCGTCGACCACGGCGATGTTGATGAAATCTGCGAGAGCCTCGAAGCAGGGGAGACGTATACGCTTGCCCAGTTTCGCCCGCTCGTAACCCTCGACGCCTCATATCAGTCGGTTCCTCCCTACCCGCGGGAGGAGCTCGAAGCGATGGGCGCCCGGTGTGCCGAGCGCGGGGTCATGGTGCACGTGCGGAATTAGTGGCGAAGGGATTCGAACCCCTGACCTAGCGGATATGAGCCGCTTGCTCTACCTACTGAGCTACGCCACCTCACTGAATTGGCGCCAAGGTACCAAGGCGGATGGTGAGTGTCAAGAGCGGCTTAGAAGAGGTGCTGCTGTTTTGCCGAATCCATGAGACGTCGATTCCAATAGTTCTTATGCATGAAGTCGGTTTTTTGTCCGTAGTGGTCGATTTGACTGGTACATTCTCTCAAGTGCTTCACCGACTTTCCAAGTACCGTCAGGGGAGCGTCCAGGCGGTCCGGGCCGGCCTCGGCTAAGATGACACTGTAGAAATAGTAGTAATACCGTCGGTAGGGATCGACGAGAGCGAGACGTTGTCTTCGGGTGAGATCGTGTACCTCGGCCATGCCCTCCTCGAGGCGGCCGAGCCGTGCCATCATGTAGCCGCGATACGCGCGAATGAAGTTCCGCACGATCGGCTCGTCGCGTTCGCGGCCTATTGCGAGATCCTCGACGGAGGCAAAGCCGCTCCTCCAATTAAAGGTTTCGCCGGCGGTAATCGGGGGGTGTTTCGCGTGCTCGAGGGCTTCATCCAAATCCGAGAGGGCGTCCGCCGGCCGGTTTTCACGTTCGGCGAGCTCGGCGCGGAATAGCAACAACTCGCTATCGGGCTCATAGCCGTCGAAAACGGACAGCTCGTGACGCGTGAATCCGAGGTATACCCCACAGCGCGCGGCCCACAGATGGTGAACCCTATGCGCCGCCGGATCATCGGCGACGCGCGAAGCCGACATGCCCCGTTGAAAGGCCACCCCGGCCTCCTCGTAGCGGCCGAGCTCGAAGAGCGTGCGAGCCTCGAGGAACTCAACAAACAGTAGCCACGATCGGAACCCGTGCGACAGAAGCACTCCGCGGTACTGTTCGATCGCCTGCAACACGCGCGTGTATTTACTCTCGAGAAAGAGACACACCGTGGCGAGTATAGCAGCCCGGTTGAGCGTGTAGGCTCCCGTCACCCCCTCGTTATGCACGAGCGTGAAGTATTCGTGAGCGTCTGAGAGCTGCTCTTTTCCAAGCAGTACCAAACCGAACTCCAGCTGGGCACGCGCGGTGGTGTCGCCCCGCCCGGTTTCCTGAAAGGACATGACCGCACGCTTTATCAGCCGAAGGGCTTCGGTAAGCCGGGCGCGCATCAGCATTAACCTGCCATGCTGCAAAACAATGTGGCCGTTGAGCACCGGATTATCGCCGGGATCGAGTGTTCGGGCCATGTAGCGATCGGCCTCCGAGAGGTCACCTTGCATGAGATAGCGACGAAACCGAGAAACATAGCGAAAGACCTCGGCTCTGCGGCGATGCTCGACGTGAGACATCCGTTCCGGCTCCAACAGCTCATCCCGTTCGAGCTCGGCGGCTCGATCGAGGTTTTCGCAGTCGAGTTCGCGGGAGAGTAAATCCTGAAATGTGGCTATTGCCTCACCGGCCATGCCGCCCTGCGAGATGATGTTGGCGATCGTGCGCTCCGCCTGGATCGTTCCGGTTTTGAGCCGCTGAACGCACCACGAGGCGAACTCGCGACGCAGCTCGGTGGCCCGGTCGCCGAGGAGTGCCGGAACCGAGGAGAGAAGACCGGCCGCCGCCGGGGCGCAACTATACTCGTCACGCAAGAACCCGCGTCGCACCAGGTCGGCCATCATATCCGCCGCGCGCACGCGTTCAACTCCGAGATCGAGGAGGAGAGCCGCGAGCCCCGCCTTTTCGAAGGTCCCCTTCGACTCCTTGATGAGAAAGAGCAACTCGAGCTCGTCGCGCGGCAACCGTGACAGCGACTCCCACGCGTCACAGTAGTGGTTCGACGGTTCCCCCCTCGCCCCGAGGACCGATTCGAACTCCCGTTCTTCCTGCAGGTTGGAGAAGTGGTGGTAAACCGACAGCACACGTCCGCCGGTTCGTTTCATGGCCGCGGCTAAGCGCAGGCGCCGCCGAGCACCCTCGCTGAGGAATACCGTGGCTCGCTCGGCAAGCTCCTCCGCGGTGAGCAAGGGGATCTTGTATCGCAACACCCGCCTGCCGGGCACCTGAAACGGCACACTGTCGTGCTCGGAGGCAATCACCAATATGGGCTGTATGGAACGGCCGAGGATCTCGAGGGCGCCGACGACAACCGAGAGGGTCTCGGGGGTCAGGGCGTGTGCCACCTCGATCACCATCCCTACCGTCGCACAATCGTCACGCAGACGTCGCAGTCGCGCCGTGAGATACAGCGTGTAGGCCGCCTGAACCTCGACGCTTTTCAATCGTTGACACTCAGTGGCAAAGGGGCGGCGCTTGAGCAGGCGGAGCACCGCCACCTTCTCCCCGTAGACCGCTCGCTCCGTGCCCTCGAGATAATCCGAGGCCGCGTCGAGGTCTTCTTCGGAGATCCCGCGAACCAGCGCGGCATAGGGCTCACCGTCGTCAACACGCCCAACCACGGTGGGCCAGCGCACTCGGTTTGGCCGATCCTCGAGCCGCTCTATCGCCGCATGAACGTTTTCCGTTACGCCCGACAGCTCGTCACCGTGAACGAGAAGGGTCCCCGGCTCTTCTTCCCCGTTTATCCACGGAGCCATGCGATCGAGGATCTCCTCGGTTGCATGAGATAACACGAGGAAGTCCCGTGACGCACCGAGAGGCTCTTTGCGGGAGTCTTTGCGGCCAAGGACTCGAATACGACCGCCTTTGGTCTCGCTCTCGACAAATGCGCCGAGCACCGCGGCGGCATTACCGGTTAGCCATATTTGTTCGTCCGAGGGTGTAGACAGCGAGAACTCCCGCAGCGAGCTCAGCACATCTACGTCCCGTTCTCCCGATGTGCGATGATCGATTACCTCTGCGTAACCGGCAAGCTCTTCGCTACTGCTCGAGAGAATGCCGTAGGCTTCGAACGCCGCGTCGAGGACCGGGCCGTGGCGGACCTCTTCGAGTACGGGAAACCGAAAAAGGAAGCAGCCCGCTTCACGGCCGGCGGCAACTGCGCCGTGGCGATTGGCCGAGTCTTCGAGCCGGGAAAGCAGTCCCGTAATGAGGTCGGACTGCAGCTTGCTGAGTTGCCTGAAGCTCCCTATTTCGAGAAATAGATAATACATCGCCCGCTGTATTGAGTATCGGTCGTACTACCTCCGACGCTTAGCGCACAGCCGGCTCACAGCAGGATCGGACTATTCGTAGTACTCACTTTCGGGATCGGGGTGGTCGACCAGACCGATATCGTCGGTTTCGCCGCGGTACTCGGTCCCGTAGAGCCGGTCGAAGAGGTGGGACATGCCCTCGGTGTCGATCTTCGTGAACTGCACCCCGAAATAGATCCTGCCGGAATCCCGATGCTTGCGCATGACCCGCCCCGTTGCGGGGATTTCTTCGTCTTCGAGTTGAATGCGGAGGTCGATGTCTTCATAGAGACTCAACGAGGGCCCGTCCACGGGATAACTGAACAGGACGCCGGAGCCGCTGATATCTATGAGCTCGGCGGCATCGTACGTTTCCTCTACCGACTGTTCGCGAAAATACCCATTCACCTTCAGCGAGTAGGCGAGAATCCGGCTCAGTTGCAACACGAATTCGATTGCCGCCGAATCGAAGCGTGTGACGTCGCGTCCGCTCTTCAGCAGATAGAGATACCCGATAACGTATTCGCGGAACAGTATCGGGCAGTACAGCTCTTCCCAGATTTCTCGATCGTTGAGTCCTTTCACGGTCTGGCGAATCGTGTCGAGGGTGGTAAATGTCTCGCCGCCGGTGCGTTTCTCTACCTCAACGGTTTCATCCTGGTCGAGCACCCGCTCCCGCACATCCTTCGGCAGGTTTGACAAATCCGAGTTCGGAAACGGCAGGATGAGTATTTTCCCCGACCGAGCGACGACGCGTTCTTGAAACGTGTGCGGCTTTCGCTCGCGGAACATGACGATTTTGTTGTCGCTTGCGTACCGGCTCGCCTTTTCTCGGAATGTTTTCAGGAGTTCCGAGATCTGACCAGGATCGAAACCGGGATCGAATGAAGGCTCATCGACGGGATCGTAATTCTCAGAGGTCGGATAGCTGAGATCAAATTTCGTGCCTTGGACCATGAAGCTAACGCCGATGCCCTCGGGGTGCAGGATGCGCTCGAAACCACGCGTGAGATCCCGATACATAACATCCGGCTGCTCGAGCACGAGCGCATCGGCTTTAGAGTCCATCACCTTGGTCTTGAAGGTAATCACTTGGCCGCGGAAACGCAGGAACACCGTAACCACGGAGTTCGGCGCTACGCTCAAACCGCTTTCTCCCGCAGCGTGCACCACCAGCTGATCCTCGGTCATGGAAGCCGGTATATAGCCGTACCGGTTGCGGTTGTAATGTACTTCGAGCGGCAAGTGCTTCTCGATAGCGTTTTTGAGAATAAACTCTTTTTCTATTCGTCGGATTTCTCGAGACATGCGTCCGTTCTCTACCTCAGAAGTTAAGCAGTGTGGGCCTCGTGTCTCCCGGCTCGAAGATCGGCGTCTCGGAGTCCTCGGATATCCGGGAGAAGTCCACGAGAATATCCAAAATATACCATGAACCGTCTCGTTTGGCCACGTAGATTTCCCCGGTGGTCCGCCCCCCTTCCGACCCGAACGCAACGACGGGAACACGAAGCTCCGATTCAGACAGCGAGCTAAGCTCCCCGATCCGCACCGCCGGCGCAATCGGTGCACGCTCGATCATATATTCGAGGCGGCTTTGGAGCTCTTCGCGCACCTCTCCAACCAGCAGCTCACGTGGAATGCGTTCCTCGGAAAGCTCGCCGAACAGCTCGCGTATTACCGCTGCCGCATCCACCGCGTCGGGCGGCGCGCGGAGCAGATCTTCGAGCTCCCCGAGCTCGACGTCCTCGGGTACCCGCCGAGTGCGCGAATGGGCCGGCCACCGGTCTTCGGCGCCGTCTGCGGCCTCGGCTCCGCCCCCGTTTGCACCACCGTCTGGGGAATCGTTTGCACCACTTGCACCATCGCCGGGGGTCGACTCATCTTCGCCCGTATCCGACTCCTCGGCAGGTTGCAGCGTGGTTCGCTCTTCACCGCGTTTTTTTTCGCCCCGGTTCTCTTCGCCGCGTGGCTCATCGCTCCGCTCGGGCTCCGCCTCGCGCCGCTCCTCCTGTGCCGCCTCTCCGTCCTCACCGCCGGGGGCAGAGTCCCGTGGCGTGCAGGAAGACCAGGAGAACAAGAATAGTGCGACAACGGCAAGATAGCCGAACGCCCGGAGCATACCATCGAACGGTAGCAGAACCACGTCGGCCGGTCAATTTGCCACTTCCCGGCATTTGCAATAAGATGGCCTCAGTTTATGGAAACACACGATGCAATTTCACGTCACCTCGACGTCGATTACCCACATCCGGTTCGCGATCCGATTTGGAAGAACATCCATCTCTCCGACCCCATGCTGAAACTCATCGATACCGCCCCGTATCGCCAACTCTCCCGTATCAAACAGCTCGGACCGGCGTACCTCGTTTACCCCGGCGCCACTCACACACGGCTGAGTCACAGTCTCGGTGTCTTCCACTTGGCAAAGCGTATGATCAAGACCCTCGTGAGCACCTCCGAGCAGAGTATCCTTACCATAGAGGGGGTAAAGGCCTTTCTCGCGGCAGCTCTCCTGCATGACCTCGGCCATTACCCCTACACCCACAGTCTCAAAGAGCTTCCGCTTATCGAGCACGAGCAACTTACCGGTGAGCTGATTCTCGAATCGCCCATACGAGAAATCATCGAACACGAGGTGGGCGTCGACCCACACCTGGTCTCGGCAATTGTAGACGAACACGCAGAGTATCCCGGAAATCCCGAGCTTGCCTTTTTTCGCAATGTGCTCTCCGGTGCTCTCGACCCCGACAAGCTCGATTATCTCAACCGGGATGCGTATTTCTGCGGTGTTCCCTACGGCATGCAGGACATCGATTTTGCGCTGAGCAGGCTTTTTCCGGTTTGGAACAGCGGGGTCGGCCTCGATGTGACCGGCGTATCGGCGGTGGAGAACGTCCTATTCTCCAAATACCTGATGTACCGCGCGGTGTACCGCCATCGTACGGTGCGCGTGGCAACGGCCATGATAAAGAAGGCGGTACATTTCGCCCTTCGCGAAGGGGTCGTCGAGCCGAAGGACCTCTATGGGCTCGATGACGAGCTGTTTTTCGTGCGCCTCGACCGATCCCGGTTCGGTCCGTTCGAGCTCGTAGAGAGGGTGTATGATCGAAAGCTCTACCGGCCGGTGTTAGAAATCCCCTTTGATGAGACGAACCCGGGCCATCGCCGACTCGAATCGCTCGAGGAGCGTACCGAGGTCGAACGGCGTATTGCCGAGCATCTCGCCCGCGGCGCTCGCGGCTCGTTCGGACCCGAATCGGTCATCATAGACGTTCCCGAGCGCATTTCGTTCGAGGTTTCCATCCCCATCCGGGACCGCGAGAAAGTCATCGCCTATCCGGAGTCCGATACGGTGTTTACCCCGCAGGTCGTGCGCGACTTCACCAACACGCTGCGCAAGATCCGCCTCATCATCCATCCGGATTTGACGCACCGGGTAAAAGATGCCGCGTCACTGCTCGAGCTGTGATTGATTCAATGCCCCTTTTGTCTTACACTAAACGCACCGGTCTCTGCAGAGATGGGGGCTTTGCATGAAGTATTCCAAACTGATGAAAGAGCGCATCCGTCGCACCGCCGTATTGTTCAAGGAGCTCGGCTACGAGATCCTCGACGGCGAGTTGCTCGAAGACACATACACGGCCGGATTCGAAAGTGAAGACGGGTTTCAAGGCGGTGTGTTCATAGACCGTGAGAGTAAGTTTCTCGAGCTTGCTTTCACCTTCTCATTCTCTCCGGAGCTCTCCACCTTTATTCAACGGAAGATGGACGAGATGTTGCGCATCTGCTACGAGTACGGATGCTACGTGAGCATCGAACCAACGCCGGAAGAGGTGTCGTTCTCGCTCTTTTCGAAGGTATATTACGCCGGTCTCAACTACTTCTCCCTCAAAGAAACAATACGGGACTTTCGCGAAGCCATAGATGCGCTTCATGACTTGCTCGACATCCAGGCGGAGGTAGACAGGGGAGCGTCTCATGGAGATACATAACCTGATGGAAGACTTGGTCTTTCGCCGGGTGAACGAGATCTGCGACGAAGAGGAACAACGCGGTAACAGCACCTATTGTACGACCAAGGCGTGCCGCCTCGATGCCGTATGCTACGTACTCAACCGGGTGCCTCCCCGCTACGTAACCTCGGGGCGAGGTGTGGCGCATGTGGAACAAACCATTGTCTCGGACACCCAGCTCGCCGTGGACATCACAAAACTCGCACAAGAGGCGTTGAAGCGCATATCCTCGGTGCGCCGCTCCTATTACGACGAAGATCCGGAGGAGCCGCAGCTGCAGGGCCCGAGCTTCAACTTTCCCGCCATTGCCGGGCGTATCTTCGACGGGGAAAACTTCACACCGATGGAGGGGGCACTGGTCTACCTTCTCCACGGGCAAGCGCACATGGAAATGTATGACTCCCGGTGGCAGAACCCCTACCCGCTTGCCTCGCACACCTACGGAACCTATTCATTCTGGCCCGCTCCCCAGGTTGCCGCACATAGCGGCGAGGGACGCACGTTCGAGCTACAGATTCGCGCCGAGGCCGAGGGATATGAGCCGCTCGATCACTTTTTCGCGCTATCTCTCGAGGCCGAAGAGGGAGCCTCCGATTCACGCCGCATGGGCGGCGACCACCACTTGCCGGACCTCTACATGTTCCCCGTCTAGTAGACCTCGGAGATAATTTTCACGTCCTGCACGCGCCCCGGAGCATTGTCCTCGATGAAGGCCAATACCTTGTGCATAATTGACTCGCCGTGGCGCTTCGAGTTCGATATGACCGCCCCGCCGATCTGCGAGAAGGCAAGACTCTCATGGAGGTCGACCTCGGCCGCGGTAATCCGGTAGCGCGAGATAAGCTTCTCTCGCAACGACTTCACGATACGGCGCTTTTCCTTTATGGAGGTCACATCCGGCAGCTCGAGGATGACCTGTATCATTGAAACAACCATGCAGTGCCTCGGGCCCTACTCGTCCTCGCCGCCGATATCATCGAGATCGGAGACCGATAAGTCGGCCATACCGGCAGCGTCGACATCCCCGGCACCTGAGGCATCCGCCTTTCGATCCTTGAGCGGGAGATACACCGAGTTGTAGAGTGCGGCCAAACGAAATATGTCGTCGGTGCGGTAGCGCTCGGGGATTCGCACCTCGAGACTGTGAGCGTGCTCGGAGAAACCCCGCTCCATCACGTGAATCGGGTCGGTGACGGTCGCGGCAAAATGCCTTCGATAGAACAATGCGATAGCCGCGGTGAAGATGACTACTATCACGAGGTATGCCATGTTCTGCCGCGCCTGATTCGCCTTGAGCGGACGCAAGTCGAAAAAGATCTCGGTGGCTCCCGACTTTACGTACGCGTAATCTCCCATGCCGAAATGCTTTTCGTAGTACTCATTGTCGTGACGGCTGTAGCGTGTTGCCCCGCCCTCCGACACCACGAGAACCGAGGGCCGCGAGGCGGCAACGTCACGCAACAGCTCCTGCCGGTCGGAGCGCGCAAGATCCCGCGAGTCGATGAGGGAAGCCGTGCGCACGTGCCGAGCCTGCTCCTGAGACTCGAGGGCCGGGAGCCCCGCTGCGCCGGAGAAAGCAACCAAGGCAATGACCGTTAGCACGATCACCGAAACACCGATTGTAGCGACGTTCGCCATGTGGCGGTACGTCATGTGAGCTCTTGTCCCCTTGAGGGCGTGAAAGACCTTCAGCACACGCAAAAGTCGCAGCACGCGAGCGGTTCGGATCGCGTAGGCCGCCGAAAACGTACCGAGCATGCCGCCCATACCCACGAGGTCGGCCCCACCGACGGCAAGGGCAAGCATGATGGGCCCGGAATACAAGACCACGAGGGGAACGGAGGCGAGAAAATCGATCCACCCGCGCTCCCGCCCGAAATACCGGCCCGCAGCTCGGTTCATGACCGCGTAGTACATCCTGACCAGGAACTCAACGGTGAAAAACACATCGAATCCGAATCCGACGATGAACAGGACGAGCCGCGTATTCCAGCTCCACCCGAGCACCAGAGCGAGATCCTGCACAAAGGTATGAACAAGAACAAGGATGACGGCGAGAACGATCACGCCTTCCACCGAACTGCTTAATCGACTTCTCGAATCAGCCATAGTAACTCCTACCATCCTTTTTCCGCGGCTATACTGTAGAGCTCGTCGAGCATTTTCACGTCGAAACCATAAAACGAATTATTGCGTCGCGCAACGCTCAACCAGCTTTTCTCCGGAGGTTCCGCCCCTCGCTCGCTGCGAAGCCTCGGCCGGTAATTGCGTCCGCGGGTCGCAAAAAGCGCGACCAGCCGTGAGGTTGCCTCCACGTACCGATTATTCTGAAACGAAACATTTGCATGTGCCGCCGAGCGCAGGGCCTGCTCGGGAACCAGACTCCACCGCGAGCCGAGCTCAGCCACCGCCTCTTCGGCAAACCGGGCGGGGACCACCCGATCGGCCCGCTGCTGCCCGTTTTCGCGATGCGCGAGGTGTATGGCCGGTTTGAGCAAAAGGCATGCATCAATCATACTCTTGAGCTCTTTCTCGCCCATGCGAAGTCGTTGAACCTTCGTCAGCTCGAAGTGGATGTAGGTCTCTCGTGCATATATGCCGTCGATATAAGGATGCGCCAAGCGATGATACACGGCGGTGTATGGCCCGGTGAGAGCCCGACGGGTCGGGCCCCGTTTGAGAAGCTCGGTAATGATTTGATAGACCTCATCGGAAATCCGGTTACGCGGGGCCTCCGAGCCGCCGAGAAAGGTTACAAAGGAGAAGTCGATTTGATCATAGACGATACGCCTGAGTGCCGGAAGAAGGTCGTCGTCGACGATGTAAGAGAGCGCTTTCTCGAGCAACGCAACGATCTCCGACCACGGCGTATCCGGAAAATACTTCGAGTGTGATAGAGTTGAGTGCACGTGCGAGCCGTTCGAATGGAGGAATTGAACGATTTGCTGTTCTTTCTGAAGGGGCGTAAGCTCGCTCAGCGCCGGATCGCGGAGTAATCGCTTAATGAATGCAGAGGCCCTCTCCATTTCAGTGCTCATCGTCTTAGATTCTCGGTTGGTGACACGTCCCGCATGAACGCCAATACTACACCAACAGAAACGGTCACAACAAGGCGCTCTCTCACACGCGCGCGCTTCGCCCCGGCGCTCGTCGTACTCTGCGCGCTGGTTTTCGCGCTTGCAGGCGGCGAGGCCCCGTTTGCCCAGAGCACCGAAGACCCCTTTCCCGACGAAGAGGTAGAGCCCCCGTGGGTGGATGAGGAAGAAAACGGGGACGGAGCCGATGATGATGCCGGCGGCGGCGAAGCCGAGGGCGGTGGTGATGCCGACAGCGGCGAGGCCGACGACGGTGATGAGCGCGGCGACGACGCGGAGCGCGAGCCGACCGATCCCGCCGTGGACCCCGCCTCCCGCGAGGCAATCTTCGGCACGCAACTCGGGGATGCCGATGTCGACCTCTTCATCGTGGGCTCGTGGAACACAGGAATCGGCGGGACACTCGGCTGGGCCTTTCACCCCGAAATCCCGCCCGAGGACAATCGGGTAACCTTTCCCTACGATTTTCCCGGCATGGAAGAGGTACCCTACTTCAACGCGGTGGACCTCACCATCTCGTTGTGGCTCTATGAGCGATACTACCTCGAGGCAACCTTTGCCGATGAGTTCGAGGTAAACTCCTTCATCCTCGGCTACCAGGGACAAGAGGGAGAGTTCCTGCAGTCGATACGTCTCGGTTACGGGTTACTCTCCATCTCCAAGTATCCCTACATCCCCTTCGGCGAGGCCACCGAACCCTCACCGGGCATCTCGGCGGCCTTCGAGACACAACGAAGCGACCACGAGCTCCTCGTGCGCTACGAGCCGTCCGAGGAGCAGCGAAAGATCTTCTACGGCCTGAACGAGGCACGCGAAACGCGAATCGGGCCGGAGGAATACGAGAGGGGCCGCTTTTTTGTGCTCCCCGATGCGGAGGTCGAGAACCTCACCCTGTATCTCGAGGACGATGAGGGAAACATCTCGGCGGCAGGGAGCCGGTGGCGCGAGGCCGACCTCGACTCGGCGGCGGTGTACTCCGCGGAGAAGGGCATTGTCTATCTCCGGGAGAAACCCGAAGCGCGAGTGGCGGTGCACTACACGAAGGGGGGCAACACCGTCGGAGACCCGGGGCTCGGAGACGAGGCGCTCGTGGGCGCCACGGGGGCAACCGCCGACGACGAGCTTTCGCCGGGGGACGGGCCGTACGATTTCGACTTTGACGCCACCCCCTCGGGAGACGGCACCTATCTTGGCCTCGACCTCAACGATCTCGAGCTCACCCTCGACGGCAACCAGTCACTCCTGCTCCACGAGCGAGGAGCGTTCAACCCCTTCGAAATTGCCGCGCGCTACGACATATCGGATCTATCCTCGGCAGAGGAGCTCGAGACCGAGTTCGTGCGAAAGGGCGACTACAGCGAGCGAGAGATCGCCAACCGAAACATCAGCGTCAACGAGGATCAAACGCAGCTCACCGTGGGTAATCCAAACCGCGGCGTGCTGCACCACTCCAACCGCTACCCCTTTGCAGAGGACTTTCCAGAGCTCTACGGTCCGAACCCGACCGATAAGGACGGCTACACCGACTTCGAGATACTCGCCACCGGGCTGACTCCGGTGAACCGGCTCACCATTGACGGGAACGTCGTCCCCGGATCGGTTACGGTGCTTCGAAACGGCGTTGAGGATCCCAGTTTCGAGGTCGACTACGGCAACGGGGTGATCACCTCCCCCTTCCCCATCTATCCCAACGACGTGATCGAGGTCGTCTACCGGGTGTACGGCTCCGGCGGCGGGGGCGACCTTCTCTTTGCCTCGGGAAACCGCATTTCACTCGGCACCCAAACCGACCTGACCCTCGCGCTCGGCACGAAGTGGAACGTGCTGCGCGGGGCATACTCGGAGGCGCCCACCGACCACCCCGGCTCGGTGACCGCAAGCGCCGCGGTCGAGCACGAGACCGACTACTTCTCCGGCTACATAGACGGGGCGGTGCAGCTCTCGGTGCCCGATACGACCGGCTATTTGCGGCTCTTAGGCATGGAGGAGAAGGAGACCGAGGTGCCGGCCGCCGACGGCAACATGTTTCCGGCCGCCGCGCCGGGAGCACCGGAACCTGACGGCTCGGACCCGGATGATGACTGGGACGACAGCCTCTCCCAAGACAACCGCGGCCGGCTCTTCTACAAGGACTTCTACGACGAGACCGCAGCCGGGGGCCGCGTGCTTCGCGACTACGACTGGGACGTCCCCGACGACAAGGACTACCCCTACGCGGCGGGATCGCGGGTCGGGCCCTACCCCGCCAAAGCCGACGACGACGGGGTCGACGGGCAGGTGATGGTGCTCGACTTCGAGATAGACGGGGGCCGAGGCGAGGAGTGGGTCGGCGCGCACCTTCGCATGCCCGACTTTACCGACCGCGATTTTTCCGAGATTACCGAGATCAGCTTCGAGTGGCGGGCACTCGATCTCGACTTGGCATCGGACGACATCGAGGTCTACCTGCAGATCGGCGCCCTCGCGGAAGATGTCGACGGGGACGGCACCCTCGACCGGGGCGAGAGCACGCTCTCGCCCTCCTTTGACTTCGATGATGACAGTGCCGGGTTCCGCCTCAAGGCCGGTCGCCCGCCCCCCGGAGAGGAGTACCGGATGTCGGAGGACGGAAACCGAAACGGCGTGCTCGACGCTGAAAACCCCGACCTCGTCCACACGCTCTCGGACGGCGCCGGCACCCCAAAAAATCTCGTAGAAGTCGACGACGGGAGCGCCGATGAAGAGTGGTCGCGCGTCTCCTTTGATCTCGACGCCGCCGCGCGCCGAAAGCTCGCATCAACTCGCGCCGTCCGCGTGGTCGTCCGGAGCACGGACACGGTCTCCGGGCGCACGCTCTTCTCGAAGTTCACCTTGCGCGGGAGCACGTTTCAGACCAGCGTGGCCCCCGAGACATCGGGGGGCTCGGTCAGCGCCACGGAGGTCCCCGACCGCGGGGCGCCCAAGGACCTCGTCGACGAGCACTCCGAGGTGGACGAGGTGTTCCACGCCGAGGGCGACGCCGGCCAGCGCGTGCTTCGCGTGGACTGGAGCAACCTGAGCGGGGGCGACGACTCGTGGAGCCTCACCGATTACGTGACCCCGGTGCCCCCGCGGCAGTACGAGGTGTTGACCTTCTACGCGCGCTCCGGCGGCCTCGGGACGGATGCCGACACCGGCGCCGGCGATCTCACCGTCACCCTCTCGGAGAGCGGCCCCGAGGACGGCGGCGGGGGCGGCGCCGGCGGCGCAAGCGGCGGCGGGGAGCGCCTTCGCGCGACGGTACCCATAGACGAGGGCGAGACGGAGTGGCTCGAAGGCCGCTGGCGGAAGGTGGAGATCGACACCGCCTCGGGCAACGTGTACGTGGACGGCGATAGGGTCGGCTCGGTGGACGAGACGCCCGGGGCCGGGGCGGGCAAACTGAGCCGGCTCGAGCTCACCTTCAGCCCCGAAACCGACGCCGCCGAGGGCACCATCTATATCGACGAGGTGCACTGGGCGCGCACCCGGATTTCGCTTTCCGGAGCGTCGCGGCTTTCCGCCACCTACGAGTATCCCGACACGGTCGTTCAAGCAGGAGACGTGGAGATCCTCTCCGACATCCGCGTGGCTCAGGAGACTTTACTCCGAAGCGGCGGCTTTGCAACCGACTCCGATGTGAGCGGGGGCACGGGGAGTCTCTTCACACGTACCGAGCTCGGCGGCGAGGTGCTCTACACGCGCCTCGAAACCGATTTCGAGGTCGCGGTGCAAGATGATCGCACCGCCCTATCCGGCGGGCACAGCCTGCGTATCCCCGCTGCGGAGTCTCCGGTTGTCTTTACCGAGTCGTTTCGCCGCGATTACAACAGACCGGATGTCTCGCTCTACCGTCAAAACGAGCTGCTTTTCTCCCTGCCGATGCAGACGAATCTGGGCCTCGACTCGGATGCCTCACTGAGAAGCGAAAATCTCGAGCAAAACTGGAGCTTCGACGGGGTCACGCGTCCGGCGGAGAACTATAAGGTCGGCCTCACACTGGGCTTGGGCCACAGCGCCGGCGGCTATCGGCCCGGCTCGGCAAGCTACCCCGAGTCCTGGATTGCCGGCTACGAGCTCCTCGCGCCCTACTCGCGCGGCGAGTCGCCTGAGCGCACCGGAGAGGCCTCGCTTTCCGCGCAGCGAGAGCCGAGCCCGATCGGGTTCGAGGTGGAAACGAGCGAAGGCTACGAGAACCGCTCGAGCACCGAGGGGGAACAGACGAACGAGGCGCTGTTGTCGCTTGCCGTGCCGCTGTCGTTTAACAGAGAGTCCTCGAGTGAGTGGACGCTCACCCCCTCCTACGCCAGGGAGTTCGAGCGCACCACGCGTGCCCCTCATGCAAGCTCCTACGACGAGGACCTCGGGGTCTACGGGAGCGCCTTCGCCGGCCAAGCTTACCTTGCCTCCTCGGTCCCCTTCGCGGAGCTGTTTCAAGGCGCCGGGGAAACCGGTTTTGCGGGTGCAAGCGCCGGCGAGCCGTTTACCCGCTACACCCCGGCCGCCGGCCTCGCCGTCGAGCGCTCTTTCGGCTCGCGCCTGCGCGACCTCGTGCTTCCCTCGGAGGCGAGCCTCGATGTATCGCGCCGGTTCACCAGGGAAGAGGAGGCGCTTACCGAACGGCTCAGCTACAGCGCGGGCTACACCGCCACCGCGTTGAACCTCTTCGGGCGCGTGGGAGCCTACCCCACGTTCGAGCTATACCGAACCGACGAGTTCTCCAACTCGATCTCCGCTACGATCGACCGACGGTTTCCCTCCGAGGACACCACGGTAAGCGCAGAGGCCTCATCACTCGCCGCGCTCTTTGGTGAGGGCGGGAACGAGCTGAGCATTGAAACCACGGCCTCGGCCACCTTCGAAGAGACGCGCAGTCTCACCGTGGAGAATGAAACCGCGTACCTCTGGGAGCGCCCGACCGGCGGTCTGTTCGAGTTCGACAGGCTCATAGATGACGAGCCGCCGCATTTCGAAAACACCGAGCGCGCGGTCCTCTTGTATGATGACCCCGGCGGCGGGGATGAGGAGCAGAGCTACAGCCTCTCTCTCGGCCACGAAACGCGCCTCGTTTTTCCCGACCACGGGTTCATCCGCCTCTACGCGGACGTCGGAGTCGGGCTGCAGCCACTCGTCATCGAGGGCGAGGACGTCAACGCGGTGCTGCTCGGCTTGCAAGGGGGTATCGAGGGTAGGATCGAGTTCTGAAGCGGCCCGGGCCCGCCGGCTCGGGGGCGGCCCGGCCTGCGGCAGCCGGGCGGTAAAACGGGCAGCCGGCCGGGCCGGCGGCCGGGCGGTAAACCGGGCGGGCGGCCGGCCCGGCGCGCCTATCCCCAGAGACTCCGCGGGTATCTCCCCTCGGAGACGAAGCGGGCAATTTGCTTCTCCACCATCGGCTTATCGTCGCGGTA
>JAWLED010000003.1:18088-24958 GCA_041686235.1 Spirochaetia bacterium | reverse complement strand
GCCGGCCCGGCGCGCCTATCCCCAGAGACTCCGC
The DNA here is from genome assembly GCA_041686235.1 of Spirochaetia bacterium. GTDB lineage: Bacteria > Spirochaetota > Spirochaetia > DSM-27196 > PWMO01 > JAAAOH01. The sequence continues at coordinate 24,924 of JAWLED010000003.1, read as the reverse complement.
GGGTATCTCCCCTCGGAGACGAAGCGGGCAATTTGCTTCTCCACCATCGGCTTATCGTCGCGGTAGGTCATGCCGAACCAGGAGCCCGCCTCCGGGAGAACGCGCACGGAGGCCCGTCCGTCTCGGATGAGGTTGTTCTGTACGGTGGGAAGGTAGAACTCCGCTTTGGGGTCGTCTCCCCGTATTTCGAGAAACCGGGCGAACTCTTCGTCGAATTGCCCAAATGCCCGCGGGGTAAACCCAAAGATGTTCATCGAAACGGTCTCCTCACCAGAGAGGGACAGAGTGCTGCCGTCGGGGCGACGGCTTACGATGCCGGCCTCGGTGCGCTCGATTTCCTTGTGTTCCTCGATATGCGTCAGCATCCCGTCGGAGTCAACCTCGCACAGCGCCCGAGAAACTGCGCCGTGCTCGGAGAGAGTATCGCTGAGGCGAAAACCGACCATGCAGTAGTTTGTCTCGTCGCTTCCCACCGAGGAGAGAAACCGGGAGACCGACTCAAACGATTCGCGCCCGTAAAAGTCGTCGGCGTTTATCGCCGCGAACGGGCCGTCGACGACCTCACGTGCCGCGCGCACCGCGTGTGCCGGCCCCCACGGCTTGGTGCGGCCCGGGGGCACGTCGAATCCTTCGGGAAGGTCGCTCAACTCTTGATCGGCATAGGATAGCACAGCGCGCCCTTCGAGTTTCGGGGCGAAAAAGTCCGCTACCGCCTCGCGGATGTCGGAGCGCACGACAAAACACACGCGGGTAAATCCGGCACGCAAGGCGTCGAAAATCGAGTACTCTATGAGCGCCTCTCCAGAGGGCCCAACCGGGTCGATCTGCTTTATACCGCCGTACCGGCTCCCCATGCCCGCCGCCATGACGACCAGGGTCAACTCGGCGGAGCTATGCTCGCTCATGGAAACCTCCTCCAGATTTTGCTCAAGCATAGCCGCTCACCGCTTCCCACTCAAGGGCGGCGAGCGGCGCGAGCGGTCTGCCTCAAGGGCGGCGAGCGATGAAGGGACGAAGGAATGCGGGGCCGGCCACACGAAGCACGGTACCCGTTGCAGCCGACAACAATTTGGTGCATCATTGGTTTTGGAGTTTCGTGCGGTATACTGTGGAGAAATTATGGCGGTAATGAGAAACCATCGCAGAATGAAGCTTTTTGTACTGGTCGTCCTGTGCTTCTCGATGGCGGTGACCCCCGTATGGGCACAAAGCGATGATGCGGAGCAGCCGGCGGACACCTCTTCGGACGATGCCGCCCGGTTTCATTTCGGGTTTGGCGTCGGCTTGGGCACCCAGAGCTTCGACGAAGACGGCTCGACGGTGGTGTATCAGTCCGTGGCGATATATCCCACAATTGCGTATGGGCCATTTTCGGTAGGTCTCGACCTCGCGTTGAACTATACGTTCACCGGAGGGGGCGGAGACGAGGCCGACATTCGCGAAGCAGATTGGGTTCCCGATGACGACCGGAATATTGCCGAGGTCTATCTACCAAAGATTCGCTTCCTGCAGTGGGCCCAAGAGGACGACCCGCTGTTTGCAAAGGTAGGATCGCTCGATGCGGTGACGCTCGGGAACGGGTTTATTATGGGAAGCTATACGAATACGCAGTTTTTGCCGGACCGGCGCATCCTCGGCGCACGTCTAAACGTCGATGGGGCGGCGTTTGAGTTCCCTTACGTCGGGGTGGAAGGCATGGCGGCAAATCTCGCGGCATTCGACCTCTTCGGGGGACGAATCTACACACGTCCCTTGGCGGCAATCGACACACCGGCGATACGCGACCTGCAAATCGGCTCGACAGTGGTAGCCGATGTTGCTCCCGACTATCACCTCGACAAGCTCGAGAGCGAAGAGCTTACCGCGCAGGCCCAAGCCTATGGGGATCCCGATGACGTATTGGTGTGGGGCGCGGATATGCGTCTTCCAATACTAGCCGAGGCGCCGTTCACCCTCTCCACGTATGCCGACTACGTGCGCCAACAAGACAACCAGGGAGCAATGGTGGGCACCGACGGCCGCTTAGCGCGCGTCATTACCTACGGCGGGCAGATTCGTTACATCGGAGAGAACTTCATACCGACATATTTCGACGCGCCCTACGACTTCTACCGCCTCGAAAAGTACGCCGTATACGAAAGTGAAGAACGCCTCATAAACGAGCATTTCGGCTGGCTTGCTCTGACGGGGGTGTCGCTGTTCGAAGATCTTTTCGAGCTGGAGGTCCAAATGGAGGGCCCCTTCGGCTCGGGAACGAAGGCTGAGAATCAGCTAACCGGCCGTTTCCGCATCGGCCAAGGCCTCGTACCCTCTTTCTCCGTAGAGGCGCAGTACCGCAAGGTGGAAATCGACTCCGTCGAGGACATCGGGGATCCTGAAGATTCAATTATCGACGCGCGCGTGACCTACCATGCCGAATCGACCGCAATCTCGCTGGCTTATAACCTGCGATACGACCCAAGCACCGACGATTACGTGATCACCTCCGGTCTGCAGAGCGAGATCACGCTGAGATAGGAGGACCCTGCATGCAGTTTCGCGCAAGAAAGCCTCTCCTGGCAATGCTCGCGCTTCTTGCCCTTAGCGCCGGCCTCGCCTACGGGCAGGACCGCTCGGCGGCCATACTCGAATACTTCGATGACGAGCTCGAGATCCAAATTCTTGACGCTGAGAATTTCGAATACAACAACGTCCATGAGGGCATGGAACTGCGGCCCGGCGATACCATAAAGACGTTCGACACCACCGCCGAGATCCGGCTCGAGTCGAACGGGAGTATCCTCAAGCTTGCTCCCGACACCGAACTATCTATTGATTCACTCGGGCGAAAGACGGCAACCGAGGCAGAAACGGCAGAAGAGAAAGAAAACGAAGAACGCACCAACATATTCAGCCTTGCTGTGGGAAAGCTCCGAGCCGTCGTGGCACGAGCAGCCGATACCGCCTACGAGTTTCGCACACCGGCGGCGGTCGGCGGTGTGCGCGGCACCGACTTCGGGATGCACGTCGTTCCCGACTCACGCGACGCCCTTTTCGTACGCGACGGGAGTGTCTCGTTCGAAGACCGCGAGAGCGGTGAGCGCGTGGTCGTCAGCTCGGGTCAGATCGCCGATACCTTTGCCGATACCTTCGCCCCGAGCGAGCTCGATCAGCAAAGCCTCAACGAACTGTTTGAAGATCTTGACTTCCAAGAGCTTACCCCCGCACAGGTTCCGCAGGAGAGCTCCGGCGACCAGAGCGCCACGGAGGCCCCGGAGGATGGAGACCAACAACCGGACGAAGATGGCCCGGGCGCCGAGCGTGTCGAACCCGAGCCGGGCGCGCCGCGAGCGCGCGAGCCGATTTCTCGAGAGGACGGTGAACAAAGCGGGTTCGAGCGCTTCATGACGCGCGTGGGAGAGTCTCTCGGGGCCGAAACGGGAGCGCTTACTCTCGACGAGGGCACATACGCAAAGATCGTGCTTCAGCCGAAGTTTTCGATCGGAGATCTCGAAGCGGCCATGTATCTTCCGGCCGTCTACCGGAACAATCTCTTCGACCCCACGAGTTATTACCGCCCCAAGGGTAACAACGAGTGGTCGTTTGGAAGCGACAAGGACTGGGAAGACGATCCCGGCGATGCAACCGAAGACCTTTTTACCGACTTGGCTCTCAAAATACGCTATCTCAGATACGGAGAGCGTCGCGATCCGTTTTACCTCAAAATGGGGAACTTCGACACCATGACACTCGGGCATGGGCTGATAATGCGAAACTACGCCAATGACGTGGACTTTCCGGCTTTGCGGCGCATTGGGCTCAACAGCGGGGTGGATTTCGGCGGCTTCGGCATGGAGGCCGCGGTTAACGACCTTACCGAGCCGGAGATATTCGGCGCGCGCGTGTTCACCCGCCCGCTGCAGCGCACGGTCGCGCTCGGGGTCAGTGCCGCGAGCGACATCGATCCGGCCGGAGACATCCCCACCGACGGCAGCTTCGGCAGTCTCGACACTAACGAGATCAAGAGAGTCGATCCCATCGTCAACCTCGTGGGCGCCGACATCGACGTCTCCATTTTCGAGACCGAGCTTCTTACTGTGGCCGCCTTCACCGATGTGGCCGGGCTGGTACCCTACCTCAGCGATTCGCTGGTCGACACCGACGGGGAGACCGTTGAAAGCGGCCTCAAAACCGACACCTTTGTCGACACTGATGCCGGACAGCTTCGCAACTTCGGGGCAATGACCGGCGTGCTCGGGGACATCGCGATGTTTGATTACCGCCTCGATTTTCGCACCCATAACGGTCTCTTCCGTCCATTCTATTTCGATGGGGGCTACGAGCGGCGACGAAGTGAGGTAGCCGCCGGGGTCTACCGGTACTTTCAAAACCCCGACATTGATGAGTTCCAGCAGACCGAGGCGGGTATTTACGGCGAGGCGGGATTTCGCCTATTCAACGACACTCTCCAGTTTTCCGCCGGCTATCTCTGGCCGTGGGAAGTCGACAGTGCGGGAACGTGGGAACGTGGCGATAAAGACTATCTCACCCTGAAAGCGGAGCTTCGCGAAGGTCTGCTGCCGCTCGGGATTCACGCCTCCGGCGAGTACAACAGGACCGGTTTTTTCGCCACCGCGATGAGCAAAGGCGATTTCGCGGACGCGACGTTCTTTGACTCCGATTCGGTCTTTCGAAGCGAAATCGTCTATCCGGTAGCGCCCACGCTGGATCTGGCATTGACCGTAAAGACCACCGTGCTTCGAAACGAGGACGGAACCGTGAGCTACGACGACGGTGCGCCGGAGGTCAATAATTCGGTAACCATCGAGACCCGCATCGGATTGTAGCCGCCGGTTGGCGCCGGGGGCCGCGGCCGGTTAGTATAGCAACATGAGCGAAACACCTCGCGCCGGCACCCCGAACGTTCACGTCTTACCGGATCAGGTTTCGAGAAAGATTGCCGCCGGAGAGGTGATCGATCGGCCCTATTCGGTCGTGCGGGAGCTACTCGACAACGCCCTGGACGCGGCAGCCGGTCAAATCGAAATACATCTCGAAGAAGGCGGAACCAAATCCATCCGGGTCGTCGACGACGGCGTCGGCATGAGCCGCGAAGACCTCGAGCTGTGCTTTCTCCCCCATGCCACATCCAAGATCTCGACCGAAGGAGATCTCGAAGAGGTCTCGAGCCTCGGCTTTCGCGGTGAGGCGCTTTCGAGCATCGCAACCGTCTCGCGGTTGCGCATTACCAGCGCTCGCGACAACAGCGGCAGTGGAAACCGGCTTGCGGTAGACGCGGGAAAGATCATCTCTCTCGGCCCCGCCCCGGCTAACCGTGGGACGGCAATTGAAGTTACCGACCTGTTCTACTCGCTGCCCGCACGTAAGCGCTTTCTCAAGAGGGCCTCCGCGGAGACGAAGATGGCGCACAGCACCCTTCTCGAGAAGGCCTTACCCTTTCCAGAGACGGGATTCCGCCTATTTACCGACGGACGGATGAAACAGTTTCTCCCGCCCGCCGATCGGGTCGACAGAGTGCTTGCGGGCTATCCCGACTTGGGCGATCGGAGGCTTCTCCACCGCATCGAAGGCAGAGGAGAGCGTTTCTCCTTCGAGGTCGTGACACCCGGACTCGAAATGGTCAGGCGCGACCGGAAGCGACTGCAGGTGTACGTCAACGGCCGCCGGGTGTGGGAGTACGGCCTCGTACAGGCGGTCGAATACGCCTTCTCCGATTACATCCCCGGAGGCTTGTACCCGAGCGCATTCGTGTTTCTCGAGGTAGATCCGAGGGAAGTCGATTTCAACATCCACCCGGCGAAACGCGAAGTCCGTTTCAGGAGCATCCGAGAGATTCACAGCACCTTGACGAAGACGTTGAGGGAGTTCCTCAAACAGGATCTGGGAAAGCGCGGCCGTGAAGGCCGGGTTCCATTCTCCTCGCCGGAGCTCTTTGAGACGGCACACGGGGGGCCACAGGCGAACCCGGCGAAACACACCGGCACGTGGAGCGTTGCCGACGCGGGTCGTGCCCCCGGAAGCGGCGCCGCGGCGAACCGCGAGGCGGGGACGGACCGCGGCGCCGGGAACGGGCCGGGCGGCCATTCCCCGCAGTCGGCGGGCGCCGGCCGCGAGTACCTCCGCGGTGAGCCTCGAGGCGAGGCTCGATCTCAACCGGCGTTTGATCTCACCCGGCGTTTCGAGGTGCCCTCGGTCGTTCCCGAGTCGGTAACATACCTCGGCCAAGCGATGCGGCTATTCTTAGTCGGGGAAAATGCCGACGGGATCTATCTCGTCGATCAACACGCGGGCCACGAGCGCGTGCTGTATGAGCGGCTGCGCTCGGCCCCTCGCGTGCAACATCTTCTCGTTCCCGTGGAGATAGAGACCACCGACGAGGAGGCAGAGCTCCTGTCCTCGCGCCGAACCGATCTTGCCGAAGCCGGGATTCACGTGGCCCCCCGAAACAATGCCACCACCTGGGTCTTAACCGCCATTCCGGCCGTTGAAGGGCTCGAGGCTCACGCGTTTGCCGAAACGCTGCACGAGCTGTCGGCGCTCCCCGAGGAGCTCGAGCGGGACTTCTACGCCGATCTTGCGTGCAAAGCGGCCATCAAAGACGGTGACACCGTCGATCCGCAAACCGGCGAAGCGCTCATGCGGGAGATTTTCCACTTGGAAACACCCCACTGCCCACACGGCAGGCCCTTGTGGCTCGAGCTATCGAGAGATCAACTGTTCCACTTGATCGGTCGCTCGCTCTGAGCGTTAGCGCACGTCGGCGGCTCGACGGGGAGCCGGCCGCCGGGGAGGCGAGCGCCGGGGAGTCGCTCGCCGGGGAGGTGAGCGCCGGGGAG
>JAWLED010000003.1:0-17988 GCA_041686235.1 Spirochaetia bacterium | reverse complement strand
CTTAGTCACCGAGCTCGGTGAGATAGTTCTCCGCATCGAGGGCGGCCATACACCCCGTTCCTGCCGCGGTAACCGCCTGTCGGTAAACACGGTCTTGAACGTCTCCGCAGGCAAACACGCCGGACATGCTCGTTCGCGTGGACCGAGCCTCCGTTTGGAGATAACCGGTTTCGTCCATCTCGAGCCGGCCCATGAGAAAACCGGTGTTGGGCAGATGGCCGATTGCATAGAAAAGCCCCTTGGCCTCGATGGTACCCTCGTCGCCGGTCTGCTTGTTGTAGATTTTCACCCCGGTCAGAACATTCCCGTCTCCGACAACTTCGGTGGGAACGGTGTTCCACACGATATCGACTTTGTCGTTGTTCATGACGCGATGCTGCATTGTCTTGGAAGCGCGCATTTCGTCACGGCGCACGAGCATCGTCACGCTACTGCCGAACTTCGTGAGAAAGGCGGCCTCCTCGCACGCGCTATCGCCGCCGCCGACGACAACGAGCGGCTGATTTCGGAATAACGGAAGCGCCCCATCACATACGGCACAGGCCGAGATTCCGCGCTGCCAATACGTTTCCTCGCCCGGCAGATGAAGCCGTTTTGCGATCGCGCCGGTGGCCACAATGAGCGCCCGGGTTCGGTACGCGGTCTCACCCTCGGTATAGACGGTGTAGGGCCATTGCGAGAGATCCGCCCGGGCTATTGTTTCGGTGACAATTCGGGTTCCGTATGTCGCGGATTGCTTTCGCATCCGGTCCATGAGCTCGGGGCCGAGTATTGCCTCGGGAAAGCCCGGATAGTTCTCGACGTCGGTCGTAGTGGTAAGTTGGCCGCCGGCGGCGACCCCCCCGGCCATAAACCCCTCGAAGAGCAAGGGGTTGAGCTCGGCGCGGGCGCTATACACCGCCGCGGTATGTGCCGCGGGGCCCGACCCCACGATAATTACGTTCTCTACCTCGGTATCCACATTCGTCTCTTCGTCTGCCATGTACGCTATTCCTCTCAGGTGTCCTCAAAGTGCTTCACATTCTTTTTCGAAAAGTTACAGACTCTGCAGGAGCTGTTCAACCTCTTCGCGGCGCTGATAATCGGGATTCTCGTCGAGCAATTCGGCAAGCACCTCTTCCGCCTCGGAGGAGTTCTCTTTGGCAATCAGGACTTCGCCCAACTTGTGCCGTGCTTCCCAGTCGGAGTTGTCGATGCGCAAGACCTCGTGCAGTGACTCCTCCGCCTCATCGTAGCGGTCGGCCCCGATGTAGGCTAACGCGAGGTTGTAGCGCATACCCGCGTCGTCGGATTTCTCGCTGATTGCCTGGCGGTAGTGATCAATGGCCTCTTCGTTCCGGTCGTTGTCCAGATAGACCCCGGCAAGGTTGTTGTTAACCTGCACCGAGTTCGGCTCGATCTCGTGGGCCCGCACGAGCAGCTCCAACGCGCGCTCGGAGCGGCCTTCTTCGTCGAGAATCTTTCCGAGCTCCACCATTGCCTTCACGTAACTGTCGTCACGGTCAAGCGCGGTTCTGAGGGCGCTCATTGCCTTATTGGTCTCACCGAGGGCATATCGGATTTGACCGAGCACGTAGTGATATTCGGGCTTGCTCGACTCGAGGTCGGCCGCCTTCTGTGCGTACTCGAGACCCGACTCGTAGTTTTCCAGCGCGTTCTCGACAACCGCCATATTGTAGTTATGGCGTGCGGTATCAGGCTCGAGCTCAACTGCCTCGAGATATGCGTCGCGGGCCCGGTCGAGGTTGTTCTGCCGGTAGTGCGCGGAGCCGAGACGCCCGTGGAAGTTCGCCCGCGAGGGGTCGGCCTCCACTGCGCTCTCGTAGGCGGATACAGCTTGTTGGAACTCGCCCTGAGACAGGTGAATGTTTCCCACTTGGTAATGCGCCAACGCGTTTTCGCTGTCCACTTCGGTGGCGTAGCGAAACGCCTCCAACGCACGCGAGCGGTCGCCTAACTGCAGATTGGTTGCGCCGAGGTTATAGTAGGCACTTCGGTAGTCGGGAGCGATGTCCACCACGTTCTCGTAGGAGGAGCGAGCCTCACGAAATTGCTCCGAGCGGTACTGCGCATTTGCCAAGGCATAGAATATGGCCGGGTTGTCCGGGTTCAACCGGGCGGCCGCCTTGTACTCTTTGATGGCCTCATCGAACAAATCGGTTTCCCGATACACCTCGCCGAGGGTGAAGTGCGGCTCCCACAACGAATCGTCGAGCCGGAGTGCGCGGTTTGCGCTGTCGATCGCGTTTTGACGATTAGTGGAATCTTCCGGCGCTTCCTCGTAGAACGCCCGCGCTATACCCGAATGCGCCTTTGCGTCAAACCGGTCCGAGGTCTCTTCATCCCGGAGATCGATCTCGAGTACTTCCTCGAACGTTCTCCTCGCCTCCACGTAATTCTCGGACTCGAGCTCTTCCTCGGCCGTGTCCAAGAGATCGTTGATCTGCTCTTCCTTTTGCCGTTCCTCTTCGCTGAGCCTCTCGCGGCGTTCTTGCTCCTTGCGTTCTTCCTCTGCTTCCCGCTCGCGACGACGCTCTTCCTCCTCTTGCCGCCGTTCTTCGAGCTGCCGCGCTATTTCGGCCTGCGTTTCCAGCCGCCGGCTTTCCTCGTCGTCGGAATCGTCGTCATCCTCCGATTCCTCCTCCCGCTCTTTTTCCGCTTCGGCGGCCCGTTCTTCGGCCGCCGCTCTTTCGGCCTCCCGCTTGGCATCGAGGATTTCCTGCTTCAGCTCAGTGGCCTGCTCGTCGTCGACGTTCTCGATGAGGACCTCGTCGACCAAATCGAGAGCACGCTGATACTCTTCGTTTTCCAGGTAGTTTTCCGCGATTCGAAGCTTATTCTCGCGGAGCCGCTCTGACTCGCTCATCTCGGAATCGCCCGAGGGCTGCAGCAGGAAGAATGCACCTCCGGCCAACAGGAGTAGGCCTACCCCGACCCCCACAGCAATCTTTACTCGATTATCTACCATTCGGCCTCCATATACGGCTTCTCGACATACGCCTACTCGACGATATCGAGATCATCTTCGAATTCTTCAATGTCTTCGGAGCCACCCGAGAGGTTTTCCGTCTCCGCGCTCGCGCCTTCGAGCGAATTGAGCACATTGTCGAGTAACGCCCGCTGCTTGGCGGCTTCCTCTTCGCGGCGGCGCTCCGCCTCTCGCTCTGCGAGCTCTTGAGCCCGTTTGTTGCGCTCTTCTTCTTCGGCCGCTCGGCGCTCTCGTTCTTCCAGCTTATCGCGCAAAAGGGAAATCATCTGCTCGACATTCGACTTGTGTTCGCTATCGGGCTCTATCTCCAAATAGATTTCGTAGTCCTCGATAGCCGGCTCGTACTCCTCCAATTCGACGCGCAAGTTGGCGCGCGCGAGGTAGGCCGGTGCATACATGCTGTCCGCAGAGATGGCCTCGCTATAGGTATCCTCCGCTTCCTCGTATTGCTCGGCCCGCCTCAGGTTCGTGGCCAGGTTAAAGAACAGTTTCTCGCGCTCGTCGGAAGCCGTTTGTACTCCCTCGCGAAGGATTTCCACGGCCTCTTCGTCCCGGCCCAGTTGCTCGTAGGCGACACCGAGATAGAGATATATTTGCGCGTTTTCGGGATCCTCTTCGAGGGCGTCCTCGAGCAGCGGAACGGCTTCTTTCGGCTGATTTCGCATGAACTTATCTTCTCCCTGCTCGAGAAGGCTCTGCCCCCCCGCAGAGACCGTGATCAATGCGATCAAAAACATAACGGCGGTCGTGAATTTACGGCTCACTCCGCACCTCCTGTGCCCATCGCAACGTTTGACACCCGCGATGAAAGTATTTAATCTCAGATGAATGCGGGACATATCCCGATGCAGATAAACCGATGGGCATAATTATCCTAATTATCATACTCGGAGTGGCTGTCGGCGCCATTACCTTTTTTGTTGTAAAATCGTTGCTGGCCCCTCAGCAGGTCGCCGGCCTCGCGGAGTTGGTAAGACAAAAAAAGTACACGCAGGCCATCCGGGTAGCTAAAAAGATTATCGCGCGCGACCCGCGGGATCCCGACCCTCACTATTTGCTCGGCCTTGCCTACGTGGGGGAGGGAAAGCCCGATCTCGCGTTGATGGAGTTCAAAACCGTCAACCAGATCGGAAGCTTCGGTAACCACGCCAAAGAAATCCCCTTTAGAAATAACATAGCAGAGCTATACCTGAAATTCAATCAGCCGGAGGAAGCTCTCAAAGAATACCTCCTCCTCATAAAGCGCGATCCGAACAACGCCTACTATTACTACACCGTTGGGACCTTGTTCGAACAACGCAACCGCTCCGACCGCGCCGGCGCCTATTATAAGAAGGCCATCGAGCTCGACAACAATTACGCGGCTCCATACAAACGCCTCGGTATTCACCTCTATCGGGCGAAACAGCTAAAACCGGCTCACGAGTACCTCAACAAAACCGTTTCGCTCGACCGAGACGACGCGGAAGCCTACTACTACCTCGGCAGAGTACAGCGTGACGCCAAGGATTTCGCCTCGGCCATCTCGTCATTCGAGAAGGCGGCAAAATCCACCGAGTGGAAAGTCAAGTCAATCGTAGAGCGGGGTGTTGCCTACCTCAATATGGGAGAGCTCGACCGTGCCGCCGCGGAGCTCGAAAGAGCGGTAACGCTGGCGGCCAAGGATCAAAACTCCCTCAATGAGCTCCTCTATGCGCGCTATTTTCTTGCCGCCGTGCATGAAAAGAATCGACGCATCGAGCAGGCCATCGAACAGTGGGAAAAGATTTACGAGAAACGGCGCGATTTCAGAGACGTAGCGGAGAAGCTCAGCCAGTATCAGGACCTGCGCACCGACGACAGCGTGAAAGACTTCATGACTGCCGGGGACGAGGAGTTTCTCGGCATATGCCGTAAGCTCACCGTGGCAATGGGGCTTACCGTCCGCGAGGCCGAGCAGATGAAGGGCGGCGCCGCCGTTATCGCAGTCGAAAGTCAGTCCAAGTGGCGCAATGCACGGAAGATGCCGAAACTCTTGTGGTTTCTCAGGGTTACGAACATCGTCGATGAGGCAACAACACGGGCGATGCATGAAGAAATGAAGAAGCAGAATATCCACCGCGGTGTGATCGTAACGAGCTCCACCTTTTCTCGTGTTGCCTCCGATTTTGTGGAATCGAGGCCGATCGACCTCTACGACAAAGAAAAGCTTCAGTCACTGCTCCAACAAATCGAGCTCTAATTGATGGTACAGACGGTATGAAGATTCTCTGCGTCGCCGATCATCTCGACCCTCTTGTATACAGTCCGGCTGTTAAAGAGCGTTACCGCGGCGTCGAGCTTGTGATCGGGGCGGGAGATTTGCCCATGAGCTATCTCGGCTTTATTGCCAGTAGCTTGAACAAGCCGGTTCTATTCGTGTTCGGAAACCACAATCTCGACCAGTATGAGCTTTTCAACCACCGCGCTCCCCTTATGCCCGCCGCGGATACGTTCCGCATGAACCACCAGCATCACTACGGGTCCACCTACATTGACCGTCGAGTTATCTTGAAGAAGGGAGTGCTTTTCGCTGGTCTCGGGGGAAGCGTGCGGTATAATAACGGGCAGAACCAGTATACGGAGTTCCAGATGACGCTTCGTATACTGTCTCTCGTTCCGAAGATGCTTTGGCATCGGCTCGTGCGAGGCCGGTTTTTAGACGTTCTGGTGACACACGCGCCACCGCGAGGCATTCACGATAAGGAAGACAACGCTCATCGCGGCTTTTCTTGTTTTTTGTGGTTTATGAGAGCGTTTCGACCACGATACCTCTTACACGGTCATATCCATCTCTATGACCTCAACGAACGGCGCGTGAGCTTCTACCGGGATACCGAGGTGATAAACGTGTATGACCATTATATTCTGGAGTTAGATGCCGATGGGTGATTTCGTACAAGTGACGGCCCGAGACGATTTCAACAAGGCTCGTACCCAGGCAAAAATCAGCCGGCTCATCAATGCGCTGACCCCGCAGAATCAGGAGCTTCTTTCACTGCGCGATGTGACCGATGTCGTTCGGCCGCATTCCGAGACCTACAAAGGGCTGCAGGCGGTGGACGTTCGCCGGATCGTCGGAAGTGAGGGACGCTACAACGACTTCAACAAAGGTTTTTTGCCCCGACGCGAGACACTCCGCGGGCGTTGGCAGAGCATCGACCGGGCCCACCTGCAGCAGGTGAACTTACCGGTAATCCGGCTCTACGAGATCGGCGGCGTGTACTTCGTACGAGACGGGAATCACCGCGTTTCGGTGGCCCGAGCACAGGGGGTCATGTCCATCGATGCCGAGGTCGTGTCGCTGGGAACCGAGATCAAGCTCGATCCGGAGATGACGAAGGCGGACCTCAAAAACGCAGTCATCAACTACGAAAAAGAGCGTTTTTACGAGCGCACCCAATGGCCGCAGGTGATACCGCGCTACGACCTCGTCTTTACGGAAGTAGGCCGGTACGACGTGGTGCTCCAGCACGTGGAGGGGCACAAGTACTTTCTCAATCAGCACTACAGCGAGGAACTGTCTTTTCAACAGGCCCTGCAAAGCTGGTTCAACAATGTATTCAAACCGATCGTTGACGTGATTGCCTATGAGCGCATCCTCGCGCGATTTCCCGGGCGCACTGCGGCGGACCTCTACATGTGGATCGTCAAACACTGGGACGAGCTGAAAAAGCAGTATGGCGAGGACTATCCGGTACAGGAGGCAGCACGCGACTTCTCCTCTCGTTTCGGGAAAAGCCTCTGGCGGCGGGTGTGGGAATGGGTAGGCGAGCGAACCCGCCGCACATAGCCGTGCGGCGCTGTGGTGCGGCGCAGCCGGCCCACGCCCGGCCGAGCCGCGCATCCTACTCCCACCGATACGGCCCGCTTTCTACGTAGTGCTCCGTGCGGGGGCCGCGGCCGCGAGCGATCGCAAAAAGCGAAACCTCTTCGATCCTATCTGCAAGCCAGTCGATCCGAGCCACACTACGCGTCTCTCCCCCGGAAAGCTCGAGCTCCCCTACTCGTCGATCCTCCCCTTCGTAACCAATTACTCGCACCTCATTGTGGTCGCCGAGCACCGTCAGCTCGTCATCGTCGAGCTCGAGCCGTGGGAAGGCGAGATCCTCTGAGTCACGCGGATCGGACTCGATGCTCTCTGTAATCTCAGTTCGATGGCCGGCGGAATCTACGGCAATGATCCGATACTCGCCGCGCGGGAGGGGAGAGCCGTCGGGAGAAACCAGCCCCTCGAGGACGAAGAGCTCGGTGCCGCCTTCTTGCCGCCGCGACCACTTTTCCTCATCGAATGTCCATACATAGCCCTCACCGTCATGGCTCACGTGGAGCGTTTCCACGTCGTCGATGCCGTCCGGATCCTGTACGTGCACGCGTATTGTAAGCTGCTCGTAGATCTCCTCGCGCTGTCTGTCCTCCGTATAGGTGAGCACGAGCTGCGCATAGGTAGCCTCGGGCGGCGCGCCGGTACACGATATCAGAACGAGCGAGGCGGCAAATGCGTACAAAAGGAGGTGTGGGAGAACGCGACGGCTCGTACGTTTCATGGCGGATCGTCGGTAGGAGTGCCCGCGCCTCCGGCGCGGCCGGCGTCTCCGGCGCGGCCGGCGTCTCCGCCGTGGCCGCCTGGATCGCCGTCCGCCTCGCGGCCGGGCACGCGCGAAACCGCGCTTCGGGGCGAGGTCTTCCGCATGAGCCGGTCGCTCACCATGCGCTCTATGAGCTCCGCGGCGGTGCTTCGCGAAACGCCCCAAAGCTCGGCGGCCCTTCGGTCATCAACCTCCTCCTCGACGGCGGCAAGCTCTTGATACACGCTGCGGGCATACAGTCGGCCGTTGGGAAGCCTCACCACCAGCCCGCGCTCTACCAACCGCTCTACCAGCGGCTTCGAGCCGGCCATCCGGCCGGACTTTATGTGCTCCCCGGACGCCCCGGCATTGAGAATCGCCGACCACACGGCGTTCTCGGCCGGAGACAGGTCTCGGGGCCGGGAAGCGGAACGCGGCTCGCTCTGCGAATCTTCGGCAACGGAGAGAACGCCTTCGCGGCGGCTAAGGCCCAAGCGACGCTGTATCTCACCGATAAGCTCCCGCCACAGGGTCGCCGGCACAAACGACTCCGCCTCCGTTACCAGTGTTCGCAGCTCTTTGACCGGGATACCGCCTTCCACCGACACAGCCTCTCCTACGAGATCTTCAATGTCCTGCAGGTAGCGCTCAGTTACCACCCAAGCGGTGAATCCGTGAAGCCCTTCGCCCACCAGGCGCCTGCCGGGCACCCCGGAGCCCTGGACGGAGCCGCCTGCCGGAGAGCCCGCCTCAGAGCCCCCGGCGCCGCTGTTGGGGCCGGCGCCCCCGCGGGCGCCCTCTGCCCGCCGATCCTCCATCCGGCGTTCCAAGCGCGGTTGCTCCATGCGCGGGGTGATACCGTAGAGCTCGAGCAGCGCGCGCTCTGTGGCGCGAGAGTCAGTGGGGTCGAGCTCTGAGACCAGCGAGGGGAGGAGCTCAGTCTGTTCCTCCGCAGGCTTCGGCCCGGCGAGGGCAACCATCACCTCGCACGCCGAGCCCGGACCGGCGCCGGCACCCGCGCCGCGACTCGCGCCGGCGCCGGCACCCGCGCCGGACAGCGTGTAACGACGCCCGGGAATGAACGGAAGGGGCACCTCGGCGCGAAGCTCGAGTATCCCATCGGGCGCACCGGCCGCAGCGGCGTCGCTGCCCGAACCCTCTCCGGTGCCGCCAAGCGGTCTGAGTTCGCAGCGCACCGTTCCAAGCGGTAGCTCACCACCTGCATCACCCGGGATTTGCGACACCGACCAACTCCCGCTGTGACAGACTCCCCCGACCCCCCTGACAAGTGCCCAGCGCGTCACGAAAAACTCGGTGGGAGCCGATAACACAAACGAGCCGGGGCGCAGCACCGAGCGAGGGGCACCACGGACGGTAAGGCGAAACGCCGAGCCTCCGGCGCTCTCGACATTTCGCACCTCCAGCTCGGTGTGTGTGGGATAGAGCACGGCATCGCGAAACGACGGCGGTCCCCCGGCGCTCTTTTCCACGATGACATCGCTTCCCTTGGAGCCGGGCGGAGGAGCGTGAACACGCGTTATCGGCAGAATTTCGATCATAATCGGTTGAAGAGCCACCCCCTGCGCCCTCCCGCCGAGGACTCCGGGGTGACAGGCTCAAACGGCAAAGACAAAAAAACCCTCGGAACGACGTGCAGCTCGCACGCAGCCGAGGGTACAATAGGTAATCCGTATCCGTAAGCGCTAGTAGCTGCGGTTCTGCTGCAACTTGCGCGCCTTCTTTGCAAGCTTTCGTTCCAATGACTTCCGCTTTCGGTTCCGGATTGTCGAGGGCTTCTCGTAGTACTCCCGCTTTTTCCACTCGCGGATAATGCCCTCTTTCTCCACCATCCGCTTGAAGCGTTTGATGGCCTTTTCAAGATTTTCTCCGTCATCTACCCGAATATAGGCGATTGAAATCACCTCCCTTCCTGTGATCTAACCTCGACCCCAATATTCTCTGAATTTGCTTCTATGTCAATAAGGGCGGTGGAAAGAAGCTCCTCCGGTTCAACCGGCACGCCCGAAACGCGTACTTCCCAGTGAAGATGGGCCCCGGTAGCAAGCCCGCTCGCGCCTACCTCACCGATGACATCGCGCGCCTCCACGATATCGCCTTCGGAAACCGATGCGGAATCAAGATGATAATGGAGCCCGTATACGCCCGGCAGATGCTCGATCACGACGGTTGTCCCCGAAATAACGCGGTCCGCAACCATCACGACCCGACCGCCGCCGCCGGCACGTACGGGAGTCCCGGTATCCGCGGCAATATCGATTCCGTAATGCACCGCGCCGGCCGAGGCTCCGTCGACATACCGATAGGTGCGCCGGTCGCCGAAGTCGGAGGTGCGCCGACCGTCTTCCACCGGTATAACAAAGGGCCCCCTATGGTAGACGGCATCGGGGCGAAACGTGGCGACCAACTCTCGCAGAGACTTCGCCTCTTCGGCCTTGCGTGGGTCGGGCTCGGACCGCATTTTGGTGAGATCGCGGTTCAATGAAATGGTTTCGGTGTTAAAATCTCGCGATACCACCTCGAGTGAGTGCTCGAGCTCGGTGGTCCCCTGTGGCGAGCCGAGAACGACGGTTACCGAATAGTCGCCCGGGTCGAGGGTGCTCGGCACCCCGGCGATGCATGCCCACCGCGATTGCTCGGCGGACTGCACGTCGGATTGGTCGGCGGGGAAACACTCGGTCGACAATACCCGCCCCTCGGATGCGGACTCGAGGCTGAGAAACGCCTTGCGCCCGAGCTCCTCGCCCCCGCTTGCACCGCCCCGCACCGAATCTTCGTCGGTGGCCGGCCAATCTACGAGGAACACACTCGGCGCGCCCTGTTCCACGGTATCGGGGACGGAGGCAAACTCCTGAGCAGACGCACTCTTTGCGCCGGTGCCGACAAGAGCAATGACGGAGAGGGCTACTACCAATTCAAGACGTCTTTTCATCAACTTCTCCGCTTCGTGATTTGCTGCGCTCCGTGTCACGCCCGAGGAGGGTGGCCGTGCCGCGCCCCAGGAGGGTGGCCGTGCCCACGTCCGTCACCCCGAGCGTTTCATATCGAGCACCCGAAGCTGAACGCGTTCTCTGTTCTGGTAGAAGTTCTTCCCGAACTCGAAAAGAACATCCACCCGGTCGTTGAGGGAAAAGTCCACGTCCACCCTGTCGGCTGCATTCCAGTATACGGCAGGCCAACGATAGTTACCGCTATCGAGCAGAAGCCTGCAATGGGCCTCCTCCTTTCCCATAAACGTTACTTCTTTCACGACCACACCGCGGGCCATAAACGTGAGCGGTGGGTTCTCCTGGCCGAAGGGCGCAAAGCGCTTCACCACCTGCTCGAGCTCGGGACTCAGATAATCGAGCGGCAACTCCGCATCAACGTGTATTTTCGGCTCTTCCTCCGCCTCGAGATCGAGCTCCCGTACGATCCCCGAAAGCTGCTCGAGGAAGGGCGGAAGGTTGCCGACGTCGAGCGAGAACCCGGCCGCCGCATCGTGGCCGCCCCAATCGGAGAGCATGGTGTCGAGCCGACCGAGAAGCCCCGTCGCCTGCAGCCCCCGTACGCTGCGAATGGAGCCGACCGCACGCTCGTCAAAGGCCGTAATGACCGCTGCCGGAACGTTGAAGCTGCGCGCGAGGCGACCGGCCAGCAACCCGGTTATGCCGCGATGGACCTCGTCATCGTTGACGACGATGAACTTGCTCTCGAGCTCTTCGTAACTGCGCCGCGCATGAGGTAACAGTCGCTCCCACGCGGAGTCTCCGAGCTCTCGCCGCTTGCGATTGAGCGCGATGATCTCCTCGGCAAGGCCGTCGACCTCCTCGTCGTCATCGGAGAGCAGCAGTCGCACCGCTTTGTCGGGCTCGCCGAGGCGGCCGCTGGCGTTAATGGAGGGAGCGATGTGATATCCGACATCTTCGGCTTGCAGCTCCTTGCCGAACAGGCGAAGCTTCTCGAGCAGCCGCTGCAGCCCCCGGCGCGGAGCTTTGGTAAGCTTAGACAATCCGTGGCGGACGAGAATGCGGTTCTCATTTCGAAGCGGCATCATGTCGGCAAGCGTTCCCACCGCGACCAGGTCGAGCACCTCTCGGTTCTTGGTTTCGAGCTGCGGCACTTTGTCACCAACAAACACGCGGAACAGCGCAACGAGGATGTCGATCTCCGAGGGGGCGCTCCCGCGATACTTTGACAGCTTGGAGGCCGCCTGCATGCGCATCAAGCTGCGGTCTTCGAACTTCGGGTAGCGCTTCCAAATCTCCGGGGCGAGGTCGAGCATGTGCGCCTCCACCGCCGATCCGAAGAGCTCACCGAGCATCCGCTGTTGGCTCGTCGCATCGTAGCCGATGACCTGCATCCCCGATGCGAACTCCGCCAATCGTGTCTGCTCGAACTTGACCATCCCCGGGACGATGCTTTCGGTGATCCGATCGAGCTCCACGAGGTTTTCCATCTTCACCGCTTCGATGATGTAGGTCCCGTTGCCCGGTCGCACGTTGAGCAAACACACCGGCTCCTTGTAGAACTCGGTTTGGCCGAACACCAGCGCCCACCGCAGCTTCGAGGCGAGGGCACACCCGGCGAGTCCGGCGAACGGGTATCCGGAGTCTTCGAGCTTGGGGTTTATGAACGCGACCGCCGGGGGGAGGTCTTCTGCGGGATTGTGATGATCAACGACCACCGTGTCGATGCCGAGCTCGGCCGCATGTCGGATTTCCGCCGCGTTGGTTGTCCCGCAGTCGACCGCGATAATCAAGGTGACGTCCTTTCCCGCCTGCTGTTCCACCAGCTCGGTGGTCAGCCCGTAGGGCTCGTCACCCATCGGAAGCCCCCAGAAGACATCCACGCCCATCTCCTCGAGGGTATCGACGAGCACCGTGATGCTCGTAATGCCGTCCACGTCGCGGTCGCCGTATACGAGCACCTTTTCGCCCTCGCTCTTGGCGGTGAGAATGCGGTCTACCGCGTCTTCCATCTCGGCAAACAAGAACGGATTGTGCAAGTGGCGCACATCGTCCTCGAGCAAATACAGAAGCTCATTCCCGTCGCTGAAGCCACGCCGAGCGAGAATTGCCGCCGAGAGGAGGTCGATCTCGTAGGTGGTAGAGAGCTCTTTTACCTGCGCCGGGTCTATCTCACGTTTTTCCCAGATCATAGCTCCGCATGTTCGTCGAGTATCATCGTCTTTTTGGGGAACGCCTGGCCGCTTCGCACGTCAAAGGCGCCGGCAAGCGTTTTTACCGCGCGGTCCACCTCTTCTTGACCCCGCCCATAGATACGGCACACCGCCTCGCCTCGGGTGACTTCCTGCCCCGGTTTCTTCAACAACTCGATCCCGACATCGGGCAGGACCTCGTCTTCCGGTCGATTGCGCCCGACGCCGAGGTACACCGAGGCCATCCCGATCTTGAACGCGTCGATACCGAAGAGCACGCCGCCGGCGTCGGCCGAAACGGCGTGTTGAACGGGGGCGCGGAAGCTCCCGAGCTTGGAAAGGAGATCGTCCTCGCTGCCGCCCTGGGCGCGAACGTTGGCCTTGAAGACCTCCCAAGCGGCGCCGTTCGAGAGATTCTCGCGGCACATCGCTTCGGCCTCTTCGACGGTCCCCGCTTTATTGCCCGCAACGAGCATCCACGCGGTCAGGCGTATCGTCACCGCAAGCAGGTCTTCGGTGCGTGAATCGACGGTGAGCTCACCGCTTCGGCCGGCCCCGCCGAGACAGGCACACGCCTCCTCCACCTCGAGAAAATTGCCTACCATTGCACCGAGCGGATCATCCATGTTGGTGATGACCGAGACCACCCCTCTTCCGAGACGACGGCCGGTCTCACTGAGGTGAGAGGCAAGCTCGCGCGCTTGGCCGAACTCTTTCATGAAGGCGCCGCGCCCACATTTGACGTCGAACACGAAGGTCTGGGCGCCTTCGGCAAACTTTTTCGACAGAATACTGGTGGTAATGAGCGGGATCGACTCGACGGTGGCGGTTACGTCTCGCAGGGCGTAGAGCTTGCGGTCCGCCGGAACGATTTCCTTACTCTGGCCGGTCATGGCAAACCCGACCTCGGATATGATCCGCTGAAAATCCTGCGGTGAAAGAGCGGTGGTATAGCCGGGGATCGACTCGAGCTTATCGAGGGTGCCGCCGGTGTGGCCGAGCGCCCGACCGCTCATCATCGGGACCTGTATACCGAACGAAGCGGCAAGCGGTGCGAGGATAAGCGAGACCTTGTCGCCGACACCTCCGGTGGAATGCTTGTCGATGAGCGGACCGGCGAGCGCCGAGAGGTCCATGGTTGTTCCGGAGTCGATCATTTCTTGGGTGAGGTCGGCGGCCTCGAAGCGGGTCATTCCCTGGAAATAGACCGCCATGAGCCACGCGGAGATTTGATAATCGGGGATGCTCCCCGAGACGTAGCCGTCCACGAGATGATGAAGCTCTTCCCGCGTAAGGCTTTCCCCGTTTCGTTTCTTTGCAATGAGATCTGAAGCTCGCATACCCTGTCCTCCCCGAATCGAGATGTCACAATAGCACGAAGGTTCCCCATCTGAAAACACTACCGGGTTTTTTGACCTCTTGATTCAAATAGGGGAGCTCGAGTAGATTCCGACCGTGTCCATGACGTATGCGTTGTTTGTAGACCTCGACGGCGTGCTTGCCGACTTTGACAGGGCCGTTGAGGAGATAACCGGATTGCCTCCGTCGCAACAGAGTCCGAAGGCCATGTGGCCGCGAATTGCGAAGACCCCGGGGTTCTACGAGAACCTGCACTGGACACCCGACGGGCGTGATCTCTGGGACTACATCGCCGCCTATAATCCGGTAGTGCTTACCGGTCTTCCCCGTGGCAGTTGGGCCGAGCCGCAGAAACTCGCGTGGTGCCGGCGCGAGCTCGGAACCGAGGTGCCGGTGATCACATGCATGTCGAGGGAGAAACCACAGAAGGCGGCCGAATGGCTTTCCGAGCATCGAAGCGCACACGGGGTAATACCGCTGCTCATCGATGATCGGGCCGGCCAGAAAGCGCCGTGGGAGGAGGCCGGAGGCGTGTTCGTACATCACACCGCTACCGAGCGCACCCTCGCCGCCCTCGCCGAGCTCGGCCTATAACATGCCGCCGCCGGTGCTGTTACCGGTATTACAACATGCCGCCGCCGGTGCTGCTACCGGTATTACAACATGCCGCCGCCGGTGCTGCTACAAGATGCTGCCGCGGGGGCTGCCACCGGTGCTACAAGATGCCGCCGCCGGTTTTGAGCGTGTTCAGCCGATCTTCGAGAATTCCCTCGGCAAGTGAAAAGAGAAAACCGCTGAGCTGCGCGATTGCCGTCTCGCCGAGGCCGACCTCGACCGCCCCGGCAAGGCTCTTCGATTCGGTGTCGGTTATGTAGCGCACGGCCCCCGGAGCAAGGCGTCGCGAGGCCTCACCGGCGCATCCGGCGCACGCGAGACCGGTGGCAAACGGCCCGTACCACCGATCCTCGGCGGCACCGATTTCCCGCCCGCAGGAAACGCAGCGGTCGGCCTCCGGGCGACTGCCGATGAGTCCGAAGTACCGCCAGAGAAACTGAGCGGTGGTCCTGCGTACAGCGGTGCGGTGCGGCGTCGCCTCGAGCACCGACATCGCCTCGAGAAACAACCGGTAGACCGGCTCCCCTTCTCCCCCGCCGGCGTAGGATTTCAACAGCACCTCCGCCCATAGCGAGGCGGCGTAAAAGCGATCGATGCTCTCGCGGATCCCGCTGTAGTAGTCTCGCACGTCGAAGTCGGTAACTTTGTGCTGATCTTTGACCGGATTGGTGTAGAGATAACAGATGCCACGGTGAAACGGGGCCACCAAGCCCCGCAGCCGCCCCTTGTGCGAGTGGGCGCCGTAGGCAACCGCCGAGACGAGCCCCTCTTCGGGTGATATCATGGTGACGGACTTGTGGATTTCCCCGAAACGACGGGCTTTCAGGATAACGGCTTCGAAGCGTGTGTTTCTCGTCATCGGCAAACTTGACGGTAGTATAGGGCAACCATACACTTTAAGGGTCGGTTGGTAACAATATCTTTAGACGTTAAGGAGCATCATGTCCACTCCACAGGCAATCGTACCGGCAGACCAGGTACTGCCGGCAAGACTGACTATTATCCCTCTGATGGGTCGACCCATATTTCCCGGCATCTTCACGCCCATCATGATCACGCAACAACGTGACATCGAAATCGTCGAAGAGGCAATGGCCGGCGATTCCATGGTCGGCCTGGTCCTCCTCAAAGAGGAGGACATCGAGAACCCCACCGCAGAGGATCTCTTCGAGGTCGGCACGGTTGCGCGAATCGTTCGAAAAATCAACCTTCCCGACGGCGGGCTCAATATCTTCATCTCGACGCTCAAGCGCTTTCGCATTCACAAAGTACTCCAGGCCGAGCATCCCATCGTGGTGGCCGCCGACTATCTCGAAGACGACTTCGAGTCGGTCGAAGAAGATGAAATGAAAGCGCTCACCCGCTCGCTCATTCAGGAGACAAAGCAAGTATCTGAGAACAATCCGCTGTTTTCCGAAGAGATGCGGCTCAACATGGTCAACATCGACAATCCGGGTAAGATCGCCGATTTCATCTCGTCCATCCTCAACATGGGCCGCCGCGAACAGCAGGAAATTCTCGAAACGCTCGACGTGCGCACCCGCATCGAGAAGGTGCTGGTCCACATCAAAAAAGAGCAGGAGCTCATGCGCATCCAAAAGCGCATTCAGGAGCAAATCAACGAGAAGATCGAGAAAAGCCAGCGTGAGTTCTTCCTCAAAGAACAGCTCAAGGCCATCAAGGAAGAGCTCGGCATGCCTGCCGACGCAAAGCAGTCGGAGTATCAGCGATTCAAGGAGGCCATCGAGAAGCTTCCGCTCGAGGAAGGCGTGCGTGAGACGGTGGAGCAGGAGCTCGAGAAGTTCGGGCTCATGGAGCCGAGCTCCTCGGAGTTCCAGGTTACCCGTAACTACCTCGACACCATCATTAATCTCCCCTGGGGCGATCCGCCGAAGGAAGAGGTCGACATCCACAAGGCGCGGCGCATCCTCGACGCCGACCATTACGGGCTCGACGACGTAAAGAGCCGCGTGACGGAGTTTCTTGCCGTGCGAAAGCTCAAAGAGGACTTCAAAGGCTCCATCCTCTGCCTCGTCGGCCCCCCCGGCGTGGGGAAGACCAGCGTCGGCAAGTCCATCGCGCGCTCGCTCGGCAAAGAGTTCTTCCGTTTCTCGGTCGGCGGCATGCGTGACGAGGCGGAAATCAAGGGCCACCGTCGCACCTACGTCGGTGCGATGCCGGGGAAAATCATCCAGGGGCTGAAAAACGTAAAAATGAAGAACCCGGTGTTCATGATCGATGAGATCGACAAGCTCGGCGTCTCTTTTCAAGGAGATCCGGCGTCGGCGCTGCTGGAGGTGCTCGATCCGGAGCAGAACGTCGCCTTCCGCGACAATTATCTCGATTTGCCTTTTGATATCTCGAATGTGCTCTTTATTACCACCGCAAACACCATGGATACGATCCCCTCCGCCCTGCTCGACCGCATGGAGGTGCTGCGGCTTTCCGGATATATCGATGAAGAGAAGATCTCCATCGCACGGAAATATCTCATACCGAAGTCGCTCGAGCGCGCCGGGCTGAAAAAGAAAGACGTCGGCTACACGAAGAAGACGCTCTCCGAGATTGCAAACGGCTACGCGCGCGAGGCCGGCGTGCGAAACTTCGAGAAATCCCTCGACAAGATTCACCGCAAGCTTGCACATAAGATCGTGCTCGAAGAGGCGGAGCCGCCCTTCAAAATCTATCCCGAGCAGCTCGAAGAGCTTCTCGGCAAACCGGTGTTCCGCGAAGATGTCCGCAAGAAGGTAAGCCGGCCGGGAATGGCGATGGGCCTCGCGTGGACGCCGGTGGGCGGCGACACGCTCGTGGTGGAAGCGGTGTCCAACCCCGGCAAGAGCAGCTTCAAGCTCACCGGCCAGCTCGGTGAGGTCATGCAGGAGTCGGCCAACATCGCCTATACCTACGTGCGCCACATCGCCGGCAGGCATCACGTAGACCCCGAGTACTTCGAGCGAAATCAGATCCATCTGCACGTACCCGCCGGGGCTACGCCCAAGGACGGCCCGTCGGCGGGCATCACTATGGCGGCCGCCCTTCTCTCGCTGGTAACCGGGAAGAAGATCAAGGGGACGATTTCGATGACCGGCGAGCTCTCACTGGTGGGAACCGTTTTGCCGATAGGAGGACTAAAGGAAAAGGTAATCGCGGCACGACGGCACAAGATCAAGGACATCATCATCCCGAGCGAGAACCAGAAGGACCTCGATGAAATCCCCGATCACGTGAAAAAGGGCATAACCTTTCACCCGGTAGAAACGATGGAAGAAGTTATCGAGTTG
>JAWLED010000044.1:6428-24047 GCA_041686235.1 Spirochaetia bacterium | reverse complement strand
GCGGTCGTCACGTGCGTTGCTAACGAGCTCCACCAGATCGGCGCGAAGATGGTGGCGGATGTGTTTGAGCTCAACGGTTGGGACACCCGTTTTCTCGGGGCGAACACGCCGAGCGACGATCTGTTGGACCTCCTCGGTCGCGAAGAGCCCGACCTCCTTGGAATCTCGCTGAGTATCTACTTCAACCTGCCCCAGCTGATCGATCTCATAAACCGGGTACGAGCACGGTTTCCCCGCCTGGAGATCGTTGTGGGAGGACAGGCATTCCGATGGGGTGGGGTTGAAGCGCTGTACGAGTATTCCGGCGTATCATACGTTCCGTCCCTGAGAGATTTGGAGTCTCTGATACAAACCGAGACCGCCAATGTCTGATACCGCACTCGAATCCGCGCTCGGTCAATTTGTGTTGGAACGCGCCTGTTTGCTTGTATTTGTTACCGACCGGCAGGGGCGTATTCTTCAGGCAAACCCGTATGCCGAGAGCGTTACCGGCCGTGAGCTCGCAGGGGGACAGCTCTCGGATGTAATCGTCGACATCGCCGGGAAATTTACCCTTGAAACGCTTCGCGAGGAGGAGACTCCGAGCATGTGGAGCGTTACGACCAGCACCGGGTTGCCGAAGACATTCAATTTTCACTTCATCGATCACGGCGAGAGAGTCATATCGATAGGTGAGCACAACCACCGCGACAGCGAGGTTCTGGAAGCCAATCTCGTTCATCTAAACAGGGAGGTCGGCAATATGAATCGCGACCTCCAAAAGAGGACTGCGGAGCTCGAACGGCTACACGAAGAGAAGAACCGGTTCATAGGCATAGCTGCTCACGACCTTCGCAATCCGATTGGTGCCATCCATAGTTTGACCGATCACCTGTATCGGAGTTCGAGCGCCTCGCACGCCGACGAAGAGTTGGAGATTCTCTCTACGATCCACGAGTCGAGCGGGTTCATGCTAACGCTGATCGACGAGCTGCTGAGTATCGCTACTATCGAATCAGGTGAGATGCGGCTGAACCTCCAAGACACCGACCTGAACCAACTCATCGCTGCATCCGTCAGACTGAACCGACCGGTGGCGGACGAAAAATCGGTTCGATTGACGGCACGCTCCTCGGATACCCTTCCGGCCCTCCCGGTAGATCGGATGAAGATCCAACAAGTACTCAACAATCTCATCTCCAATGCCGTGAAGTTCTCACAACCGGAAACCGCCGTGACTGTTTCCGTACGTCGCGACGGTGATAGTGCGCTCGCAACCGTTGAGGATCAGGGGCCGGGAATCCCCGAAGCAGACGTAGATAAGCTCTTCAAATCATTTTCACGAACGAGCGTAGTGGCGCCTAACGGCGAAAAGAGTACGGGGCTGGGATTATCCATCGCCAAAAGAATCGTCGAGGAGCACAGGGGAAAGATATGGGTCGACACCGCAGTAGGGAGAGGTACGGCGTTTCACATCTTGCTTCCGTTATCGCAGGACCGCCACAGTGAAGGACCGCCACCGTGAAGGAGCGACGGCATGACAAAAGAAGAGCTGATTAATGAGGCATCGAAGCTGCCACGGCCTACGAGCGAAGCGGCCACCGAGTACGCCGCCAAGAGTGAAGCGCTCGCCGGCGAGCTCAACCAGATAATGGGGGCTCGCGATGACCTCGAGGCGTTGATTGGGCCGGGAAACAAAGCGATGATGGAGGACAACCATCGCAACCACGCCCGCTTTATTACCTCACTGCTGACCAGTTACCAACCTGAAGTGCTGGTGAACACCGTCTTGTGGGTCTTTCGCGCCTATCGTGCTCATGGGTTCGGTCTGACCTATTGGCCGGCTCAATTGGATACATGGATAACGTTGCTCAGGCGAGAGCTCTCGCCGGCTGCCTTCGAGTCTATACATCCTCTCTATCTTTTCATGCTCATTCATCAGCCGGATTTCGTGGAGTTGACCGAACAACCGCAATCCGGTGAGCCACGTTGAACTGCTTGCGCAAAAGCCTCGATCTGTTACCTCTCGCTCAACGGAAATCGTATCGTGAACACCGGATGAGGGGTTCTGTGCAGCTCGAGCGTGCCCTGTAGCTGGGCCACGAGCGCGGAGACCAGCTGCAACCCGAGCCCCTGAGGATTCTCGATGTCCACGTCCTCGGGAAATGGGCGTCCGGTATTGGATATGGTGAGTACGTAGTTTTCGCCGGTTGCGTCCTTTTCCATAGCTAGGGTAAAACGGGGCTCCTCCTGTCCTTTGAATCCATGCTTGAAAGCATTCGCGGCCGTCTCGTTTATGATAAGGCCGAGAGGCAGCGCGGTTTTCGTTCGCATTGCGATATCAGGGATCGTGTTCACGACGGTGATGTCGTGGCCCGTAGAGGATTTGAAGACACTCGAAAGGACATTCGCGACGTGGCTCTTGAGATTTATGTGTGTGATGTCATCACTGTATTGGAGCGCTTCATGCACTTTCGCGATAGCGTTGATTTGGTTTCGAATGTCCGACAAATCTACCTCGCTACCGAGGGACGAGTCCTTAAGGTCCACCAGCGACGATACCAGATGCAGGTTGTTCTTGACCCGGTGGTTCAGTTCCCGCATGAGGAGGTCTTTTCGCTGAAGCGCTTCTATCTGATGTGATACATCATAGGCAATGCCCACTACGGACTGGATCGTGTTTCTGCCCTGGAGAATCGGGGTGAGAACCGTGCGGAACACCTGTTGTTCCCCGCCAAGGTTTAGTCGATCGTCTACGGTCAGCTGTTTGCCGGTGGTATAGACCTGTTCTATCCGGTGCTGAAACGTTGTGGCAGTCTCGTGTGGTAGCACCTCCTTGAAGTGCTTTCCCATCACTTGCTCTTTACTTAAGCCGACCACCTTACAGGTAGCTTCATTCACCAAAACGTAGCGGCCGTCGACGTCAATCTCGTTTATCAGAAACGGTATGTTGTCGATTACCGTCTGTAGCCGAGAGTACATTTCCTCGACTCTTTTCGCCTTTTTTTTACGCTGAGAAATATCTCGCACTACGCTAACTACCGCTTTTGGTGCGCCTGTTTCATCTCGGATGAGAGAGGGGTGAGTTTCGATCGGAACGATATGACCATCTTTATGGACGACTTCAAGCTCAGTTACTCCAGGCGACGGCTCCCTCGTTTCTATTGCGTTTTCCAATGCCTTGCTGTGCCGGGTGTATGAGTCCTCGGTAAGAACGTCTCCAAGTCTCATGAAGAGCGCTTCCTCTGGTGTATAGCCCAGTACTTTCTCTACTGATGGACTGACATAGGTCGGAGACTCGTTTTCCAAATCCTGCTTATACACAATGTCTATGATGTTCTCCGCAAGGAGCCGGTAGTGTTCTTCACTCTCACGAAGCTTTTCCTCGAATTCTTTGCGCTCGCTGATATCCCGTGCAATGAATAGGAATTCCTTGGCGGTGCCGGCTTCATCTCGGATGATGGCTCCATCAGTTTCGAACCAGATATAATGCCCATCTGCACAGCGAAACCGGTATTCTACCCTGCGTCCGTCTTGCTCGTAAGCCACGAACTCCTCAAACGCAGCCCGGCTTTCTTCAAGGTCTTCGGGATGCACGAGATCGAGCACGTTCTTCCCAACCAACGCTCCCTCTTGGTAGCCTGTGACCGGTGGAAGTTTACTGTGATAAGTAAAATTCCCGTTCAAATCGGTTACGCCGATGGTATCGGATACATTGTCGGTAACACGTTGAAGAAACTCCGCCTTCTCGTGCACCTCCTGCTCGGCCTGTTTTCGTAGTTGTGTTTCTTCGGTGAGAGGGCGTCCGATAGCCTGATGTCCCGAGAAACGGCCGTGTTCATCGGTGAACGGTGAACTGTTCCATTCTACGGTTCGGTAGCCGGCGGGGGTCCAGCTCCGGTTCACTAATCCTTGAACCCCCTCCTCGTTGTCCGTCATAGTCCTGTGAGCTGCTCTTGCCTCCTCCCGGTCGTCAGGATGCACGTAGTCCATGTAGTGTTGACCGATCAAGTCTTCTCGGGATTGCCCGAAGAACTCACAGGCTGCCTCATTCACGAAGGTCCACTTTCCCTCGATATCGTGGCGAACGATTATCTCATGGGCCAGGTCAACCACAGACTGGTACTGTTTCTGCGATTCATCCAACCTTCGTTCGGCTTCCTGCCGTTCGGTTTCATCGATGACAAACGCATTAATGAGCATCTCGTTCTCACCGCTATTCGGTACTCGATGAGCGTTCACTTTGAGGTAGGCTTTTTCTCCGGTCACTCGTACTATCTCAAATCGAAAGTCTCGTACTACCCCGTGTTCTTCAATGCGCTTGAGAAGCTCGTTACGCCTCTGTTGAAAGACGTAGAGCTGTTGCCCGATATCGGTGTAGTAGTGCAGAGCTTCTTCCGGGGCGTCGAACCCGAGAATGCGTGCCATTTCGCTGTTGAGACGTCGCAGTGTTCCATTCGATGAGCTCTGAAAGATACCCACGGGTGCTTCGTTCACGATGAAGCTGAGTCGTTCCTCTTTATGGGCCGTCTCTTGGTGCGCCTCGAAGAGCTGGAGGGCCATGGTGATGGACTCATTGAGCACAAACTCGCCGGAGCCTTTGAGGACATAGCCGTAGTTGGTAATGCTCTTTACGCGGTCGACATATTCCTTTTCGGCGTGACTGGTGAGAAACACTATCGGGAGAGAACGCTGTTCGAGTATCTGCTCTGCTGCCTCTGTACCGTCGATTCCGCCTCCCAGGTCGATGTCCATGAGGACAAGACTGACGGCGGTGTCCCGTATAGCGGTCTCCACCGCCTTATCACCCGAATGGGCGGTTATGACTTCGTAACCATATGTTTCGAGAATCTTTTTCTCGGAAAGCGCAATGAGGGCCTCATCGTCAACGAGGAGTATACGGCCCTGATGGGGCTCGGGGTCGTTCATCTCGGATTACTCCCGGCCTCGCGCACGCGTCAGGAAGCACGAGGCGTATCGGTGTTTATGACTTTCAATATTAAATCAATTAAGGCCAATTTGTGCAAGAGGCCCCTTAGTCAGTCGGTTTTGTCGAAGACCATAATCCCCCAGGCCAGTGCACCGTTGCGTCCCGCCGCCACCCAGTTTGCAAGCCCGCGTTTCATGCGGTCGACATAGGCGTCGCCGGACTTCTCGCGCACGAGCGTCTCGTGTGCCTCCAACTCCTCGAGGACCCGGCCGTAGTGCCGCCACAGGTGCGGTGAACGATCGTCGAACGTAGTCATGGGGATTCCGAGCTCGGCGCCCGTGTCACGGTAGAAGGCCAAAGATGCAAGCGAGCTTAGGTTGAGCCGCTCGAGGACCGGGGCAAGCGTTGCCTCATCTGCGTTTTCAGTCTGCATCGGATCGGTACACACGAATGTGCCGCCGGGTATGAGCACACGCGCCACTTCTGCGAGCACCTGGCGCCGATTGGCGCTGTGAAGGATGGCATCCTGCGACCACACCACGTCGAAGCTTCCGCTGCCAAAGGGAAGCTCTTCGAAATTGCCTTCGACCACCGAGACGAGCTCGGACAGGCTCTGTTCCTCGGTAAGGCGGCGGTTACGGTCGTTCTGCACCTTCGATAGATTGAGGCAGGTCACCGGGCAGCTGTAGGTCCGCGCGAGATACCGCGCCGATCCGCCGTATCCTGCACCTACGTCGAGTACGCGCGAGTCACCGGAAAGGGGTGCGTGGTCCGCCATCGTGGCGACCGTGCGGCGGCTCGCCTCGCGGATCGTTTCGTTCTCGGCAGTGTAGATACCGATGTGCAGGTCCTCTCCGCCCCAGATCGTCGAATAGAAACCTTCGGCCCCGTCGCTGTCATAGTAGGCGCGCGTTGCGTCCACCTGTTCATCTTGTGCCATCCGGAAAGACTAGAGAGTTACATGGAAAACTTCAAGGTGCCCGAAGGCTCAACATTGGCGAGGTATTATAGTACTCTCTGAAGAATGCAAAAGAAGGTCAACGGCGATGCAGATGCCGGCGGCGGAGAGGACTCCACGGTTCTAATGACGGAAACGGCGGCGTTAAGCTCAGAACAATCGAAAACGACAATCGTCGCAATTATGATCTCGGTGTTTCTGATGGGCTCAGGAATGGGGTTGCAGGGGTCGGCCGTTGCCCTTCGCGGCGGTCTCGAAGGTTTTTCGGACCCCATGGTGGGACTTGTCATGTCGTCCAACTATATCGGCCTGATCTTGGGGTCAATGATCGCACCGATGATTATCCGGAACGTCGGGTACGTGCGAACGTTCGCGGCTTCCGCCTCGTTGGGCGCGGGGTCGGCAATCGCCCATCTCCTCTGGATCGATCTTCTCCCGTGGCTGGTGTTTCGAACCGCGACCGGATTCTCATTGGCGCTGATGTTCGTTGTAGCCGAGAGCTGGCTGAATGCGTCGAGTACGAGCTATAACCGGGGGCGCCTGCTGAGCGTGTATAGCGTTGTCTACATTGTGTCCATGGGTGCGGGGCAACCGCTCATGGCGTTTTTCCCGCCGGCGAGTTTCGAAGTCTTCGGCTTGACGACAATCCTTATTGCGTTCTGCCTGATACCGATTACCATCATGCGGGTTACCGGAGAGCCAAGCGCCGATCGCGAACCGCCGAGACTGGTACGGACGTTCATGAAGACACCCCTCGCCGGCAGCGGAGTGATTGTGGCCGGCATAATGGCCGGGGCCACCTGGAGCTTGACTCCACTTTACGGACAGCAGGTGGGCATGGACGGTGGCGCCATTGGTTCGCTGATGCTCTTAGTGTCGTTGGGGAGTATGGCATTCCAGTTGCCCCTGGGGTGGCTCTCCGATAAGAAGAGCCGGCGCTTTGCAATCCTGTGGAGCATCGCCGGCGCCGCCTTCGTGGCCGCATTGATCGCGTTGTTTCGTCCAAGCGGAGGGGTGCTCTACGTGCTGATATTCCTCTACGGAGGATTCGGGATGCCGCTTTACTCGCTTTCGCTGGCATTTGCCAATGACCAGTTCGAGCCACACGAGATGGTGCGTGCGGCCGGGGCGATCGTCATTTACTACGGAATCGGAAACGCAGCCGGCCCCGTCCTGGCGGGCCAGTTCATGCGATGGGTAGGGCCTGAAGGGCTGTTTCTGTTCATGACGCTGATCCTGTCGCTTTTTATCGCCTTCGTGTTAATTCGAACGATGGTGACCCCCGCCGTGGCCATACGAAAGACCAGGTATCGAGTCTATCCGCGGACGAGCGCTTCTGCGTTTCAGCTGCTTCGAAAGGTCCGCGTCCGGCGCAAACCACCGGCCTCCTGAACGGGCCAAGCAGATCCACATTTTCTCTCAGGAGCCTGTTCTGCGGCGGTACTTTCGAGGCCACGTCACGGTAAGAGAAACCGGAAAGTCGCCCCATCAGGCGGTAACCGCAATGTCCAACTCGGTCCCCGTGTCGATGCTCTTCAATCCCTCAGGTAGCGAATCACCGTGTTCCTGGTAGGACTCAAGGAGACGCCGGGCAACATCACGAGCGATCTCCATGGTTTCTTCAATCGTGCGTCCTTGGGCCACGAGTCCCGGCATCTCATCGGAGGTTGCGAGGAACTGTCCATTCTCAACTTGC
Organism: Spirochaetia bacterium; assembly: GCA_041686235.1. Lineage (GTDB taxonomy): Bacteria > Spirochaetota > Spirochaetia > DSM-27196 > PWMO01 > JAAAOH01. The sequence continues at coordinate 16,484 of JAWLED010000044.1, read as the reverse complement.
TCTATGTGTATCCGGAGTAAGTACTGATCTGTAATATCACAAACATACCACCACTTGACGTTTAGAGTCATACCCCCGACCCGACTCGAACGGGTGACCTACTGTTTTATGGCAAACTGGTGTAAATTTGGTGTAAGTCAAAACGCTCGCGTGGGGCGCATTGACCGTCGAGCGTGAATTTACTACGCTTCTTTTGGAACACAAGGGAGATAAAGATGTCCGATTCACCAATAAAGGAAGAAGCGCACAGGCTCGTGGACAGGCTCCCTCCCGATGCCACGTGGGATGATTTGATGTACCAGATCTACGTGCGTGAGACGATCGAGCAAGGCCTTTCCGATAGCCATGAGGACCGGGTTGAAAGCGCAGCTGACCTCCGTCGCAAGTACGGATTGGAGCGGTGAACCGGCCGGTTTTCTGGACCGAGTCTGCCGAAAACCAGCTTCGAGGAATATACCAGTACATAGCGCAGAACTCAGAGCGGTACGCCATACGGACGGTCGAGCGAATCATCCACCGGTCCGAACACATCGCCGGCCTACCGCTTTCCGGGCGGCGAGTTCCGGAGTATGAACTGGATCAGCTTCGAGAAGTGATCGAACCCCCGTACCGAATCATCTATCACGTACGTTCCGACCGTATTGACATAGTCGCCGTGATCCACGGGGCTCGTGATGATTGGGCGTAGCTTGCAACCAATCTCCAGCGCAGGCGCTTCTGGGGCCATCGACCAGTTGATAGGAATACTACCCCCGACCCGACTCGAACGGGTGACCTACTGCTTAGGAGGCAGTTGCTCTATCCAGCTGAGCTACGGGGGCTTTTGCACACGAGTGTACTTCCGCCCGAATGTGGTGTCAACGCGCACCCACGGTTAGAATCTATTCCGAGGCACTGCGGCGCACCACGGTTAGGCCGTCTCCGAGGCACTACGCAGCGTCGGCTTTTGACGAGGGGCGCACGACCATTACGTGATCAAGCCCAGGGCGCACGACAATTCTGTGATCAAGCCCGTATCCGTTTGACGCCGGCGCGAAGCGGGTCTACGATCAAATTTCGGTGGTATAGACAGAAGCGGTAATCGACAGAACGTGGTAAGGGAGGAACGGCGATGAACGCTGCGTATGTGGTCGGGACCTGCGATACAAAGTATCACGAGTTGAAGTACGTCTGTGACCGAATAAAGGAGCTGGGCGTGCCGACGGTACTCGTCGATGTCGGATCAAGCGAGCACGGCTTGGCGGTGGATGTCACAAACGAGGAGGTGGCCTCCTATCATCCTAAAGGACGGCGGATCGTCGGGCAGGTGGACGACCGCGGAGAGGCGGTCGAGTTGATGGCGGAGTCGCTGGCGGAGTTTCTGCCGACGCGGCAGGATCTCGGCGGGGTGATCGGCCTCGGCGGCTCGGGAGGTACGTCACTGGTGACGACGGCCATGCGGCGACTTGCGGTGGGGGTGCCGAAAGTCATGGTATCCACGGTGGCCTCGGGCGATGTCTCGCCCTATGTGGGGCCCAACGACATTGCCATGATGTACTCGGTTACCGACGTTGCCGGCATCAACCGGATCTCGCGCGCGGTATTGGGTAACGCCGCCCACGCGCTCGCCGGCATGATCAAGGGGGCAATACCGGACCCGGCCGAGGCGAAGCCGGCGGTCGGGATGACGATGTTCGGCGTGACGACCCCGTGTGTCACCGCGGTGCGCGAACACCTCGAGGCCGACTACGACGTGCTCGTGTTCCATGCCACGGGAACCGGCGGCCAGTCGATGGAGAAGCTTGCCGACTCGGGGATGCTCTCCGGCATTCTCGATGTAACGACCACCGAGGTGTGCGACCTGTTCATGGGCGGGGTGATGAGCGCCGGCGAGGACCGCTTCGGCGCGGTCATCCGAACGAAACTCCCCTACGTCGGCTCGGTCGGTGCGCTCGATATGGTGAACTTCGGCCCAAAGGACACGGTGCCCGCCAAGTACGCGGATCGCAATCTCTACGTGCACAATCCCCAGGTCACCTTGATGCGCACGACTCCCGAGGAGAATCGGCGCATGGGCGAGTGGATTGCCGAGAGGCTCAACCAGTGTGAGGGGCCGGTTCGCTTCCTCATACCCGAAAAGGGCGTGTCGCTTATCGACGCGCCGGGCCAACCGTTCCACGACCCGGAGGCCGACGAGGAGTTGTTTTCGAGCATCGAGCGCACGTTGAAGCAGACCGAACACCGGAAGCTCATCACGCTTCCATACAATGTAAACGACGCTGAGTTCGCGGAAGCGCTGGTTTCCAACTTCCGCGAAGTCATGAACACGCGCGGGTAACACGCATAACAGGAGACGGAGACAATGAAACGCTGGAATAGAGCAGAGCTCATGGATAGGTTCACAGACATGACCAAGCGCAGGGAGCCGATCATCGGCGGCGGCGCGGGTACCGGGCTCTCGGCGAAGTGGGAAGAGGCCGGCGGGATCGATCTTATCGTCATCTACAACTCCGGGCGGTACCGCATGGCCGGGCGCGGGTCGCTTGCCGGGCTCTTGGCCTACGGCAACGCAAACGAAATCGTCGTGGAGATGGCCGACGAAGTGCTTCCGGTCGTCAAAAACACGCCGGTGCTCGCCGGGGTCAACGGCACCGATCCCTTCGTCAACATGGAGTACTTCCTCGAGCAGCTTCAGGAAATCGGTTTTGCCGGGGTGCAGAACTTCCCCACCGTCGGGCTCATCGACGGTACCTTCCGGCAGAACCTCGAGGAAACCGATATGGGCTTCGATAAAGAGGTGGAGATGATCGAGCTCGCCCATGAGCTCGATATGCTTACCACGCCCTACGTATTCAGCTCCGACGACGCGGTTGCGATGACGAAGGCCGGCGCCGACATCATCGTCTGCCACATGGGGTTGACCACGAAAGGCTCCATCGGCGCCAAAACCGCGAAAACGCTCGAGGACAGCGTCGGTCTCATAAACGAGTGGGCGGAGGCGGCCAAGAGCGTGAGGGACGATGTTATCGTGCTCTGCCACGGCGGCCCGATTGCCACGCCCGACGATGCGGCCTACGTGCTGCAGAACTGTAGCAGCGTTCACGGGTTTTATGGGGCGAGCAGCATGGAACGGCTCCCGGCCGAGGTGGCCATTAAAGAGCAGACAGCGACGTTCAAGAGACTGAGCTTCTAAGCGGGGAGCACAATACTATGTCATCCGCACGCGTACTCATTACCGGTAGTACCGACGGTATTGGAAAGGCAACGGCCGTAGAGCTTGCCGATCGAGGGCTCGAGGTGATCGTTCACGGGCGCACCCGCGAACGTGCCTCCGAGGCCGCCCAAGAGGTGCAGAGCCGGGCACCCGAAGCCCGCGTGGAGACCGCGGTCGCCGATCTCGCATCGCTCGAGCAGGTTGGTGCACTTGCCGCGGAGATCGAGGAGCGGTTCGGCGCCATTGATGTGCTCATAAACAACGCCGGGGTCATGACCAACTCCCGCCGCGAGAGTAAGGATGGATACGAGCTTCAGTTTGCGGTGAATCACCTTGCACACTTCTTGCTTACCAACAAGCTCGTTGATTCCATGGTCGAGAACGCATCCGGGCGCATTATCAACGTGAGCTCGATGGTACATGCAAGCGGTGAGATCGACTTCAACGACCTGCAGATGCGTCGGGGGTATAGCGGGTACCGCGCCTACGCGCAGTCGAAGCTCGCCAATGTGTTGTTTACCTATGAGCTTGCGCGCCGGATCGAGGGAACCGGGGTGACGGCCAACGCACTGCATCCCGGGGTAATCGCGACGAAACTACTGCACGTGAGCTTTGCCGGGGGAGGGCCGGTCCACGAGGGAGCGCAAACGCCGGTCTACTTGGCGACTGATCCGGAGGTTGCAAATACCAACGGCGCATACTTTGCCGAGCGGAGGCAGGTCCGCTCATCGTCGCTCTCCTACGATGAGGAGCTTGCCAAACGACTGTGGAGGGTAAGCGAAGAGTTGACGGGCCTGCACCCGCAGGCGTAAGTCCGTTTACAAAGTGGGAAAAAAAAGAGCGCCTCGGGGTAAGGAGGAAGAAACCCCGAGGCGGCAATGTGGGAGAGGAAGGATTTAACAAATCCAGCTACTATATGTATAAACCCTAAAGACTCTAATGTCAACGGTATATCACGATTTTTCCAAAAAAACGGGCGCCCGGTAGAGGGCGCCCGCATGAGCTGAGTGGGTATTCGGTGGATGTCTCTCGATGAGCTTAGAGCTGGAACCGTGCGCTCAAGCTCCCCATGACGTTCCGACCAATTAGGTCATAGCCGAGGCCGAGGTCCAATTTGAAGGCAAGGATGTTGAATCCGACTCCGCCGAAGGCGCGGAAGGCCCAACCGTTGACGTCGTCGCCGACGCCGATGCTGTTTTTGTCGAGGTCGGGGGCGTCGTAGCCGGCCGACTTGAAGGCGTCTTCGATTTCCTTGATGTCGTCACTCGAAGCTTTGCTTCCATTGTACAGCAAATCCGATTCTAGTCCTCCGCCGGCGGAGGAGATGCCGAACGACGTTCCGAGCCCCGCAAAAGGCGTGACAATGAGAAACTGCTTGCTCGCCTGTACCTTGAAGTCGATCACCGAGCTCTGCCAGTCAAACGTGAGATCCGGATCACTGAATGCCAGAGTGTCGCTTGTCTCAGGGATGTCGAAGCTGTAGTCCTCGTCGGTAACATCCGGAATAAACACCTGCCCGGAAAGGTAGTTGTACCCGACGCCGACCGAGAGGTTGGGAAGCACTGCGTTTTGCTCGATGACCGCGTAGCGAACGTCCGCGCCCACGAGGAAGTACTCGAAATCGGTGTCTCCAAAGCCGAGCGTGCCGCTCGGGACGCCGCCGACCTTCAGGCCTACGTCGAAGGGAAGCAGAAAACCGCCGACGCGTGCGTCTACGGTGTAGGCGGGAAGCGGCACACCGATGCCGGAGAACTGATCGATTGCTCCGGTATCGAGGTCGAGATTGCTCATTGCGTCGTCGATGGTCTTGTAGGGAATCGTGGATGCGCCGGTGGTCAGGCCAATGGAAAAGTGCGGTGGCACAGCGAGAAGCTGACCAATGTAGGCGTCCGGGGTATTGTTCCCGATGGAGGAGTTGAGCGGGAGAGAGCTTGCAAGGTCGCCGGCAAAGTCCTCGAAGCTGCTTTCGAACTTGTCATATTCAAGGGTTTGCGCCGTAGCAAAGGTCGGGATGAGCAGCGCAAGGGCTACGGCGATAATAACGAAACGAGTGTAGTTGGGATACTTCATGATGGCCTCCTATGTATCCCTAATCTTAACACAAGAACCATAAAAAACTGCAATAGTCTTGAAAAAAAAAGGACCGCCGCCTCGCCAACGGCGAGACGACGGCCCGGCACGACTGAGAACCGACACGATGTGCACGGCTTCTCTTTTACTCTCTTATTTGCCCTCTTATTGGCGGTGCGTAGGTGCTTATATGTCGTAGTACAGGGCAAACTCCCACGGATGGGGCCGGAGGTCGAGTGCAAGCACCTCGTTGTTGAGTTTGTAATCGATCCACGTCTCGATGACGTCCTCAGTAAATACATCGCCCTGCAACAGGAAGTCGTGGTCCCTCTCGAGCGCCTCGAGCGCGCCGCGAAGAGACGTCGGTGTCTTTTCTACCTTGGCCGCCTCCTCGGGGGGAAGATCGTAGATGTCCTTGTCGAGGGGATCCCCTGGGTTGATCTTGTTTCGGATACCGTCCAACGCCGCCATGACCATTGCCGCGAACCCGAGGTATGGGTTCGAGGAGGGGTCGGGACAGCGGAACTCAAACCGCTTTGCTTTCTCCGACTGTGAGTACATGGGGATACGCACCGCGGCGCTGCGGTTTCGCCGGGAATACGCGAGGTTCACCGGCGCCTCGAAGCCCGGTACCAGCCGCTTGTAGCTGTTGGTCGTCGGGTTCGTGAAGGCGAGCAAGGCCGGCGCGTGCTTGAGAATACCGCCGATGGCGTACATCGCCGTTTCGGAGAGCCCTGCGTAGCCGTCGCCAAAGAACAGGTTCTTGCCGTCTTTCCACAGCGACATATGGACGTGCATGCCGCTGCCGTTGTCGTTCCACAGTGGTTTGGGCATGAAGGTAACGGTGCGACCGTGCTTCTTTGCGGTGTTCTTCACGATGTACTTGTACTTCAGCATGTTGTCCGCCATCTCGAGAAGGGGGGCGAACCTCATGTCGATTTCGGCCTGTCCGCCGGTTGCGACCTCGTGGTGGTGGGCTTCGACGGGAATGCCGAGTGACTGCATGGTGAGGACCATCTCGCTTCGAATGTCGTGTACGCTGTCGGTGGGCGGCACGGGGAAATAGCCCTCTTTGTAACGGGGCTTGTAGCCGAGGTTTGGCCCTTCCTCGCGTCCGGTATTCCATCGTCCTTCCACCGAATCGACGAAATAGTAGCCCTCGTGCTCGTTCTGGTCGAAGCGAATGTCGTCAAAAATGAAAAACTCTGCCTCGGGGCCGAAAAACACCGTGTCGGCGATGCCGGAGGACTCGACGTATTTCTCGGCCTTGCGTGCGATGTTTCGCGGATCGCGGGTGTAGTCCTCGCCGGTAAGCGGGTCGGCGATGTTACAAATGAGGACGAGTGTTTTGTGCGTCGTAAACGGGTCGATGAAGGCGCTCGAAGGAACGGGTTTTACGAGCATGTCGGACTCGTTGATTGCCTGCCAGCCGCGAATGCTCGAGCCGTCGAAGCCCATGCCCTCGGTAAATGAATCTTCGTCGATCTCGGTTGCGGGTACGGAAAAATGCTGCCACAGGCCGGGGAAGTCCATGAACCTGAGGTCTACGATTTCGACCTTTTCCTTCTCCATGAGTGCGAGCACATCTTTTGCTGTCTTCATGCCGGTCATTGATAACTCCTTACGTAAAACGTGTTTGGTTTCGATTCACCGTCGTTGCCCATAAGTGAAACAAAGACCATGCCAGGTACGAGAAGATTTCTTAAAATCTACCAAACCACAGCCATGAAACGACTTATGACGAAAGGTTCTCTGATGCGGCAGACGACGTACTCTCGAAGTGGTTACATAAATGTAGGATCAAGACTTCTGTCCTACGAAATTGTATGTTTTCCCTCCTGTCGAACGACCTTATACTTTTTGACGAAGCCCCAGGGCCTGTAGGTCATTTTGGCTTGCCTCAACCCCTCGTCTCCGAGATCCTGCTCGCGGTTAATGTAGTGATAGTGTCGGGGGAGGACCGAGGCAAAGGCGCGGTTGATGAACTGGTATATCCCCTTGTAGTCACCGATGGCTTTTTCGAAGTGTACCGCAAAGCTGCGCCCCTTCATGAGCGCCTCACCGAGGGTATAGGCCGCAGGGGTCCCGTCGACGTGCACGAGGTATCCGTGGAGCCCGAGTTTGTCTATGAGCTCGAGAGCTTCGTAGGAGGCATCATAGTCGTCGTCCTTTTGGCTTCGTTCTTGGCGCCATATCTCGAGCACGTGAAACGCCTCGCCGATGTTCTCCGCGGTAAGCGGCGATTCCTCGTAGTTGTAGTTGTTGATAAAGGCGTTTACCAGGTTCCGCTTCTTGTGGTACTTACGGCCCTGCAGCGCGGCCAAGTCGCTTCGAAGGTAGAGATAGTCGAAGTTGTCCCGGTCTTCGACGGGAATCCAGCCCATGCGCTCGAGACGGATTCGGTTGTTGTCCGCATGGCGCTCGGGAAGACCCTTTATGTAGTCGTGCTCTTCGAGCAGTGAGCCGAGAACGCCGTTATCGTCGGGCAATCCACAGGGCAACATAAAGAACTTTTTCCCGTCTTTTTTGCCGGAAATGACAATGAGATCTCCGATGCGGCTGAGATGGTAATCGTAGGTTTTGCGAAAGAGGTAGAGATTTGCAAAGGTGAACTCGGAAATCCCGTCTTCGATGACCGAAAGCGCCGGATGGAGCGCGTCTTGCATTTCGAGCGTAATGGGGGAGAACTGCGGGTACTCGGGTATGTTCATATAGGATGTAAATATAGAGAAAACGCGCGCCGTCGGCAAATCAGGACGCATCGCTGCCGAGAGGTGTCGGACGCCCACCTTGTCGATGTGCGCTATGGGGCGTATGCTCTGCGCATGCCCCGATCAAAGAAAAGCGACGTGTCCCATCAACGTGAGCTGCCCCTTCAACAAGATATGCATACCGACCGCGAATGGTTCGAGACCGAGCTCCTCTCGCGCTTTACCCGCTACGCGCGGGTGTTTACCACCTCGGACCGCCACTCCGACACCGTGCCTTCGGCGGATCGGGAGTTGGAGTTGACCCGGATGCTCGAGACGGAGCTGAAGGAGCTCGGCGTGGAAGAGGTCGAGCTCACCGACGAAGGCTATCTTCTTGCGGCAATACCGGCGAACGCCGCGGGCGCCGAGGACGCCACCCCCATTGGGTTCATGGCTCATGTCGACACATCTCCCGACTCGAACGGGGAAAACGTAGAGCCGCAGCTGCACCGCTCCTACAACGGGGGTGTGCTGCAACTCGCCGGCGGGGTGGTGCTCGACCCTGCGGCTCACCCGGAACTGAAGCGATATCACGGCGAGACGATCATAACCTCCGATGGTACGACGCTGCTCGGTGCCGACGACAAAGCAGGCATTGCCGAGATCATGACCGCCATCTCCTATATGCGCGAACATCCGGAGTATCCGCACGGTCCGCTCGAGCTCATTTTTACCCCCGACGAGGAAATCGGCAGGGGCATGGATTACCTTCCCGCACAACGGCTTCGCTCGCGCTATTGCTACACGATCGACGGCGGCGACGAAGGGGCGGTGGAGGCTGAGTGCTTCAACGCCTATTTGGTGAGCGTTGAGTTCTCCGGGCACGTGGCGCATCCGGGCAAAGCGCGGGGAACGCTGGTAAACGCAAACACGATGCTGGGAGCGTTTCTGTCGATGATTCCGCGCTCGGAAACGCCGGAAGCCACCGACGGCAGGTACGGATTCTATTGTCCGCTCGAGAGCTCGGCAGATATGGGCAGCGCCCACCTCGATCTCATCGTCAGGGACTTCGAGATGGAGGAGCTCGAACGGCGCATCGAAGCGCTGCGCGAGTTTGCCCGGGCGGTCGAGGTGAGCTTCCCGGGGGGCACGGTCACGGTTGAGGCGCGTGAGCAGTATCGCAATATGCGCGACATCCTCAATGAGCATCCCGATACCGTGCGGCGTGCCCGGCGCGCCATCGAAGAAACGGGAATCGAATCGCGCCTCGAGAGCATCCGGGGCGGTACCGACGGCTCACGGCTGACACAGATGGGGATTCCCACGCCGAATGTTTTCACCGGCGCTCAGAATATGCACGGGCGGAACGAGTGGATCGCGCTGCCGGCAATGGTGCGCGCGGCAAAAACGATCGTGAACCTCGCAGTGTTTTGGTCCGGGGCGGGCTGAGATTTGCTTTGGTAACTCGCCTCGTTTGGTGATATCTTAGAGGCAGAAAGATGTCACGGGTTTCGGTAATTGCAATTCTTTTTGTCCTCTTTGCCTCGTGCAGTGAAACCTCGCTGTTCTCGCCCGATATGTCGGAAGAAGAGGTGGATATCGCCACGATTGACGACGGGGAGCTGCTCGGCCCCAGCGGAGCCATCCCCGTTTCCGTCGACCATCATGGCCCCGATGAGTCCTCGATGGAGGAGCTCGATTACCTGTTGATCGAGCTGCGTGACGAAGAGGGCGAGCTCGTCGGGTCTACGGAGGTCGAAGCTCCGGCGGCCGTCGATATACCCCCGGTAGAGCTCCCCGATCTCGACCCCGGGCGCTACATCGTCTCGTTTACCGTGTTGCGAAACGAAGAGACGGTCAGTTCCCAGGAACGCACGGTGTTCGTCGTGGCAGACCCCGATTCCTACCGCATTTCCGGCATAGCAACCTATCCTCCTTCGCTCGTGAGAGGGCAAAAAGGAATCGCGCAGGCTTCGGTGAGTGCGCCGGACACGGACACGGACACGGACTCTGACTCGGACTCTGAGGGGGCGGCTGCCACGGACTCGGTGTGGCTGCGCTGGAGGCTCGAAGACAGCACCATACATGAAGGTTTGCTCGCGG
>JAWLED010000044.1:3166-6328 GCA_041686235.1 Spirochaetia bacterium | reverse complement strand
CGGACTCTGACTCGGACTCTGAGGGGGCGGCTGCCACGGACTCGGTGTGGCTGCGCTGGAGGCTCGAAGACAGCACCATACATGAAGGTTTGCTCGCGGATGGAGCGGACCAGATTACGATCGAGGCGCCTTCGGACTCGGGTGCCTACACGGTGACCCTGGAACTCTTCCCGCATGGGGAGCCGACCGGTGAATACGAGGGGCCTGCACCGGTTTCTCGAGAGTCTCGTCTGTTTGTGCGCGGCGAAGCCGACGAGCAAGAAAAATCCTTCGGCCCCGCGGACGAGTACCTTGCGTTGTTTCACTTCGACGGCTCCGCCGAGGACACCGGCGTGGGCAGTGAATTGACCGGCGACGAACCGTTCGTGGCGCAATCGATCGGTTCCCCGAGGCTCCGTGTCTCCGAGCGGCTCTTTGGCTACGAGCTCGACGGCGAATCGGGGTTTGAGATCTCTCGTCTCCTCGTGCCGTTTCGCTCGGGCGCGCTTTCACGGTTCTCCGTGAACCTACGCGTGCGCCTCGACGAGCTTTCCGGCGAGCGGCGTCTCGTCACGCTGCAGTCCTTCGAGGGGCAAGCTTCGCGCGACGGCTCCGCCCAAGACAACTCCTCGCAGGAGAGCTACAACGAGGATAATGTAGCCGGCGACCGGAATTTTGAGCTCGAGCTCCGTGTGGACGAACGCGGCGTGCCGACACTTGCTTTGAGCTCCGCCGGCACTACCGACACGGGCAGTCCCGACGATCCGGTATTCACCGTGGGTGAGCCGATCAATATGAGCATTGGCGTCATACCAGGGGAGACGCAGACCCGCGTGCGATGGTACGCCGACGGCCACTATTTCTCCGAGAGTGTCCTCTCCGTCGGTTTTTCCGAGCAAGAATCAAGCGGTCCCTGGAGCACTCGTTCCGGCGTAACGAGAGTCGGAGGCGAAAACGGGTTCGTCGGCATTGTCGATGAGTTTGGTGTGTATTTCCGCGACTCCTCGGGCAACCCATCCATCTATTCCGACATGTTTCGCAACGCGCGTGAGCGCGAGCTCGGCTCTGCGCTTGTGTATGCAGAAGGCTTCGACGACAGCGGCGTTCCGTCGGATGTTGATATAGACGGGAACGTGGGAGTCGAGCAGGGCATGCTTGCCCTCGAGGCAGGCAGCACGGCCGGGCTCCCATCGGTCTCGGTAGCTGATGACGCGCTGATATTTGAGTTGGATTTGTCGGAGGCGTCGAGTGCCTCTCCGCCGGTTCTCGCGTTCGCCCAGGAGGGCACCCGGCTGTTCTCGGTCGACGGTTCGGGAGAGCTCAGTGATTGGACCGGTGCGACGGAGAGCTTCTCGGCGGGTTCCTCGCTACGGCTACGCCTTGATCTCAACGGGGAGACGCTCATTGTCTCCACCGAAGGCGGGGAACTGCGCGTGCCGGTGCGAGGCGAGCCACTCGAACGTATCGAACCGCAGCTGATCGGCCCCTCGAGCGGTGGCTTCGCGCATGTTGACTCGGTACTCGTGTACCGCGATTCAGAGCGTGTCGCCTCGGTTACGCCGGGGGAGTGGATAGACGGCGCCGGATCGGACGATGGAGCCGTCGGTGACCGGGATCGTTTGTAATGCGATGCGCGGCTGCCCGTATCTGGATGGCCGCAGCGTTCCTCGCGCTGTTGCTTGGAGGCTGCGTAAGTGAGCCCGCCGGCTCACCTCCGTACTGGTCGATTTCGCCTTCGGTAGACGACGAACGCCGGCTGCACTTCGTAGCTTCCGGAGACTCGTCGAGCGAGGCGGCAGAGACGGCAGCCGACGCGATCATCAACCGATTCTCGCTCGGGGCCGAGGCTCAGTTAGACTCCTCGCCGGTAACTGAGCTTCGCAAGGAGCTCGTGGAAGCGATGATCTCCGGCTCCCGGGCCGACTCCGGCTCCGGGGCAGAGGCCGACTCCCCGGCCGACGCCGGCTCCGCCTCCGCAGCCGGCGGAGAGTCGGGCACGAGGGTCGAGGTGAGCGTCGCCGATGGAGAAGCGCATCTCGGGATCCGCGTAGAGCGACGCGGGAAGTCTCGATCGGAGGGCACCACGGTGAGGTGGCTGCATGTCTCGGTCGAGCGTGACACGTTGGACGTTGCGGAGTTGGCACTTGCCCGTTCGGTGCCGGGGGGAAACCCGGGACCGCTGCTCGAGCGGCGGGCGCGTGAGAAAGCGGAAGATGACCGACTACTCGATGCGCTTCGCGATTACGGAAAAGCGATACACGAGACCGCCGGCACTCCCTATGCAGCTGAGACCTCTGAAACGGCGACCCGCGGCGCACGAGAACTACTCGAGCGGATAGAGATCGAGGTAGAGCAAGACGGTATCGAAAGCCGTCTGGGCCGCCCGTTCGACTCATCGCTGATTGCCTCGGTGGTGGACACGAAACGGGGGGAGCCCATTGCAGGTATGCCGATTGCAATGAGCTACCAGAGATATGACGAGCAGGAAAACCTCGAGAGGGACGTCCGCTACGAAGAAAGTGCTCAAGACGGACGGGTGACGTTTACTCCGCCTACACCGCAGATTGAAGGAACCTACACCGTTTCAATGGCGCCTGCTCCGTTTTTTGACCCAGCTCCGACAAACGATGTGTCCGAAAGCGTAACGGATTTAGTGCAGCGCGCGCGCAGCAATAACGCACTCTTAGAGTACCGCGCCTATTCCCGCGCCGCAGAGGTTCCCACCGGCGTATTCATCGTAGACATAGATACGGCCGGTAATCCCACCGGCAGCTTGTCGACCCAGCGCGCGCTTCTGCATGGGTTGGAGCAACGTGACTTTCAGGCTTCGCCCGTTGATCTCGGTGCAGAACAATTTCTGCGGCTTGGTGAGCGAGGTCGGCTGAGCCTCGTCCGCCGCCGCGCCGAGGGCGATTATGGGCGGGTTGTTATGGGCACGGCCTCGATTACCGAGTTCGAAGAGTCGGAAAATGTTTCGGTAGAAGTTCAGGGAGATCTCAGAGCCGTGGACCTCGACAGCGGAGATGAGCTCTATCGCCAACGCCTCGTACAGAGAAGCAGGGGCAACACCCCATCCGGAGCAATTGCCGCTGCCTTTCGCGGATTAGGCGCAAAGTTCGCTCACGAGCTTTCCCGCCGCCTTCCCTGAGCAGTGGGGCGCTTCCCCGCCGACAGCTACCCGCC
>JAWLED010000044.1:0-3066 GCA_041686235.1 Spirochaetia bacterium | reverse complement strand
ACAGCTACCCGCCGACCCAGCGCCTCTGTGCTGCAACCGGATCGTTTGAGACGATGCCTTCGTAGCTTGCCCCCACGCCTTGCAAGGCATCGAGTGCCTCTGCGCCGTCCACGGTCCACACGATTCGCGGGCGTGTGTCGAGGGGACCGAGAATACGCGCGGAGGGACGCAGCAGCTCCGCCCAGTGCGGTTTGAGGACATCGGGCATGGAGAGATATCTCCCCTGGCCACGGCGCAGTGCGAGAGGCACCTGCCGATGCGCCGAAAAGATGAGAGCGGCCGGCAGCAGCCCGTGTGCGCGTCGCACCCGAGCTACAACCGCCGGATGAAACGAGGAGATAAGCACGTGCGAGGTGAGCGCGTGCCGATCGATGCAGGAGAGCACCGCCTCGATGAGCGCGGAGGGATCGCCGCCGGAGTGTTTGATTTCCACGTCATAGTAGAAGCTCGTTTTGAACGTTTCGAATAGCTCGTCAAGCGTGGGGACGCCGGTTCCGGCGAACTCAGCCGAGAACCAAGAGCCCACATCGGCCCGCGCGAGCTCCTCGGCGGTGAGCTCTCCGAGCGCGGCGTCTACACCGGCAAGCCGGAGAAGATCCGCATCGTGCGCCACCACGGGTATTCCGTCCCGCGAGAGATGTACGTCGAGCTCTACGCCGGGGATGCCGGCGTCGGCCGCCCGGTGGAACGCCGGCATCGTGTTTTCGGGTGCTCGAGCGGAGTATCCGCGGTGAGCAAATATGAGGGGACGCGACACCCCCGGGAAGAGCGCTCGTCGTGCCACCAGCTACTCCTCCACATCCGAGCTCGAGCTCGTGTTCGGGCTCGACTCGCCGCTCGCGTCCGCAGTTGAGTCGGGTTCGGAGCTGAGCCGTTTTTTCAAGCGCTCGAGCTCGGCCTCCGCCTCGAGCGCGCCGATCGACTCTTTGGTTTGATTATCCGTGCCGACGACACCCTCGAGCTGGGAGAGCAGGCCCTCAGCATCGACGCTGCGGCGGGGACGTCCCTCGAGTGAGCGCAGTTGTTTCCGCATGGTCTCCACGACCACTTCGAGCTCCCGCTCCTCGGAGCCGAGCCGCTCGTGTTCCTCTACCGCTTGACGGGCTCGAGTCATTGCCTCGGAGGCGAGCTGCTCTTCACCCTTTTCCTCGGCGAGTCGGTGACGCTTCTCCCAGCGCTCGAACTCTTGTTTGAGCTCGTCTCGCTTTTCTCGGGTCTTCTTCAGGGTGACTATGTAGTCGAGGACGACACGTTTTGCGTCCTTCGGTTCCAAATCCGATAAGTCCGGTGCTTCTATCATCGCTCTCCTGTTCTCCGTGGCCGATCTTAGCACGCCGAGGGCAATTAAAGCCAATAGGTGGCCGGGATCCGGGGGGCGGGCGCGGCTCTGCGTGCCGGCGCGCCTGCCGGCGCGGCGGCGAGCCGTCCAAGGCCTGCCGGCGCGCCTTGAACGGCGGGGGCGAAGTCGCTACAGTTTGGAGACAATGACGCACACCGTGCCCCGCGAGCCCATTGCCGCGCCGGCGACTGCAATGGGCCACGCCGCGCTTGCCGTCGTTCGTACCGCCGGCGACGGAGCAGTCGAGCTTCTCTCTCACGTGTTCAGCGCCCCGAAACGCTTGTTGGGCGCTCCGGGAAACAGCACGGTCTACGGTCGCATCGTGGACCCCGAAACCGGCGCCACCGTCGACGAGGTGGTGGTGCTCGTGTTTCGCGAGCCGCGAAGCTATACCGGACAGGAGGGTGCGGAGATTGTTTCGCACGGCAGTCCCGCCGGGGTGGAGCGGATTCTCTCCCTTTTGTACCGTGCGGGCTTCCGCCGGGCGGAGGCCGGTGAGTTCACGCTGCGGGCGTTTCTCGCCGGCAAGATGGACCTCACCGAGGCGGAAGCGGTCCACGAAGTGGTGGCCGCATCAACCTCTCGGGCCCACGAGCTCGCCGTCCACCGACTCGCCGGCTCGGTGCACCGGAGGATCGAAGCGCTCAAGGGAGAGCTCGTGGAGCTCCTCGCGGGGGTAGAGCTCGGCCTCGATTACCCCGACGACGAGGTGGATGTCCCCCCGATTTCTCTCGAGGCGGTTTCGTCTATCCGCGAGCGCATCGAGCGGCTTGCCGCTTCCTACCGCACCGGTCGCATCTATCAGGAAGGCGTGGTGTGCGCCATCGCCGGGCCGACCAACGCCGGGAAATCATCGCTCTTCAATGTGCTGCTGCGCGAGGAACGCTCGATCGTCTCGGAGACCCACGGCACCACCCGCGACTATATCGAAGCGGTGGTGTCCCTCGACGGGGTGCCGGTGCGATTCATAGACACCGCCGGGCTGCGCGCGGCGGAGGAGGCAATAGAGGAGGAGGGCATACGCCGCAGTCGAAACGTCGTGCAGACGGCGGCGCTCGTGCTCTACGTGGTGGACGCCTCCGTTGGGCTCGATGACGGAGATCGACGGATGATGGAAGAGCATGGGGACCTGCTCGGCGTGTGGAACAAGATCGACGTGAGTGATGCTCCCGCCCCCCGAGGATTTGTTCCGGTGAGCATTGCAAGCGGCGAGGGCCTGGAAGAGCTGCTGGGCGAGGTCCGACGGCGTGTGCTCCCCGAGGACGTGTCGGTGTCCGGCGAGCCGGTGATCGAGTCGACCCGACAGCGGGAGTTGCTCGACCGCGCGGCCGAGGCGCTCGGTCTCGTCGAGGAAGCCGAGCGGGAAGGAGTCGCGCCGGATGCCGTCGCGCTCGACATCCGCGAGGCGGTGAATGCGCTCGGCGAGATTACCGGCGAGGTTACCTCCGCGGACGTACTCAATACGATGTTTTCACACTTCTGTGTCGGCAAATAGCGATTAGTGGTCCGAACCTTGGGGGTAGGCGTTCGAATGCCGTAGTCTCGGTATTCGCGCGCGCCGCTCGGCTCGAGCGCTTCGCCGCTCAAGTAAGCAGAAACTCCGGCAAGTACGCGCGTCTTCGCTCCAAGGGGGTGGTGTGCATCCGAAGCCACTGCCACAGAATGGGGCCGCGAATCGCACTGCGGGTTCGAAACGCCCGGTGGTGATACACCCACCCGAGAATCCG
>JAWLED010000132.1:0-5520 GCA_041686235.1 Spirochaetia bacterium | reverse complement strand
TAGCCGTCCCTCGAGACGTGAGAGGCGGGCACAGCCTCCACTGGCGGCAACCAACACAGCCCGGCGGGCGCATCCCCGGCGGGCGCATCCCCGGCGGGCCGCTAACCCGGCGGGCGCATCCCCGGCGGGCGCATCCCCGGCGGGCCGCTAACCCGGCACCGCCCGCGCCGGCGCCGACCGACCGCGCCGCCGGCTGACCCCGGGCGCTACCGCCGACCGCCCCGGTAGC
This sequence comes from Spirochaetia bacterium, assembly GCA_041686235.1. GTDB lineage: Bacteria > Spirochaetota > Spirochaetia > DSM-27196 > PWMO01 > JAAAOH01. Next base: position 5,291 of record JAWLED010000132.1, on the reverse strand, counting down.
CGCTAACGGCGCGCCGCGCGGGCGCCCCGCGCATCGCGACGGCCGCCGGGGACCGGGTGCTCCGCTCGTACTCCTCGGGCCCGCCGAGCCGCGGGCGCCCCTTCGGCTTGCTCCGCGTCGCCGGGCGCCCGCTGCGGGCCCTGCGGGGTGCCGCTTCGCCCCCTTGCGCTACGCGATTCGGGGCCGGCACGCGTTCTTCTACGATTGCAGGAGACCCTCGACGGTGCGGTACAGGCGTGTCGGGTCGACCGGCTTCGAGACGTAGTCGTCCATGCCGACGTCGAGAAACTGCTCCCGGTCTCCATGCATGGCGTGAGCGGTCATAGCAACAATAGGTATGTGGGCGCCCGTCGAGCTCTCGCGTCTTCGGATCTCCACGGTGGTCTCCATGCCGTCCATAACGGGCATTTCCACATCCATCAGTACGAGGTCAAAGGTTTCGGTCTCGAGCACCTGCAACGCCTCCTGCCCGTTGTAGGCCGAGGTAGCGCTCCAGCCCCGGCGTTCGAGCAGAAGTCGGGTAAGCTTCTGGTTGATGCGCTCGTTTTCCACGACCAATATGCGAAGCGGCCGCCCACCCGCCTCCGGCGTACGCCGATCTTCCGCGTCGGAGGATTCCGCGTCGGAGGATTTCGCCTCGGAGAACTCCGCGTCGGAGAAGCGAGCCGGGTGCGTTGAACCGCCCCCGCCGTGCGACGACCCCTCGGCGGTTTCCGGGGGGAGCTCATCATCCTCTCGAGGAAGCTCGAGGGGGACGATAAAGGCGAAACTACTCCCCTCGCCCTCGCGGCTTTCGACGCGCATCCGTCCGTTCATCATCGTTACGAGACGTTTGGAAATCGTCAGCCCGAGGCCGCTGCCGCCGTATTTTCGCGCGTGGGATCCGTCGGACTGCACAAAGCTCTCAAAGAGGTGGTCGACCTTTCCGTTCGGGATGCCGGGTCCCGTGTCGCGCACCGTGCACGAGATCGCCGCGTCCCCGCTCGGCAATTGCTCCGCGGCGAGCCGAACCGAGACCTCTCCGCGCTCGGTAAACTTAACGGCGTTACCGAGGAGATTAACGAACACCTGCCTAAAACGAACCGGATCTCCTCGCACGTAACGCGGAAGCTCGTCATCGATGTGGACGCTCAGATCTATGCCCTTTCTCTGCGCCTGCACACGAAATAGGCTAACGCCGGCCTCCACTTCGGCGGGCAAATCGTAAACAATGTGCTCGATCTGCATCCGCTCGGCCTCGATTTTCGAGAGATCCAGTATGTCGTTGATCAATCCCAGCAATGATACGGCCGAATCGTGAACGATACCGGCGTGGTCCCGCTGACTGTCGTCCAGGCTCGACTCGGCGAGGAGCCGGGACATTCCTATGATGCCGTTCAGGGGGGTGCGTATCTCATGGCTCATATGGGCGAGAAACTCGCTCTTCAGCCTATTCGCCCTCTCAGCCGCTTCACGTTCCACAGCAAGCTCTCGCTGATTGCGAAAGTTCATCGCCATACTCAGCCCGTAGGTCCACGCCAAGGTCCACACGATCACCAGCACAAAGATGAGTCCTAAGATTTCGGCCCCGGTTGTATCGCCTCCCAGCGCCCCTGCGAGGGCAAGGTACCAGCGGTAGGCCGTACCACCGGCAAGCAGAATCGCGCCGGCCGCCGTTAACAGGTGCGTTCGCAGCTGCAAGCCTTCGACGCGGTAAAGCAAAGAAACTGCGCACAGCACGAGCATCGTCACGAACAACGGATCATGAAGAGTGGAGCGCAGCGTTGCGTCGTTTCGAGTAAACCAGGAAAGCACAATGAAGCCGACAATAATCCCGCCGATCCACCGAAAGCGACGGTCGAGATTCCCGAAATCCCGAAATCGAAGGATGCCTTCGAGGATAAGGAGGACCGAGGAGAGCGCGAAGGCGTTGTTAATGAAGTTCATCCAGCCGATGCCGATGATCGGCCGAAACGGGATAGAGGAAAACCCAATCGCGGCGGCAACGGCGGCGGCCGCCCACATCCCCGTGCCGCTGGTCTCGGAGTTGATGCGCCACAGCAGCCACATAACCACTGCGGACATAAGCGAGACCACAACCACTACGATGCTCAGCGTATTCTGTTCGAGGACCACGGGCCCCTTTCCTACGTGGGACACCCGCAACCGCGCGTGCGGCGCGCTCCCACTCGTTTTTATATGGAGCGGATTATGTCACGCTACAGGAAGGAGGTAAAGGCGAAAAAGCCGAGCCGCGGGCGCATCCCCGGCGCCCCGCGCATCGCGACGGCCGCCGGGGACCGGGTGCTCCGCTCGTACTCCTCGGGCCCGCCGAGCCGCGGGCGCCCCTTCGGCTTGCTCCGCGTCGCCGGGCGCCCGCTGCGGGCCCTGCGGGGTGCCGCTTCGCCCCCTTGCGCTACGCGATTCGGGGCCGGCGCCCCGGAAGCTCGACTCAGGAACCGGAGCCGCCGCTTCCCTGGCCCTGCATCTGCTGAAACTGCTGCTGCAATTCGGGATCCTGCTGAATGGCCTGCGCGATTTCGTTAAAACGATTCACGGACAAGCCTTCCTCCTCGACGACTTCCACCATCTCTTCGTTGGAAGCCTGCTGGAGCTCTTGGATATCCGACATGAGCGCTTCGAACTGCTCGTTCTCCGTGTCGGTGGGCTCCTCGTCGAGCTCGGTACCACCCTGCTCGGAGCGATAGATATCCTCGAACCGCTGTTGGCCCAACTCGGAGTCATTTACCATCTGCTGGGTCTCCTCAGCCATTTCCTGACGCAGGACCTGCACCTCTTGGAGGGCCGCGGCAAAGCTCTCGAGCTCATCCTCTGAGACGGAAACGTCGGGGCCGCCCTGGTCTGCTCCCGGACCACTGCCGTCGTCACCGCCGTCACCGCTGCTTTGGGCAAATGCGAACGGCACGGCCGCAAACACGAGCACCGCAAGCACAACCATGGATCGAGCAAACGGTCCTCCGAATACTGTTCTCTTCGCGTACATCTTCATAGTAAGAAAGTAGAGATACTCCCGTGGTGGGGTCAAACGGATCGACGGAAATTGAAAAATAGTCGTTGACGTGTAGGTTAATACCGCTTATTATACATAACATATACGTGCACGTATGGTATTTTGCAAGTATACGCGCACGTTAGGAGTTCATTTGTCTGAACGAACGGTTTTCACCGCGGGAGAGCTTGCAGAGCGAGCAGGTATCGACCCGGAGGTCCTCCACCGGTGGGTAGAGTCGGGGTTGGTACACCCCGACGGCAAGGGCTCAACCGGCGCCCCCTTTTTCAGCGAGTCGGTCATCGAGCGGGTCTCGCACGTCAAGCGCCTCTTACAGATGGGCTACGGAGAGGACGAGGTCGAAAAGATCCTCCGAAAGGTTGGCTTGCCCGACACCGGTAGGCGATCGAGCGGCCGCTCTGAAATGGAGAACCTCCTCACCGTCGGCGCGCTGGCCGAAAGCGTAGGCGTAAGTCCGCGTACCATCAAACACTGGGAAGAGAAGGGAATCATCGAAGCGGATGCGCGCAGCGAGGGCGGGTTCCGCCTCTATAACGAGCAGTACGTGTATCTCTGCCATCTCATTCAGGACCTACAACTGTTCGGCTACTCGCTCGACCAGATCAAACAAGTATCCGACTACTTTCGAGACTTCGTCGTGCTTCGCGATAATCCGTCGTACTACCCGGCCGCCGAGGCGGACCGGAAATTGGGCGAGATGCAGAGCGAGATCGACAAGCTTTTTCAGACCACCACTCAACTTCGAAACGGGATCGAGAGGTGGGAAAAGCTTCTCAACAAGCACAAGAAGCTCATCGCGGATTTAAAACGAAAGAATGAGAAGCGAAAAACGGAGGAAACAGAATGAGCACTCACGCCACGGTAGGCACATATCAAACCCTTTGCGATACGCTCGAGCGCGTATTCGACCTCGGCGACGGTCGAACCGGCGGCCATACCGGCGCCGCCGCGGCCGACCACACCGGAACCGCGGGCCACACCGGCGCCGCCGCGGCCGACCACATCGATGTAGAGCCGGACACCGGCTCGCCCCTCGAGCTCGTGAGCTATCCATTCAGCTCGGCGAATTGGCGCGTCCACCCCGCCGAAGACGCACGGAACACCGATTCCGCGTATCGAGACATCGTTTCCGAGCATATCGAGCGGTTCCCCTACTCGGAACGCAACTTTTTCCACCGTCTGCAACCCTCCGACCGCGACGTGCCGGAGAATCTGCGCTTCCGCTATCCGGTGTTCGTGCCGAAGCCGGCCACAGCGCGTTTCGACCGCGCAATCGTTTTGCTCCACGGGCTCAACGAAAAGTCATGGAGTAAGTACCTGCCGTGGGCGCATCGCCTCGCAGAGCAAACCGGCCGGCCGGTCATCTTGTTTCCCATCGCCTTTCACATGAACCGCGCACCGCGCGTGTGGTCGAACCCGCGGGAAATGATCACGGTATCGCACGAGCGAAAGCGCCTGTTCCCGGGAGTCGAGGCAAGCTCGTTCGTCAACGCCGCCCTCAGCCACCGGGTGCACTTCGCCCCCCACCGCTTTCTCACCTCGGGGTTGCAAAGCTACTACGACGTGACCGACCTCGTCCGCAGCATCAAGTCCGGTACGCACGAGCTCTTCACCGAAGGCGCCCGCGTAGACGTGTTCGGCTATTCCATCGGCGCGATGCTCAGCCAACTGCTGCTCCTCTCGGACCCAGCCGGACTCTTTGCCGACAGCCGTGCGTTTCTCTTTTGTGGCGGCTCGGTCATGGACCAAACCCAGCCCGTTTCGAAGGCAATCATGGATAGCGAGGCACACCGGGCACTGCACCGCTTTTCAGAGCGTCTCCTCGCCGACTCCGAACCCACGGTTCCGCGCGGCGTACAGGCGTTGCAGGGCGGGGTGTGGGAGGTAGAAACCGCCAAGAGCCTCCTCCTTACAGAGCCGATGCGCGCCGTTCGAGAACGGGCTGCCCGCACCGTGGGGCACCGCATGACCGCCCTCGCGATGATGAAAGACCGCGTGTTTCCGCCGGCCGGCATCACCGCGTCCTGGCAGACCGCAGACGGGACAATGCTCATGGAGGTAGACACCGCCGACCCGCCCTACGAGTACGCGCACGAGCGCCCCTTCCCAACGGACTCAGAGGCTCCGAGCGAGGTGGACCGCTTCTTCACCGAAATGATCTCCCGCGCCGCGGCGCATTTCGCCGGGCGGACGGCGTAGTTCGCGGCCGGCCCCGGGTGTGGCGCCACGGCGTAGCTGGCCATGGGGCGCCGCCCGGCGCGGCGCGGTGCGTAGCTCGCCT
>JAWLED010000131.1:2500-5526 GCA_041686235.1 Spirochaetia bacterium | reverse complement strand
TCCCGAGGGTCGCCCCGCGTGGCGCCGGGCGCCGGCCCGGAGGCCGGGGCAAGCGCGGCGGCGAGGAGCACGACGAGACCGATGTTCGCGGCTATGAGAACCGACGGGCGCCTCAGGCCGCTCGGCTTCCTTTTTTTGCCGGTCAACTTCGGATCACTCGAAACTACCCGCCTCTCGCCCACGGTGCGAATACCGAGCCGGCACGCCTCCCGGACAAGCTCTCCATCTGCTGCCGACGGCGCTTTGTTCCCGATGAGCAGATATGTTTCGGCGGACTGGAAATCGGCGGGGATGACGGCGAGTGCGCGTTCGAGCGTCCACCGGGGCGTGTGGCGGCGCGCGACACCTCTGATATTGTGGGGTATTCCGCGGTCAAAACAGGCGCAGCCGAGGTATCCGTCCCCCGCGTAAAAGACGACGACCCGGCGACGAACAAGGACTCGCATCGGCACCAGAGCCGCCATGCAAACCGCGTTAGGGTCAATCCATTGCGGGACGCCAAAGCACAGCACCCTCGATTGTCGGCGCCGTCGATACACGAAATAGCTTACCCGAAGCCGCCCGGCGCCCTCGGGATGTCGTCTCTCGAGCTCCTGCGAGATGCGTGTCTGTAGCTCGCCGTTCGTCCCTCCCCGGCGGCGACCGCCGAGAGAGCCGTCGAGCGTGAGCTGAGCAAACACCATCACCCGCGGGTCAATGACTACTCGGTCTCTTCGACCGGCTTTCGCGTGCGCGAGGACCCGACGAGTTCGCCGCGTACGCCCGGGTCTCTTCTCCCCGCCGGTATTGGAGCTATTCACCTCACCACCTCCGCAAATCGCACCAGCCGGAAGCTGCCTCGTTCCTCTTTGTCGTCCCACCGGCGGCCATTCCCGCCGTCATTCGGTGGAACCCATACGATCACCGCCTCGTAGCTACGCCCCCTTTTCTCAATGTGAAGGCGCGCACCCTGCGACCGAACGCCGAGGAGGTGAAGTACCGGCTCGCCTACCCCGAGCTCGATCAACATCTCTCGCAGGTCGTAGACGTCGATCTCGTTCTCGCGGCGAGCGGCAATAATGCGGGAAACCACCGCGTTGTGGTTGCCGGCGTATCCCGCGTATTCGAGGACCGAATGGAGCCGCTCACGCGGTGCCGTATTTGCGTTGATAGGGGGCCGAGCGGTGAGAACCGGGTGCAGGTCGAGATAGTGGTCGCTGAGTGCGAGTTGCAAGCTCTCGGGGGTGAAGCTCTCGCCGCGGGCGCGAGCGCGAAAGACCCTTTCCAGAGCTACTCGAGGCCTCACCCCCGCCGGGAGCCGTGCGGCGGCCACCGCGAGCATGCGCTCTTGGGAGGCGGTGTTCACGTTCACAAGACGATATCCATCGTCGAATCCGTATCGGTCTCCACTTCGGGCGAGACGACCGTCCTCGCGTGGCGAGCGAACCTCGGCGCTGATTTCCGTCACCTCTGTGTCCGGCCACCCGCGGCGCCACAGCGGATCATGTCGCGAGTGGGCCGCCGGGGAGGAATCGCGTTCGAGAAGCGCGAGCGCCTCCTCTACGGTCTCAAGCGCTTCGCCCCTCGCGTCCTGTTCGCCCGTAATGCGGGAGACCCATGTTTCGCCTGCAAGAAGCAGCCCTCCCACCGAGATCGAGGCCACCAGCAGCGACGGAAGCACCAGGGCCGCGACAAGCGAGAGCGATCCGGCATCATTGTCCGCGACCACAGCACGCCTCATATTGTCCCCCCGGGGGTCCCAAAGCGCAGATAGAACCGACGGGCCGATCCGTCGCGCGGGGTGATGGTTACCGCGAGCCCCCACAAAAGCTCTTCCCCGCCTACCCAGGGCATCACCCGAGCCGATTCCAACCCGTTGAGCTCTGCGGTCACAACACCGCCAACGCGAAGCTCCACCGCCACCGGCGCGCGCGGGTGCCTACCGGCATCGCGCGCCACCACTTCGAGCCGGCGCGTGGCAACCCGGTCGACATACCCTACGGCAACACGCCCCGCGGTCCGCTCGAGGACCTCCTCGTGTCGCAGTAGATAGAACGGTAACTCGACGCGGTCGCTCGCCGCTTGAGCCGCTCGCGCGAATGTCGCGTACTGTCGGCGCCACGCGAGCTCGGAAACCCGCTCGTCCAACCGGCGAAGCTCACCGGCAAGCGACGCTCCTCCTACAAGCGCGAGGGCGCTTACGACCGCCACCACGGTAAGCGCCTCGGCGAGCACATACCCCTGTTCATCGCCCGCGTTGTTCATCCCCACTCCCGAAATGCTCAGCCCACGTGTCGTTGCCCACGAACACGCGCATCTCGTCCTCGATGCGACTGCTCTTCCGCCGTTCCCATTCGGCAAAGGAGGCCTCGACCCGCTCGGCGCCCTCGCCCACAGCCCCGAGAAGCGAGTAGAGTGCGAATGAAAGCACCGCAAGAGCGAGGATCATCACAACCGCCTCCAACAGCACAAAACCCGCATCGCCCGCCGGCGGCGTTTGGCGAGAATCACCGCGCTTACTGTTTCCACGAAAACACATCGGCAGCATCACCATCGCCTCCCGGTCGCCCGTCCGCACCCCTCGAAACGATGCCGAACGCAAGCCCCTCGGGCCCGGGTACGCGATACTCGTAGGCGCGCCCCCAGGGGTCCGGCGCGATCTCCCGCCTCACGTACGGGCCGTTCCACTGCGGCGGCACCGGCTCGAGCCGGGGTTTTTGCCACAGCGCGCCCAGTCCCTGCGCCTCGCTCGGCACACTGCCGTTGTCCATCGCGTAGGCGTTGAGGGCAAGGGCGTAACTCTCGATCTGGCTGCGCGCCGATATGCGGCGCGCCTCACCAATGAACCGCAAACCCACCACGCCGACCGTGCTCGTTAGGGTCACGATGACCGTGATTGCGATGAGCGTCTCGAGGAACGTCCACCCTCGCTCGTCTTTTAGGAGGCGCGGCACCCACGCCGTTCGCGTCCACTCACCTCGCATCCGGCCCGCTCGGGCCCGTCCCTTTGGCCGCCCATCTGCTCGGGCCCGTTTCTTTGGCCGCCC
>JAWLED010000131.1:0-2400 GCA_041686235.1 Spirochaetia bacterium | reverse complement strand
CTTTGGCCGCCCATCTGCTCGGGCCCGTTTCTTTGGCCGCCCGCCCGCTCGGGCCCGGCCGTTTTGCGTCACCCGTTTCCGCATGCTTCCTCCTGTAAGCACTCCGCTTCACCTACGACACGAGTCCCATGTACGAGCTGAGCACCGGCAGCACCCCCATGGTCACGAACAGGGCAAACGCCGCCCCGGCAACGGCGATGAGCACGGGCTCTACGGCCGCAGTTGCCGTTTCCAGAGCCCGGTCGAACTCCTGCTCGAAATACCTGCGAAGCTCTGCGCAAATGCCCGAAAGCGGTGCTCCGGCCTCGGCTATGCAGAGCCGCACCCCGGCCACCCGTGGCATCAACGGCGAGTCCGAGACGACCTCGCAGAGGCGCTCGCCCTCGCGAAGCCGCGTTTCTATCCGCCCACACTCAAAGCCCCATGCCGCCCCCTCGACGGTCTCTCCGGCCACCGGAAACGCCTCCTCGGCGGTGGCGCCGCGTCCCAAAAGGAGCTCGAGGGCAAAAAAGAGCTGCGCGAGCCTCCGGGTTCTCAAAAGCGTCCCGAATACGGGCGTGCTCATGAGCCCCTGGTCGAGCCTTCGCCCGCCGTGGGTGCCTCGACGGGCACCCCGCGCCCACACCACCGCCCCCGCGACGGCGAGGCTTGCCGACACGGAACCCGCCGCGGCGATCGCCAGGAGAACCCGCCCATGGGTGCGGATCCGGATGCCGGCCTCGGGGTCGAGTACCTCGGCCACCGTTGCGAGACTCGGCAAGACCCAGAGCGCAAACACGAGCGAAAGACCGAGAAGCAACCCGAGGATGACTGCCGGATACACGCTTGCCGAAATCGCTCTCGAGAGGGCGCGCCTGTCGCGCTCGAGAAAGGCGGAGAGCGAGGAGAGAACGCCCTCGAGGTCCCCGCTCGACTCTCCCACGTACACGAGCGTGCGATGAGAGACCGGAATTGCCGCAGCTGCCGAGGAGAGGGCGATCGACAGCGGCTCGCCTTCCTCGGCGCGGTGTGCAAGCTCTTCGCACAACTCGGCCGTCTGCGCGTCGCCGGCTTCGCGAGACAGCAGTCTAAGCGCCTCCTGCGGGGTGAGTCCGGCCTCGAGCAGGCGGGCAAGGTCCCCGTAAAACGCGCTCAAGACCCTGCCGCCCGTCCCCCTCGTCGTCGGCCTTGTCCTCGTCCCGCTGGTCGACACGCCCATCATCCGCGCCCCCTTGCCGGCGCCTCTGCGACCGCCCGGGAGACCTCACCCGGCGTGGTCTCTCCGCGGGCAACCGCCGTCCACGCCTGTGCCGGCAGCCGGTCACCCCGACTGTGGCGCGATCGACTCACCTCGAACACGCCGAGCCTTCCGCGGTAGCCGGTGCGGTGACACCGCGGGCACCCCGCCCCTTCGCGAACCGTGTGGAGCGCGACACCGGCCCGATGCGCCCGCTCACGCTCAGCGGGAGAAGCGACACGCACGGCGGCGCACTCCGCGCACACCCGACGCATCAGCCGCTGTGATACCCGCGCCGCCATGACCTCCTCGAGCAGATACTGCGGCACACCGAGGTTCTCGAGGCGCGCGGTGATGCCGTCGATATGCTCGGTGTGTACCGTAGAGAACACGAGGTGGCCGCTGAGCGCCGAGCGCACCGCAAGCGTTGCCGTCTCGGAGTCTCTGATCTCGCCGACCATGAGAATGTCCGGGTCGTGGCGAAGCGCACGCCGCAGTGCCCCGTCAAAATCCAGTCCGATCTCGCGGCGAATCTGCACTTGCACCACCCCCGGAATGCGGTACTCAACCGGATCCTCGATTGCAAGGATCTTTCGCCGACCGTCACAGTAGCGCCTCAACAGCGCATGCACCGTGGTCGTCTTTCCGCTTCCGGTCGGCCCCGATATCATGATGAGCCCGCCCGAGCCGGGGCTGATGTGCTCGAGTATGGTCGCTTGCTCATCGCGCAGCCCGAGCTCACGCAAACCCCGAGTATCGGCGGCGGTGTCCAACAGCCGAATCGCCACCGACTCCCCGCCGTGGCACGGCACAAAGCTCGTGCGCACGTCGTAACTCCGCCCGCCCGCCTCGAAGGAAAACCGTCCGTCCTGAGGCAACCTGCGCTCCGTCGCGGTAACACGGGACATTACCTTGAGCCGCGATACCACACGCGAGAAGTCCACCGCCGCGTAGGTGCGCACCGTGTGGAGCATTCCGTCGATGCGGTACCGTATGCGGCTTTCACTCGCGCGGGCCTCCACGTGAACGTCGGAAGCCCGCGCCTCAACCGCGTCATAAAACAGGGCGTTTACAAATCGCACCGCCGGGACCGCAGGCGAGAGCGCATCAACAGCCGACGGCGTCTCATTGATCGGCGCAGACAAAGCCTCCCCGGCAGCCAGGCCGCCCAACCGCTCATCGTC
>JAWLED010000043.1:17151-24305 GCA_041686235.1 Spirochaetia bacterium | reverse complement strand
GGCGGCGGCGGTGTTCCTGGGGACGGAGGTGGCGCCGGCAGCGTTCTCGGTGTTCCTGGGGCCGGCGGCGGCGGCGGCGTTCTTGGGGACGGAGGTGGCGGCGGCGGCGTTCTTGGGGACGGAGGTGAGACTGCGGAGAGGCGGTCGGAGAGGGAGGCCGGCGGCGGCGGTGTTCCTGGGGACGGAGGTGGCGCCGGCAGCGCCGGCACGGGCAGCGACGTTGGGGACGCTATGCATCGGCCTGGCGGCGAGACAGTTGAGCCTGGATCGCTCACATACGGAAGCTCGTCCCGGCTTTTACCCGAGTCATTGCCTGGGTTTGATCTACAGTATGGGTTGCGCCTTTTTGACGGGAATGAGGCCTTCTATCTCAAGTTGCTGATTCGCTTCGGAAAGGACATTCCGACGAAATTCGCTTCGCTGCTCGAGCATTTGGAGTCAGGCAACTGGGGGGAAGCTGCTCGAACAGCTCACACTCTCAAAGGCTCGGCGGGATCGTTGGCGGCTGTGGATCTACACGAGCTGGCTGCCCGCGTCGAGACGAGCATCAAATCCGGCGAACCAGTGGATGAGGGCACCCGGAACGAGTTAGCAGAGGCCCTGCAAAGTGCACAGGATGTGCTTGAGAGGTTGGAGGCTCCGTCCCCTGGAGGTGGGTCGGGCGGCAATCGGGCCGACGTGGAGCGTCTGCGTCAGCTTCTTGCTGCGAGTGAGTTCGTGGAGGATGCAACGCTTCAACGTGCACTCGGGTATCTTCGCGGTGTGACGGATGAACAGAGTTGCCGGCGGCTCGAAGAGTTGGTTGGAGAGATGGAGAACGATGCAGCGCTGGAGTACTTGGAGACGCTCATCAAAGAAGGTGGCATCGAAAGCTCATGAATACCGAATACGACAAACAGACCGTTTTGATCGTGGACGACCAGCCGAGCAATGTGCAGGCCCTCGCGAATCTTCTCAAAGACGAGTGTCGAATCCAGGTAGCCAACAACGGCGAAAAGGCGATCTCGATTGCTTCCGGAGAAAAGAAACCCGATTTGATCCTTCTGGATGTACTCATGCCCGGGATCGACGGCTACGAAGTATGCAAGCGCCTCAAGGAAGACAGCACAACCAGCACCATCCCCATCATTTTCGTTACCGCCCGCGACGCGGTGAGCGATGAAGAGCAAGGCTTTTTGCTAGGGGCCTCGGATTATATCTCCAAACCCTTCCATCCCGCCATTGTGCGCGCCCGCGTGCGTACTCACTTGCGCCTTAAGCGCAAGACGGATCTTCTCGAACAGATCTCCATGCTTGACGGCTTAACTGGTATACCCAATCGTCGTTACTTCGACCGCCAGATTGAAAAGGAGTGGCGCCGTACCCGGCGCGAGGGGCAATTCCTCTCGGTGATTATGATGGACATCGATTTTTTCAAGCAGTTCAACGATAACTACGGCCACGGCTTCGGGGATGAATGCCTGCAAAAGCTCGCAAGAGCGCTGGAAGCCTCTATCGAGCGACCTGGGGACGTGGTAGCTCGCTACGGAGGCGAAGAGTTCGTCGCGTTGCTCCCTGCTACCGACTCCGAAGGTGGCTCACAGTTGGCCGAACGGTTTCGAGTGGCCGTTGAAGTGTTGGCCGTTCCCCACGAGTATTCGAACGCGGCGGACGTGGTTACGCTTAGCCTCGGTGTAGCAACACTTTCGCCGGAAGCCGGAAAAGACGAAGACGCGGCGGAGAAACTACTGAAGCGGGCCGATGAGGCACTCTATGCCGCCAAGCGCGCGGGCCGGAATCGCTTTGCGGTGGATTCTGAGTCCGGGGAGGCTGATGGGGCCTGAGTCTTTGGGCGGTTGGGGGGACGGAGGTTGATGCAACTGGGGGCGGTTCGGGGACGGAGGTAGTCCATTTCGGGGGCGACGACGCCGGACGGTGGACGGAGCAGGGGCCCGGGTGCGACGCAGTGGGGACGGAGGAAGGGGCGCGTGGCGATCGCAGCAGCGTGCAGTGGGGACGGAGGAAGGGGCGCGTGGCGACCGCAGCAGCGTGGTCCACGTCTCAGCGGCGCGGTCTGCCTCCGGGGTTTACCTCCGGCGCGGTCTGCCTCCGTCCCCATTACTATGCGGCCGGGACGGCTTCTGTTCCTTCTATGTCAAGCCAAAACTCACGCTGGGTAAACATATCCCATTCCTTCCAGAGGACGACCGCGGCCACGAGAAAGCCGAGAGCGGTTGAGATGACTCTGGTTGGCAGGGCAATGTGAAACATCTCGCCCGCAGCATTTCCGGCAAAATGAAAGAGTATGGCTGAGAGTGTGCTTCGTCCGGTGCGATAGTAGATCCAGCTCATGAGTATGCTCGTTGGAAAGAATGCAACAAAGAAGGCGATCAAGCTGGGCGGGTACTCGAGGAGCCCGTGTTGGTAGGACCCTTCAACAAAAACGAGCGGCAGATGCCATATGCCCCATATAACGCTCAAAAGAAGACTGGCCTCAAGCAGATTCATGCGTGTGCGAAGCGCGTCGAGACCATATCCGCGCCAGCCGAGTTCCTCTGGAATGGGACCAAAGACCAGAAGAAACAAAAGAAATGTTATCGGAGAGGAAAGAAAGGCTTGTGTTGGCTGAAGTTGATCAAGCGCCCCTATCCCGAACGCCGCTGCGAGTACGACCGAGGCGATCTTCAGGGCAAACTGGAGGAAAAGAACCACGAACCACCACCCCGCACCGATGCGTGTAGGATCGACTGCGCGGATCCAGAAGTCCCGAACAAAGCCGGGATGTCGTGCCTTGTGGACAAAATATAGGGCCGAAAGTGTCGCGCTGATACCAGCTATTACCAAGAGTCCCATGCCGCGCTCGAACCAGCCCTTCCGAATTCCGATCGCCATCAACCAAAGTGGCGCCCAAGTGAGAACGAAGTCCACCGAGAAAAACGGGACGGGACGATAGAGGCGATGCAAGCGTGTCTGCTCAAGATCCTTCCGAGTATCAGGCATGATAGTTCCTCCTCGTGACTCGATTGCTCTTGTCACGTACGAAGGATAGAGCGGGCGCGCGACTAATGCGTATCGAGAGAAATCCGCATTGTTGTTCGTCAATCGGAACTACGGAGTTCTCCGTGGCTGGAAACAAGGCGAGAGAGATGATGTCGCGAGTTGACATCGCACTTTCGAAAGATCGTGCGCAGGTGTGTGTCTACTGTGCGTGGAGAGATGAAGAGCTCTGCTGCGATTTCGCGGTCTTTCTTTCCGAGAAGAAGTTTCTCGATGATTTCGCGCTCCCGGCGCGTTATGCCGAAGGCGACAACGAATACTTCCGGTACGGCGGGCGCCTCCGTCCCCGCCGTCCCCGTGCCCGCAACCCCTGCCAGCCGCATTCCCCGCAGGATTGCGGCGATCATGACTATGTTGGCTGCCCCATAACCGGCGGCGAAGGCGAGTCCGTCAGGCCATCGTCCTCCGGTTATCGTGAGGCTTACCGTGAAGTCTACAAGATTCGCCGGCATGAGTAGCAGAAGTGCCGCTCCGAACCCGCGTAGGAACGCCCGCCACGGGCGGCTTGCGGTCCTGTGGCTTTGTCGTAGGGCATCAAACCCGACAAGCACCGCGAGAACCCCCACGATCGCCTCAACGGTAATCATCACAGCTGTGCGGACAGCTGGAGCGCCGTCCAACAGTGCCCCCGACGGCGGATGAGCGCCGAGAAAGGCCGCTATTGCAACCAAGACGCCGACGATGAGCGCTGACGCCGCAGGAGTGAGGCGCTTTTGGCGAATCAAATAATGCATCGGAGCAAAGGCCGCAAAACCCCATGCAGCGCTATTGAGAAGCCGGTAACCAAGGACGTCTCGCGGGACTTCCAGAATACGAAGGTAGACACCGGAAAAAGACGCAAGGCCCATCAAAAGAAAGGCTACGATCACGGATACCACCGGCGGAAGCGGCACAGAAGCTATACGTCTGAGAAACAGAAGTGCGATGAGCAACCCAAACCCGGTCACCAAGCCTGTGAGACTAAATCCAAGCCACAGTTGATCCATGGCGCCATTCTACCGCTTGGTCTCGAGGACGAACAATCGGTTCGGAGTACAGGCCTCCGACGGTCACGCTCATGACGTCTGAGCGGCGCCTGAGAACGGAGCAGCCAAAGACGAAAGTGATGGTTTATTTATTCACTGCACCGGAAGTGCCTGGTTTCCAAACCCGGGAAACAACAGCCGTACCAACGCAGATGGGCGTTCAACGATCCAGCCGGGACCAGCACGGATGAATGCCGGCCCACCATATGCGTAATCCTCGCTTCGTGTCACAAGGTTAGCACGTACCGGGTTCTCGCTAATGTAGCTGAAGGTTGCCACAAACTGGCGGAGCGATGAAATAATCTTGCTTTTGAACCGGTCGTACCACACGTGTCCCTCAAGTGAGTACGCACGATTGAACTGGCGAGCAAATACGCTCAAAATCCATTGCATGATCTTCGACAAGCTTTCATTGCGCGCCGGCTCGATCATGAGATGGAAGTGATTGCCCATTATGCAGATATTGAGGATACGAAACGAGTATTTCTCTTTAGCCCGCTGCACCGTTTCAAGAAACAAGTGCTTCGCACGATCATCGCGCAGAATGTGTTCGCGTCTATTGGCTCGGGCGACTACGTGGTACGTGGCGCCGACTTGAGTTTTTCTAGGTCTTCTCATGCCCAACACTACGGGGAAAACAGAAATGCTGATTGAAACAACACCGAATTTTTTGCTTTCGGCAGGGTTTTTTGCCGCCTCGGGTTTTTTGCCGCCTCCGTCCCCGCGGCGGTGCGATGGCCGTGCAGAAAATGTCTTCTGCAAGACCGTGCCTCTTGTTACCGCGGTTGATCACCCGTTACGAGCTCGCCGGGCCAGCTTGAAACGCCGCCAAAATTGATGACGTTGTCAAAGCCGAGTCGCTCCAGGGTAGCAAGCGCTCGGGAAGCACGGGCGCCGGATCGACAGTAGGTGACGATGAGCGTGTCCTTATCGACTTCGGGTGGCTGCGAGTTGATCTCGCGATGGTCGATGTTTACCGCACCGGGGATGTGGCCGGAGCGATACTCGCGAGGAGTGCGAACGTCGACGATAATGAACTCTCGCCCGCCATTTTCGACAAGGTCGACAAGATTACCGGGCTTTTCATAACGTGAAATGTCTTCTTTAGCTGTTGCTTCATCGTCTTGCGCTACTGCAAGTCCCCCCAGAAGAAGTCCAGCAATCGCACCGATCACGCTCACCCGGACACTGTTTAGATTCATTTCTTTTCCTCCGTCCCCACTGAAGATTCCGTCTTCACTGAAGATGGCTATGAAGGCAGCGACGGTCAACACTGCGCAGCGTCTCCATACGACCTTACGACCTCCCAGCCGACCTCCGTCCCCGCGGGACGCACTTTTTTTTAGCTGTTGACCTCAGTATGATAGGCTATTTAGCCGGGCCACGTGTGGGAGCCGCTGTTTACAATGCGGTTCATCACCGGGCAGTGGCGGTAGTTAGCTATCTGGTAGGGGCTCTTGCCGGTCGGCCGCTCTTTATGCTTGTAGGGGCTGTGTTGATGGTGCACATTGCCCTGGATCGCGTGCTGGGCTACGGTTTGAAACTGCCCCACGGGTTTGGACGTACTCATTTGGGAGATATTGGAAATTAGATATTGGAAAGTAGCGCGAGCCACTTGCTCCCGATCTCGTACTTCGGTACGTCAGTAGACTGCCGTGCCGGCAAATCAAAGACTGCGTGGGGCTGATGACGGACGAGCGACTGCAGCGATTGGGGACGGAGGAACGCGTAGGCGATTGCAGCGATTGGGGACGGAGGAACGCGTAGGCTACCTCCGTCCCCAAGCCACCGTCCCCAAGCCAACCGGCCTGAGGCAACAGGGCTACGGTCGCGCCGCGTATACGCTTACCGAGCGGACGCTGCGGGCGATTTCTCCCGCGTCGGCCTCGGAGATCCCGGCCTCTGCGGCGAGCGGCTCGAGCTGGTCCGGGGATAGGTAGTCCGTCTCGTTCTCTATGTGGACGTCGGTGAAGCCGACACGCTGGAGTGCCCTGATGAACTCACGCTTTTGCATGGCGCCTGCGATGCAGCCGGTAAGAAGGGCCATGTTGTGTCTGAGGTCGGACCGTAACTCAGCATCAAGGACAAGATCACTTATCATAACTCGCCCACCGGGGCGCAGCACGCGAAACGCTTCTTTCAGCACCTGGCTTTTGTCTGGTGCAAGGTTAATTACGCAGTTTGAGATCACCGCATCGGCGGTTGCGTCGGCGATCGGCAAGTGCTCGATTTCGCCGAGGCGGAACTCAACGTTTTCAGCCTTCGCGCGTTCGGCGTTGTCGCGGGCGCGTTCGATCATCTCCGGGGTCATATCGACGCCGATAACATGTCCGCTGGTTCCCACGCGGCTCGCTGCGAGGAAGCAATCGATTCCGCCGCCCGACCCAAGGTCCACGACAACTTCACCGGGCTTCAGTGCCGCGAGCGCTGTTGGGTTGCCGCAGCCGAGTGCAAGGTCGGCCCCTTCGGGCAGGGTTTTGAGTTCATCGATTGTGTAACCGAACTCGGTACTTTGCTGGACCTGCTCGGTCGTGCCGCCTCCACAGCAGCTCGAGCTACCCTCGCGGTCATAGTGTCCCCCGCCACAGCAACTCGACCCGCTCGCCGCCTCGCCATAACGATCTCGTACCGCTTTGTGGACATCTGACATAACTCCTCCCTTCTCATTCTATAGCAGTGTGTGCTATTGGACGGTGTCCGGAGACTCCGGTTCCGTCGAATCGATAACCTCTCGCACTCGGCTTTCGAGCTGAGCCGCAGGCATGAGGGTGATACAGCACGGCGACCCGCCCCGTGTTTTGATTACCACCGCGAGTTTGCTGCCAGTACCGAGTCCGAGTGCCTCACGAGTCGACTTCGGCAAAACGATTTGTCCCCGCGAATCCACCGTGGCGATTCCCTCGATTTCATAGCTGCTCATCGAGTGCTCCTTACCTGTGCAACGAGCGTTTGTGCGCCGGGTCCTCTGCAGTCTCCCGTAACTCTCGTTCCCTTAGTTTTCTGGGTTGAACCCGTGATTGATCCCGTGATTAGTAAGAATAATCCGAAATATCTGAATAGTCAACGAGATTTTCGCCGGCGGCTCTGCCTCCG
>JAWLED010000043.1:13693-17051 GCA_041686235.1 Spirochaetia bacterium | reverse complement strand
CCGGCGGCTCTGCCTCCGTCCCCACTTTCCTGCGTCACTCTGGTGGCACAGGACCCGGAGACGAGTCAGGCGCGTGGCTCCCCTGCCGAGACAAAACGATTGCGAGATCGTCCGGTTCGAGGTGATAGAGTTTGTCATCCGGGCCGGGGTTAATGCTCGTCACCCCGGAACGAGGTCGGTGCACCCCGAGGACGGCATGACCATTTAAGAACCCCCGGGCAGCAATTTGTGCGAACGTAGTGCGGTGTTCGGCGTGGATGCGGATCGATGCTACTCCCAAGTCGGCGCCTCCTCGCTGAACCAATTGGCGATGAATAGCCTCGACGCCCGGCTCTAGTAGGTAGGTTGATAGCAGACGCCCGAGGATTTGCGTTCCTGCCACGAACCGGACGCCGGGTATGCGGGCAACCGCCTCCTCGCTGTCGGGAGAGAGTATCTCTGCGATTAGGGATGGGGCTCCCCCTGTCGACTCTGCCTCAGCCGACTCTGCCTCCGTCCCCACGGTCTCCGCGTGATCTACTATCGTTTCACCCGCTAGGGACCCGGAAAGTGCCCTGATCTTAAGGATTTTGTAGATGGTGTCTGCGTCGATGCGTCCGGGGTCTCCGGGGGCAGCGCTCTCATCGGCGAGAACGACAATTCGCTCGAGGTGGCCAAGGGGTAACACCGTAGCGATCTCCTCTCGGTTTTCGAATCCGCACTGACGAAATTCCACGCCGTTGGGAATCGTAGAGTTGGTTTGTCTCTCGTACCAAGCGCGGAAATCCGCGGCAGGTTGGTCATCGATGATGAGCAGGTCGCTGCCGGTCTTGCGTAGTTCGTCTATGAGGAACGGAGTCTTACTGTTGACTCCGATGATGGCGGTAAACTGTGGCCGCGATCCGTAGGGACGGAGGAGATCGGCAGCGGTCGCGCGCTTATCGTGTGTCGCGGGCTGCGCGTTTCCCGCCACCGTTCCTGGTTTCTCGGGAGCGGCCCCAGCGCCTCCGTCCCCAGCACGCCTGCCATCACCTTCGCCAGGCTCCCCAAGTTCCTCAGGCGTTCCTCCGTCCCCATTATCGCCTCCGTCCCCATTATGGCCGTCCCCGCCGACCCCATTCGCGGGCGACGGGGGCGGTGGGGACGGAGGAGAGGTAGGAGAACGGCTCAACGCCGCCTCGGCGTAGCGCTTGCTTGGGGCGAGGACGATGAGGCGATCGGTTTGCTCGACCGTCTGGTCGGCTGGGGGCAGAAGCTGGGTGGTGCCGAGGCGCTCCATCCCGAGAAGCTGAACTTGGTCATAAGCGCCGGCGATTTCACCACAGCGGAGCCCCTCGGCGCGGCCTGGTGCGCAGAAGTGTATCTCGCTGCCCTCGAAGCTGAAGAGCTCGAGGAAGACATCGTAGAGGAGTGGCTCACGGATGCTACTGCTGAGCACGGTAGCCGAGTAGAAAAACGGGTCGAATGTGACCTGACGATCCATGCGGAAATCGCCGAGATAGTGATCCACGACGCTAAAGGGAAGGTTCAGTATTACCGCGGGAGGCGTTTTTGCCCGGCGGCCGTCACGCGCGGGGTCGAACAGCGAATGGAGCGTCAGAAAGCTCTTTATGAGGATGTTTTCGTGATCGGCCTGATTAAAAGATCCGAGCCCGAGCACCGTACGGCCGTCAGCAAGCGAAAGATCCCGCAGGTCGGCCTGCTGGTAGGGGTAACCACGGCGAAGCACCACATCGAGCCTGCGAAACCGATAGACGACATCGCGGATCTGCGGGCTAATCTCTGGAACCTGCACCACGACGGTGAGCGACTGCCGTTCGTTTTGGGTGTATACCTCGAGGTTCTCGAGCAAGTGGGGCATCAACTCGTGCCACCCGAGGATCACCAGATGACCCTTCTCGAGGATTCGCCCGCGACCTTCTCGGATGTTGTCCAAATACGCTGCGATGCGAGTCACAAGAATCGCAATGAGCACCCCGTTGAACAGCACCACTCCTAGAAGCGCCAGCAGGATTGTGAGGCCCTTGAAAACGCCCGTTTCCTCGGTAACTTCGAAAATGCTGTCACTGCTTATCATCGTGATGAGGCTGAAGAAGAACGGATCGTCGAAACCCGCATCGCTTCCGAGGATTTGGAACACGACACCGAAGAGAAAAATGATGGCAACAGAGACCACGACCAATATCCCCAGCTGTGTGGGGAGACTTTTCTCCACCTGTTTCTTGATGAAGTAGCCGACGCGGCTGAGGGTATTGGACCGGCTGAGCCGTACGAAACGGAGGACCCTCAGTACACGGGGGAGGCGCAGCAAGCGAGTCCAACTAAGTGCAAGACCCGACTGGGGCACCAATGCGAGGACGAGCCAGTCCCATGGTATTGAGGCAACCCAATCCAGAGAAAATGCTTTCCAGTAGGCTCGCTTGTCCTCAGCAATGAGAAAGCGTAAGCTCAGCTCTACGCAGAAGGCCAGGCTGAAGGCGAGATTGAGCTGCTCCAGCCAAGGCCTGTCCCACATAATCGAGATGAGGGCGATGACCAAGGAGGCGACGATTGCCGCCACCAATCCAAACTCGAACCGTACGTCCCGAAACAGCTTCCGCAAAGCATACATGGCGAGGTCAGCGTATCACGCGAACGCGGCGGCAGGCATCCCAATCGGACCGTGCCTCCGTCCCCATCCGACCGTCCCCGTCCCAGGCTACAGACGCGGGCGATCACAGCTCGCCGGAAGCGTGGCGGGTGAAGCTTTGCAGCAGGGTTTCGGGGGCCTGGGCGCCGGTCTGGACATCGAGGAGCTCTCCGTCTCCATCGATAAAGAGCAATGTAGCTTGGCGGGCGGTAGTGTAGTCGGCGGCGAAATCAACGCCGTCGTCGGTGTGAACATCGGCAACGCGGATGAGAAGCTCATCGTCTGTGAACTCGTCCTCGATGCTCGCAACGTTTCCTCGCAGCTCGTTACAGACCGGACAGGTCGAATCATGCACTTGCACCACGGCTGGAACACCATCACCTACCGCTGAGAGATCGCGAACCTGCTCCTCGCTCTGCCTTAGCCCGTATAGCACGCCTCCCCCTGCGATAAGCACGAGGACCACGGCGGCCCCGGCGAGGACGAGGCGATTGCGTCTGCGGCGATGCGCCCGCTGCGCCTTTTCTTGTTGCTTTCGCTTCCGGGAGGCTGGAGAGCCCTGCGGTCCGGATTTTCGTGACCTGGACTTCGACATACACAGCAAACCTTATCGTTTCACTAAGTTACTGAGAGTATATCGGATTCTGATTGCGCGGCCAATAGGTGGTCGGGGGTGTGGCGTTTGAAGCTTCAACGGAGGCCCGCCCCGAACCCACAGGGGCCGAACCGAAACGGCCCTTCGGCGCACCT
>JAWLED010000043.1:11901-13593 GCA_041686235.1 Spirochaetia bacterium | reverse complement strand
GGGCCGAACCGAAACGGCCCTTCGGCGCACCTGCCGCAGCCCAAGCTAACCGACCCGAACCCACGCGAAGCGAGGACGGCCGCACAAATCTACACAAAGCATTTGACATTGCCGCGTAAGCTCGACAGGCTATTAGTAATACTAAACCACGGACGAAGACATCGGACGAAGAAATCGAGCAGTGGACAAATATTACCCTTGGCTTTTGGAAATGACGATGCGTCTGGCCCGCGTCACCTATCGGGTCAGAGAAGTCGGGCGGGAGGCAGCGGTTGAGCGGATACACGACGGCGGGCTTCTGCTGGCGTGGCACTGTTACCTGTGGATCCTCGCGATCAACTGGGCTCCCTCGCACTATACCGCCTTGGCCGGCGTGAGCCGCGAAGGAAAGATAATCAGCCGAACACTGGAACGGCTCGGGTGGAAGGTGGTCAGAGGCTCGAGTACCGACGCCGCGCTCACCTCCCTGAGGACAATGGTAGTGCTCCTCAGACAGGGAGTGCGCCTGGTGATGACCCCCGATGGACCTAAAGGCCCGCCGAGAGAGATCAAGCCGGGGGCGGTCTTCCTTCAACAACAGACCGGATTGCCGATCATCCCCGTGGGGATAGGGACCGGGTGGAAGTATACGTTCTCCCATACCTGGGACAAGTCGGAAATCCCCCTGCCGGGGACGAGGATCGTGGTCTATTATGGTGAGCCGATTACGAACCTGGCCGGTATGAAACGTAGCGAAGCCATTCGCGTCGTCAATCAAGCCTTGGACGATGCCAATCGGGAAGCGGAGCGCATTCACAAAAGAAGATCGCTCATACCCTAATAGGCTTCACTCACATGGTCCGTGGTAGTGGGTTATTTTAGGCGGGCTACTATAGCGGGGCCATTTGACGGGATTAACCGAATAGTTAAGATTACCCGAAGGAGGCCACCGGTGATCGAGACAACGGATGAGTATCGAGCAGCATATCGTGGGAGCTATGTTGGATACGTATCTGCCGAGTTCGACGTGCCACCGGTGTTTAGCAAAGCCCTCGGCGCCGAGCTCTCGAAGCGGGCCCGCGATATTGCCTCCCGCTACGGGGCGTCCACCCGCGGTGAGCTCAAGTCGCTTCCCGTTCTCTCGGAGTATGTCCGACATTTCAAACGCTTCAAAAAGACCTATCACGTGCTCCTGCAGCTTGCCTCTGCCGCCGAGGGTAAGGCGATTCCCCGGATATCCCCGCTTACGTCGATCATGCTCGTCTCCGAGCTATCGACCTTCGTGTTGAGCTCCGGGCACGATCTCGACGTCGTCTCTGCTCCGCTCACCTTCGATGTGGCATCGGCGGATCGCTCGATAGACTTGCTCGACGGACGCACGCAAACGCTCAAAAACGGTGACATTCTCCTGCGCGATGGAGACACTGCTCTCGCGGCGGTGGTGTACGGGCAAAGCGTCCATGGGATGATCACAGAGAGCACCACCCGCGCCCTCTTTGTCGCCTACGGTGTGCCGGGGGTCGAGGCAGATCCCCTTCGTGCGCACCTCGACGACATGGCTCAACTCATCGGCCTCGCGGGCGGGGAGGCGACGATGAGTGGGCCGGAGGTCGTGGCTGTCTCGTAAACCCGATGGCGTGCGAGCTCTCAGGGAAAGGACGGAGGCCCGGGCGAACCCCGGAACGACCGGGCGAACCCCGGAACGACCGGGCG
>JAWLED010000043.1:0-11801 GCA_041686235.1 Spirochaetia bacterium | reverse complement strand
GGAACGACCGGGCGCGAAGGTCCGGAGCCGTTACCGCTTTGCACCGCGCACGGCCGAGACAATCGCTTCGGCGCGTGGGGGACAGCCGGCTATCGTGATCTCGGTGTCGCTTTCCGCACCGGAGGCAGCAGTGAGCTCGCTCCGGGCGCAGTCGCCGACCGCAACCATCCATTGCTTGGATGATGAACCGCCGCGCCGCTCGTCATTTCCAGCGAGACGTTCGACAGCATTGCGCCCGATGAAGTAGTGGTCCGAGCGTTCCAAGAGTCGTGCTTTGCGCAGGCGCTCGAGGGCAAACCGCAGATTTCCCCAGCAGGTACTGCATACGTTTCCCGCATGGACGGTGGACCGGTAGCGACTGAGGTCACCCCTGTCGGCCTCGAATACCGTGGCGCCCGAGGGACTGTTGAGTTTGTGGATGCGCGGCTCGAAGGATTCGAGATCCACGCCGCGCGCACGCGCGTAATGGGCGATGTGTTTGATTTCCTGCGGCGAGAAGCCCAGCGTCGTCGCTGCGAAGCAATCGAGCGCGAGTGGGTCGTAGCCGCCGGCAATGATGCCGATGTTCACCGGATTTCCGCCGAGCTCGCTCGAGACATCTCCGTAGGTGCCGTCGACGAGTATGAAATCCGGGGTAACGACCTCGCCGAGCTGAGCTATCGCACGTTCGGTATCGTGGAGGTGAAAGGATGTTTTCGAGCGCCGGGGCATCACGCCCTTTAGGTTCTTCAAGCTGCAGGTAACGCGGGTTTGGCCATGTGCCTTGATAAGGGGAACATTGATGAGGAAATCGCACTCGGCCACGGTGCGTGATATGCGAAGGCGTGAGAACGGTCCCTTGGACCGCGTTTTGCGCTCGATGAAGTCATCGTGTTCGATATCCACTAAGCGCACGCCGTGCTTGCGCGCGATCTCGTCGTAGCCGCATATGCCGAACGCGCGCGTCGCCGACTCGCCCATGCCGCTACCGTCGGCCACGGTGATCCGCTCGACGCCGCGCTCGCGAAGCGCCACGATGAGGGCCTCGACGACCTCCGGCCTGGTATTGGCCCCGAGCCACTTCGTTCGAGACACGACCAGATTCGGTTTGATCACCACGTTGGCGTCGCTCGAGAGCCCTGCGAAGGGGGCCATGGCCTCCGTGATACGGCGGACCCCATCGGCGGGGTCGGAGCTATAGACTACCGTAAGGTCTGCATTCGGGTTGTGTCTCTGACTCATACTCTGCTCGCTCATGGCCTGTATCTCAACTCTTAGTATAGCAGATTCTTGGGGTTCCCGCAGAGGCGCCGATGCGCACGCCGGGGGGACGGAGGCGCCCTACCCGAACGCGCCGCGGGGACGGAGGCACCCTGCCGCGCGGAGGAGCTGGGAGCTGCGGGGACGGGGAGCCACGGGGACGGAGGACGCTACCGAAGCTCGCGCTGCACCAGCCGGGCAATGTCCTTTCCGTCCTTGGCCGCGGTGGGAAGTCCACCACCGGGGGCAGTCCATTGGCCGATCATCGCAAACCGCGAGAGACCAGGGAGGGTTTTGGGGAGTGATGATGAAAGACTCTGCGGCGTGGGGGCAAAGCCCTCGTAGCTCCCGCGATGGTTTCCTGTGTAGCGGATGACCGTGTGCGGTGTCGAAACATCCACGACCTCCGCCTCATCGCGGATGCCGCCAAAGGCGGCCTCGAGATTATCGAGTACCGCCTCTGCTATCGTCTCCTTTGCGCGATCGTAGCCCGGGCGGTCGGTGCGCGCCGCCTGTTGCCAGTAGTGCGCGTTCCAGGTGTTGAGAAGAACCGATACGAAGGTCTTGCCGCGCGGGGCGAGGGTGGGATCGAAGTTGTAGACTGTGACACTCGCTTGCTCATGAGTAGACCCGTCGGGAAGCTCAATGGGATTCGGCAGGCGCAGCATCGCGGCGTGCGGCAGGTCCGAGAGGTCTCGCGCGATGCCGAGTCCGACGAATACCGTCGAGGGGAAGAGCGGGTAGGTCTCGTAGGCTTTTTGGAGTTTCGGGGTTATGAAACGGCCGCCGAGCATAGAAAAGAGCGTGGTGTGGCCGTCGGCCGCCGAGACGACGTAATCCGATCGAGCCTCTTCGCCGGATTCGAGGCGAACTCCCACCGCACGGCCGTCCTCGGTGAGGATCTCCGAGACCGGCGCGTTATAGCGGACCCGTCCGCCGAGCTCGCGGTAGTGGCGCTCGATGTTTTGGGCAAGTCTGAGTGACCCACCAACCGGATAGCCCGCGCTCTTTGAGTGCTGCATGGCGAGACCGAGGGTCAGGGTGATGGCGCTCCAGTCCGAGGGGATGCCGGCGCTAAACGCTTCGCGAAGCCGCGGATTGGTGAACCGCGCGGCGTACTTGCCGATTGGGGTGCGAGCCTGAGCGATAATGTGGGGGAGTTTGGTGAGGCTCGAGAGGCGCCTCCCGATCCGGGCGACGGTTTCCTCTTCCTCTCCGGTTTCGCCGTAGGTGAACCCGGAGAGCTTTTTGAGCATGGCGATAAACCGGCGGATCTGCTTTTCGTCTTCGGGCGCAACGCGCAGTAGCTCCTTCTCGAGGCGGTTTGCGTCGCTGTAGAGGGTGATGGTCTCCCCGTCGTCGAAGGTGAATCGGGTGAAGTACTCGTGATCGACGACCTCGGTGCGGCTTCCGTCTTCGTTGTCGAAGGCGCCAAGCTCGTCCCACAGGCCGTAGAACCCGGCGCCACGCCGCGTACCCATGAGCCAGTGGACGCAGTAGTCGATGGTGTAGCCGTGCCGCCTCCACGCGGTGCACAAGCCTCCGGGAGCCGAATGCTTCTCGAAGATCTCGGTCTCGTAGCCGTTTCGCGCGAGGAAAGACCCCGCAGAGAGCCCGGCGATCCCGGCCCCGATTATGATCACTCGTGGTGTGCCCATAGCCGAATAGTAGGGTGACCCGGGGCCCCGGTCAAGCGCGATTTTTTGTCAACCTGATGTAAAACGAAGCGTGAAAGTGATACGGCGAACCGGCGCATCCCCTTGGTCGCCACAGCATATCCGGGACTTCGAGTTACGATTTCGTCACCAGTCGGCGTCATGTAAATCGTACACCGCGGTGAGCATCCAAATCAAATTCACTTATTTGTAACCATTTAGAGCTCCTGTACAGACGAATTCCGGCTTGGCACAGATTTTGCTGCAATTTGTGCAACAAATCGTCTTGGAGGTTTTACTTTGAATAGTGTTTTTAGCAAGCGAGCGAGGTTCCTCCGCGCGGTCGCGCGGACCGTTGCGGGTGTTGTTGCAGCAGTTGCCGTGATAGGTTTTGCCGCCTGTCAGCTTCCGGTTGACGACCCGGGGGGCTCACTCGAGGTGAACGTCGGGTCCATCGACACGCAGAGTCTCGAGCCCGATCTCAATATGGATGTGGATTCTTACGTCGTCTCCGGTTCCGGACCGAGCGGCTCCTCGTTCGAGCGAACAACGTCCGGCGGCGTCATAGCGGTCGAAGAGCTCACGGTGGGAGCGTGGACGATCGACGTCGTCGGGTACAACGTGGACGGTATCGACGTTGCACGCGGCAGCGGTGAGACCGACATCTCGGCCGGAGAGACCTCCCAGCTCACGGTAACCGTACGCCCCTACGAGGGGGAAGGGACGCTCAGTGTGTCCGTCACCTGGCCGGATGCCGACGTCGCCGATCCTTCGGTCGAGGCGGAGCTCGTGGCGTCCGACGGAACGAGCGTGAGTCTTCCGTTTACAATCTCCGAGGCGGGGCAGGCGAGCTACGAAAGAGCCGACACTGCCGCCGGGTACTATACCCTTTCGGTGCAGTTGCTCGACGGTACGACCCCGGTTGCCGGTGCGGCCGAGGCCGCCCGGGTCGCAGCAGGGGCTACCACCGGCGGCACGATCGCATTCAATAGCGTTAATCCGCCGACCGGCGATACGGACATCACGATTGATCCTGACCTGGACGAGCCGCTCGAGGTGAGCCTGAGCGGAGCAGTGGCCGACCTGGAGCTCGGCGGCTCGATGACCGCCACGGCGGAGGTGAGCAACGCAGACGGGCAGACGGTGTCCTTCACCTGGTATCTCAACGGAGCCTATCTGGATGACGGAGACACCGTCACGGTGGGGCAGAGCCTGGAACCTGGAACGTACCGACTCGACGCTATTGCATACACGGCTGACGGGAACCGATCCGGCTCGGCCTCCCATAGCTTCTCGGTGGTCGAATGATGAGTGCGCTACTCACATCGAACGGCCGGTCCCGCACACAGCTGCGGGGCCGGGCCTGGCGAAGGGGGATCGGCACGACTGCTATTCGCTCTGTCGTCATGGTTGCCCTGGCCGGTGTCCTGGTTACGCTCTGGTCATGTGCGCAGCCGCTATCCGGCAGCGTCGCTGCCGAAAGGCGGGCGTCGGTGGCGCTCAACGTCGGGGGAGTCTCGGCTCAGACGATAGTGCCGGAAGTGGATACGCAGCCGACGAGTTACCGGCTCATCGGCACCGGCCCGGAGGGAGACAGCTTCGACGTCGATACTGCCGACGGCAGTGCCACGGTAACTGATCTGACCCCGGGTACCTGGTCGGTAGACGCTGTAGGAACGAACAATACGGGCTTTCCGGTTGCAGACGGAACGGCGTCTGTTTCGCTCGAGGCGGGAACGCAGACCTCGGCGGCAATAGCGGTTACGGTCGTCGACGGCACGGGAACGCTCGAGCTGAGCACCTCCTGGAACGCCGAGCATACCGTCTCGCCGTCCGTGGAGGCGGTGATTCGGGATGCCGAGGGAAACGAGACCACTGTGTCGGTCCCTGTCGGCGCTGGGGGCGCTGCCTCGACAACGCTTACCGGAGTACCGGCGGGGTACCAGCGACTGTCGTTGCAGCTCCTCGACGAGGGAGAGGTGATTGCAGGTGCCGGTGAGAGTGTGCGTATCGTGGCCGACGTGACTACCACCGCGGATCTCCCGTTTGCCGACCTCAACAAGGTTGGGGAGGCGGTGCGTGTGGCCGCAGAGAGCTTCGTGCTCGCGTGGGACCCGCCTGCCGATGCGTCCGAGATCGAGCTCTACCGTGTGTACGCCCGGCCGCGCGGTGAGTATCAGTGGCAGAGCGTGTCCGAGGTACAGGCAAGCGACACGCCGACTCTTACGGTGACGCAATCCCTTTTGGCCTACGGAACATGGGAGTTTGCCGTCACGGCCGTTGACGGCAGCGCCGAGTCCGATCGACATACATCGATGGACGACGACGCAATGCCGGAGACCGGCTGGTTCCTGGAGTGGACCGCTCCGTGACAGGGCGGTGAACGCGTCCGAGCGCATGGCCATGGAGGCTGTGCGCTCGTGCATGTCCGCGACAACCCTCACCTCCGAGAGGCGGAGGTGGGCTGCTTCGCCGCAGCCTTCATCATCATGGTCGACTCACCAAAAAACCGCCCGCCGGGTTCGGGCCCGAACCGGCGCGCTGGAGCCGCCTCGACTCATGCCGCCGGCCCGTGGTGCCTACGGCTCGAACGAGCTCCCGGCGGGATAGCTTCGCATCGGAACCAGCCCCTCGCTCCACGCATCGACCACCGGCTCCACGATCCGCCACGACTCTTCGGCGTCGTCCGCCCTGATCGAGAGCGTGGGATCCCCGTTCAGCACATCGAGCAGAAGCCGGGCATAGGCGGGCAGTCGCTGCGGAGCCAGTTCGAGCTCGAGGGTGGCCGGTTCGAGCTCGAAGGGATCGCCGGCGCCGTTGAGATTCAGGTCGAGCGCCATCCGGTCGGGTTCGAAGGCGAGCCGCAGGACGTTCGGCCCCTGCGGCTTGTCCTTCCCGAACGCATGAAACGGCACATCCCGGAACCGAATGACGATCTCCTGCCGGTTCCGTTCCAGCGCTTTCCCCGAGCGGAGGACGAACGGCACGCCCGACCACCGCCAGTTGTCGATCGGGAGGATGAGCTGCGCGAACGTCTCGGTACCGCGTTCGGGGTCGACTCCCTCTTCATCGTGATAGGAGGGAACCTCTTTGCCCTCGACCTTTCCCGCCGTGTAATGCGCCCGCACGGAATTCGCCTTGATTTCCTCCTTCGAGAGACTTCGCACCGCGCGCAGCAGATCTACCTTGCGGTCACGCAGATCGCGTGCGTTGAAGCCAAGCGGGGGCTCCATAGCAACGAAGCAGAGCAACTGCAGAAGGTGATTCTGCAGCATATCCTTCAGTGCTCCGGTCCGATCGTAGTAGCCTGCGCGGCCTTCGAGGGCGAGGGTCTCGTCGAATCGTATCTCCACCCGATCCACATGATTGGAGTTCCACAGCGGCTCGAAGACCCGGTTCGCGAATCGGATTCCGAGCAGGTTCTGCACGGTCTGATGACCGAGAAAATGATCGATGCGGAACACCGACTCCTCGGGAAAGTGGCGGTGGAGCAGACGGTTGAGCGTGCGCGTCGATTCGAGGCTCTCGCCGTGCGGCTTTTCCACGACGATCCGGGTGTCCGCACCTGCCCCCGCTTCGATGATCGCCTTCACCACGGGATGAAAGACCGCAGGCGGGAGGGCAAGGTAGATCACCGGCGGTCCTTTCCTGCGGGAGATGATTGGGCGAAGCGCTTCGGGATCGGTCGCATCCGCCCGATGATAGGTGATCGACCGCAGAAGCGCTGTCCGTGCACGTTCATCCACCCCTGCCGCATGCGCGGCGAGCGGTCCTTCCACCTTCCCGCGATAGTCTTCGTCCGACATCTCCTCACGCGAGACCGCGTCGACCGTGAACTTCTCCGGGAGGAGTCCGTCGTTGCGAAGCCGGGCGAGTGCAGGCAGCAGATAGCGGGAGGTCAGATCGCCCGCCGCTCCGATGATCATGAGCCGGTTATGCATGGTTGCGCTCCCTCAGTCTGCGCTCGAGATTGAACCCGCTCGAGATCACTCCGATGTGGGAGAAGGCCCCCTCCTCCCCCTCGAGTCCTCCCTTCTCTCCGATATGCTCGGTGAGCGATCCGAGCTCCTCGTTCCAGGCGTCCTCGAGGATGACCTGCCGGATTGTTTCCGCCTCCGCCGCCCATCCTTCGATGTCGCCGGGAAGTCTGAACTTCCTCGCGATTTGCACGCCGCGGTCCAGTGCCACATGGCACATCGCCACCGAATAGGTAAACAGCCGCCCCGGTGTCCTTACTTCCCATATGCCGTGATCGGGTTCCCGCCACGCCCTTCGTGCCGATTCGACGAGATCGGCCGGCCGCGCCCAGAGCGGCTCGTCGATCTCCCCGCCTCCCTCGACCCACTGGTAGGCGCAGTCGAGAATCTCTCCGTATACATCGTTCTGCCGCTGATCCGAAGCGCCGTTGTACCAGCGCACCGGCGGCGAGGCGCGGTAGCCTTCCAGCCCTCTGTCCTCTTTTTCGGGAGGCGGGCTCTCGCCGTCCAGTGTGTAGAGAATTTTCGGCTCGCCGTGACGCTCCACCGCATCGAGCACCCAGCCGAGGAAGGCCCATGCTTCCCGGACCACCCCGATCCGCCGCAGCGCGTAGACCGAGAATGCGGCGTCCCTGATCCAGGAGTAGCGGTAGTCCCAGTTGCGCTCTCCGCCGATGCGCTCCGGAAGCGAGGATGTCGCCGCGGCGATAATGGCGCCCGACTCGCTGTAGTCGAGCATCTTGAGGGTGATTGCCGATCGGCGCACCAGCTGCTCCTGGGGCCCGGAGTACCGGAAACAGGAGAGCCAGTTCTGCCATGAATCAACAGTATTGCGAATGCTTTCCTCGGGCCCGCTCGGGTGATAGCGGTGAGGACGGTGCCCCCAGGTGAGACGGAGATGAAACCGATCCCCGGCAGACAGCTCGATCACCGATCGCGGCCCGTCCAGCCGCCTCGTCGCTCCGAGATGCAGCCCGAGTTCCGGCCTGCCCTCCAGATGCAGCACCAGCCCCGCGCTCTGAGCGTCGGCCTTCACTCCTCCCCGGGGAGAGAAATCGATGTTCAGCCGCACCGCTCCCGCCGTCACTTCGACGAAACGCACAAGCTCGTTCCGCGCCACCGGGACCCCTTCCCCGAGATCCGCACCGCCGTGAAGTGTGAGGGCGTCGGTCACTTTCACCGTTCCGGAGGCGCTCCGCATTTCGGTGACGAGGACTCCGCTGTCCGCAAGATAGTACTGCCGGGAGTCCCGGAGCTCCTCCGGAGCGACGGTGAACGAACCGCCTTGCTCCCGGTCGAGGATCCCGCAGAAAACCGGCTCGGAATCGAAGCGAGGTAGACAGAGCCAGTCTATCCTTCCGTTCCTCCCGACGAGCGCACACGTGCGAAGATCTCCGATCAGCCCGTACTCTTCTATGGGAAGATACCCGTCATGATAGTGAATCTGTCTATAGTCCATGGCGGGAAGATACTGAGAAACGGCGGTGGAGGGGGAGAGTGCGCAAAAATGCGGGGGCAAGAGCCGTTCACCGCGAAATATCGGGGGCCTCAGCGCCCAGCCACTTCGCCCCGAGCACGCCGAGTGTTTCGTTTTTCAGAACACCGCACACGCACCACTAAACGCCTTGTCTCTCGTTCGGTGTGGCGGACCCGTCCACACCTCGGCCCTGCACTTGCGCCGGCGGCTCGCCTTCGCGAATCGCCCGAGGCAGGGCCTCTTGTTCCATCGGACACAAGCCGTGCCAACCGGAATCCGGGGTGAGCTCATGCGCATATGGAGGAAAAACATGACGCTGCAGCAGTCGGGGTTGCCGCCGCGCGGCCCATCCGCACCGCTATGGTGCTCGAAATGGTTGGACGAGCAACGGTTCGGAATATCGATCCCTACTCTTCCTTCCCCGCTCCGATAAGTCGGCTGGGATCCATTTCGTTGCCCCAGTAGATCGTACGATGCGGAAACGGGATCTCGATTCCTTCTCTGTCAAAGGCGATCTTGAGCCGTCGTCGGTACTCCCGGCCCACGCCCCACTGTTGTGCCGGTTTGGTCGTGATTCGTGCTTTGATAACCACCGCGCTGTCCCCGAAGTCATCCAGACCGAAGATCTCCATCGGTTGGAGAATCAGAGGACCAAAGTTCTCATCGGACCGCAGTTCCTCATCCACCTGGCCCATGATCTTCATCACATGGTCCACGTCTTCGTTGTAGGCCACTCCGATATCGAAGACAATCGCCGACCACTCCTTGGTCATGTTGGAGATCATATCGATCTTGCCGTTCTGAATGATGTGCACCGTCCCTGAGAGATCCCGTAGAACAATGGTGCGCAAGCCGACGCTTTCGACCAGGCCGGCGGTTCCGTTGACGATAGCCACATCGCCGGCGCGGACCTGGTTTTCCAGGAGTATAAAGAAACCGGAAATCAGGTCCCTCACCAGCGCCTGGGCGCCGAAGCCGACGGCGAGACCAAGAATACCGGCGCCGGCGATAATCGGGGCCACATCGATACCCAGCTGGTTGAGAAACAGCATCACCAGGATGAGCCAGACGATAACGGTAATCACCGTCTTCAGGATGCCGAGGAGGGTGTCAACGCGCTTGTCCATCTCCCCGTCATTCTCGACCCCTCCCTCTCGCAGGCGACCTACCACGAGGGGACGAACTCGTTTGAGAAGTACGGAGACGAGCCTCATTACCACCGCGGCAACAATGAGAATGAGCAGCAACCGGGGTAGGACCGTTATAAGCCAAGTCATAGCCTCGGCAGCTAGGTTCTGCCAGTAGTCCATTGTAAGAAGGTTACTCATTGTTTCGCTCCTTTTTGAGATCGAACAATCCCCGGTTGAGGATCCTAGCCTTGCCGATGGCGGCCCAGACCTCGAGGCCTCGCTCATCGTCCGCCCTGAGCTGCTCCCCGATCGGGGCGTAGTGTCAAATCATAGGAAAACCTATCTCCGAGTGCAAGGACGAAACTGCGGTGACGGCCAAGATAGCGTGGAATCGATGCTGCAATGCCCGATCACACCGAGATGCTGCAATACCCGGTCAAATGCTCTCCCCGGTGCGAACCAATCGTAGGAGCTCCCGCGCGTGGGCTTCCACAGATTCCACTACGCCCTCGGCGAGCGGCCCTTCCACGCTGGTCACACGGCCGGCGATCCATGTGGGATAGACCTCGGCGCAGATGCCCGAGCGGGAGAGCCGCCGCAGGAGGCGCTTTCCCCAGGCGTTGGCGGTCTTGGCCGGCAGGCCGTGAGTCAGAAATACCGCGCCGCGGCCGATGGGCTGCCCGGCGCCGTCTCTGCGCAAGGCTCGTCGCGCATCGCGGAGCCAACGCTTCACGTTGAGGCTCACCGTGAATTTGCGAATGGCGGCACCAACGATGAGGAGATCGGGCGCGAGCCGGGGAAGCTCTGCGGCCGCGAGCTTATCCACGTGAGAGATGGTGACGCTCGCCTCGTCCTCTTCAAACACCTTGCCGAGTATTTCTGCGACCTGCTTCCCGTTCCCGCGCTGTGAGTCATGGATGATGCATACGTTCATGCCCGGAGTATAGTGTGTGCGGACCCGGGACGCCAGGCTCACGCTAAGGCCATCAATACTACGAGCGCCCCTAAGACGAGTAGCGCACGTTTAAGCGTGAAAAGCCTTCGTATCTTCTCCACTTGCCGGTGTCTCCTGAAGTTGTGCCGTAATGATAGCGCATGCGGTCTCCGGGCGCAACGTGGCGTGCGCCGCCGCTTTGATCGGATCTATCTCGTGAACTGGTGTTTGTCTCTTGCGCCCCCGCGGGTATCGACATGACCCCCTTTTCGCTCCGCGAAAGCGGTTGGTAACCGAGGTCTTCGATGGGTGCAGCTGTGCGGATGAGTGTAGTTGCAGTACCATTAATCCGGTTCGTGATGCGCAAGCGTTCGTCGGTATTCGCGTGCCGCCCGGCAATCGGCTTGAAGCACTTTCGGGCGGGCGCGCATAGGTCGCTCCTTACGCGGGATTATGGGACCTCGCGGGGTTTTCTCGATGTATACGGTCGGGTAGCACGAGTCGGCCGGGTGCCCAAGTCATGCAGGTGGCCGCGGCCGAGGGTTGTTGCTATAGTGCGGGTATGGCACAGCGGGCAGTGTGGATCGAATCGGAGACGGGAAATCCGCGCTTTCCCTACCGCATCGAGATTCGGCGCGGCAGCGAAAGGGTCATTGCGCTGTGGGTGCAGGACCGGTGGCCGGGCTCCGGGAAGCAGATCTTCTGCCTTCGCGAGGGTGAGCCCGACTCTCAGTCCGACGTACCGGCAGAGCACACCGACGAGGAGGATTTCCCCGAGGTGGAGCGGGTTCCCATCACCAGGCTCGATCGCTACGGCAAACAGCTTTCGGTCATCCTCGACCGCCCGCGGCGAAAACGCTGCAACTTTCTGTTTCTCGAAAAGCGGTACAAGAACAAGCCGGGAACGTATGAACAAATCTTCTTTCGCACCCAAAGCGGTATGCAGCAGCACCGCTCGGCCTCGCGGGTGCAACTTCACGCGCACGGCGCCTACAGCATCGTGATCGACTCGAGCGAGCGCTATCCCTGGAAGTTCGGTGGCGTGCCGACCGAGCGCAGGCGGCTTCCTGCCGGTGACTATGCGGTGGAAGTGGAAGGTGAGCCGGCCGCGGTAGCCGAGCGAAAGACGTTCGACAACATGCTCACCGACTTCGGCTCCATCAAGGTGCTTCACGGCAAGCTCGCCGACCTATCGCGCTGGACGCACGCGGCGCTGGTGATCGAAGCCGAGTACCGTGATTTTCTCGATACGGAGAAGCTTCAGGGGCGGTGGCCGGCCAGGCACGCCGCACGGGTGCTCTCGGAGATCCATGTGCTTCACCCCACCGTACAAATCGTTTACGCGGGAAGCCGCAAGGCGGCAGAGCAATGGTGCGCCGCGTGGTTTGA
>JAWLED010000130.1:0-5570 GCA_041686235.1 Spirochaetia bacterium | reverse complement strand
CAACTAATAGTACGATACCGACCAATTTAGTACTGCTCATGTTCATCCTCCATAGTTTCTCTCTATATATAACATCTTTGGATGGTATCGCTCTACCGTTCATCGTTGGAACCCACGGGCAACCTCCCGGCGATTGTTGTGCCGGTTTTGATGCAGTGATTCAGCCGTTGAAAAGGTACTCCAGCCCGTCGGAGAATACCTTCGGCCAGCTCGAGAAGTGGTTCTCCTGCGGATATTCTTCCAGCTTCATTTTGAGGCCATCGTAGTTTCGCATTTCGAGTCGTTTCACGAACTCTCGCACGTCTTCTATATAGGTCGGGGTCGGCTCTCCCCCGGTAACGGAAAAATACGCCTGCAAGGGTAGGGCCGTGTTGTCTTTCGCAAAGACTTCCTCGTAGTCGAAGAGGTAGCGGTTGTCCCAACCTACAAAGGGGCTCGCCACGATTGCCTTCTGAAACAGGTCCGGGTAGGTGAGGGCCGAGTAGAGGCTGAAGAGTCCCGACATGGAGTGGCTCGCGGCAACTCTCATCGAGCTATCTACTCTATACTCATCTTCGATGAGGGGGATGAGCTCATTCCGCAGGAAAGAGAGAAAATTATCCGCCTTTCCGCTTTCCGGTATGTGGAAGTTCGGATTGTTGTAGTTAAAAGAGGGGTCTTCCGTCGGGGTAAAATCCCGTACCCTGGTAAAAAGCCACGGGACGAGCCCCCGCTCGTAGCCTATGCCGACAACTATCATTTCGGGAACGTTCTTTCCCATACCGAAGTTGAGGCCGAGGTTGAGATATGAGAGTGTCGATTCGGCCAAGCCGAAACTCCTGTCGGAATCGAAGAGGTACATAACCGGAAACCTCTTCTCTGTGTTCTCGTAGCTGTAGGGAAGAAACACACGAAGGGTGAACTCCTCGGGGACCCGTTGGGAGCGGAGGGTAAAAACCTCGGAACCTTCAATTTGTTTGTCTGAAGCAGCCGTTTCTGATGTGTTATCGGCCATGGTTGTGTCCTCGAAATGTGGGATGCGGTCTTTCCTTCAAATGGTAACACGGCCTCTAGATGATTGCGATCACTTTCATATCCGCTGTCCACCTGTGCCTCACTCCTTTGCAGTCTTTTCATTGCTTTCCATGAGGGCGGGATTATAATGCTTATAGAGAGGGGGTATGCAGAATGAAAAGTCTATACGCGATCGTCTGTATGCTCGTCTTGGGAATTGTGATATCAACATCAGTTACTGCCGAAGAGACGGACATCGAGAAAGCGAAAGAGGTCTTTCCGAAGATGACGGAGGCAATCCATCTGTTTGCCGACCGAATGGAGAGCCTTTCGAGTCCGGAGGAGTTCATTCAGGCAACTACCGACTATGCAGAGACCGTAGAGAACTTCGGAACGGAAGAGGTGAGGCTCTTGAGAGAACACCAAGAGTGGTGGGATGATGCTCCCGCAGAGCTCAGCGAAGTGCTGACCGCATATAGCGAAGCAATGAGCCGCTACGATCCGGCTATGCAGACCGCAACGAGATACGCCAACGACCACAGGGAGCACGAGGAGTGTCAACAATCGATGCAGCGCTTCGCTACGGCCATGTATGAGAAGTTTCAGTAGCCGAAAACGATTTGCGTCGGCCTGTGTGCGGTCGACACGGAGCTTTTCGTAGCGGGGCTTGCAGCTATGACACCCGGAGAGCTGACCGACCGTATCGCCGAGGCGGCCGAAGAACGGTTTTCCCGCTCCGGCGGGCCCGGCGGACAGCACGTAAACAAGGCGAGCACGCAGGTGATTCTCTCGGTACCACTGGATGAGATCGGCCTTTCCGAGGAAGAGCGCGAGCGCGTGGGCGAGCGACTTGCTTCGCGGCTCACCGCCGACGGGAAGCTTATCATACGCTCATCGGAGACACGCAGCCAGCACCGCAACCGGGAGATAGCTCTCGAGCGGGCCGTGAACCTGATTGAGTCCGCCCGCCACGGCAATCGTCGGCGTCGCCCGACCCGCCCGTCCCGTGGCGCCCGCGAGCGCCGGCTGCAGGAGAAGCGCGCCCGCGGCGAGCGCAAACGAAACCGGCGCCCCCCGGATCGGGGCGGGGAGTGATGCGTCCGAGCCGTCGGTAACGGACGGGATCGGCCGGTAACGCTCACGGCGGGCCGGTCTGCGGTGATGTGTCTGGTAATGCGAAGGGATTTCGCACTTCGATGCCGGCGTAGCGCCGCCCGGCGGCGAAGTCTTCGCTGTAGAGCACGTCGCAGCGCCCCGCATGGGCGGCGGCGAGGATCACTCCGTCCCAAAAGGATAGCTGGTATTGGGCGGCGAACTCCAGGCCGTTTCGAATGATCTCCGGGGATACCGGCACGACCTCGAGGCGCTCGAGCAAAAAGGTCTGTCTGGTGACGGCGTCCCTGGCTTGACCGAGCCGATTCGAGGCGACCGCCGCGTACTCCATCATCACCTGCGTGGAGACGACGCCCCAGCCCTCGGTGAGTGCGCGGGTTATGAGCGAGATGGCCGTGTTCTGCTTTGCGGTATCGGCGGCATCGTTGGCATAGACCACGACGTTCGTATCGATGAAGGCCTTACTCATGCGCGATCCCGTTCATGCGCTCCGCGTAGAGCTCCTCCCGTCCCTGCCAGGCACTGCCGCCGCGCCTTCGGGAGTTTCCTGCCATGCTGCGGGCCACCGTCTCGAACTCCCGCGCCGCCTCCTCGCGCGGAATCTCGCCCACGAGGGTCTCCAGATAATCGCGAATGAGTTGATTGAGCGAGGTTTCGTGCTCCTGCGCGTACCGCCGCGCCTTTCGCACGAGCTCGTCATCGGCAGACAACGTGATATTCATAAACACATAATACGTGCGCACGGGTTATGTGTCAAGGTGAGGTGTAAGAGGAGTCAGGTCAGCGGATTTCGCCACCTCAGGGCGGTGAAGCGGGCGAAATCGTTGTCTGCGGTGTGGAGGACGGCGTTGTGGTCGATGCAGATGGCTGCGAGGTGGGCGTCTGTTGTGAGGTTTCCCACGGTTCCGTGTTCGACGGTGAGGGTCTTAAGGATCTGGTAGTGACGCGGACCGACACCTATGGGCCGGCAACCGGGCTGATCGAGCCAGGCATCGATGAGCTCCCACACGGCAGGAGGAGCGAGCGGCGAGGAGAACACACGTGGTGACGTCGTAAGTCGAAGGAATCCGAGCAGGACGACCCAGGGAAGGCCCACGTCGACGGTGCCGTTCACTACGGATTCCCACCATTGGCGTGCGTTGTCGTGATGCGTCGACTCCTCGTTGACCGCATAAATGAGCAGATTGAGATCAGGAACGATCATTTGCCGAGCTCCAGCTTGTCTATGGTGTAGTCGGTCTCCATCTCGGCAGCCAGGTCGAGCGACTTGTGGAAGTTGATGCCCGGTCGCGCGCCGAGCGCGTAGGTCTGCTGCCGGAAGCGTTCTTCGCCCCGCCGCCCGCCGTACAAATGCGCCTCCAGTATCTCGTTCACCACGGAAGAGAGACTCTGGTGGCGTGCATCAGCCTGCTCCTTGAGGATCTGCATCATGTCATCACTTACATTGATTGTTGTACGCATATGTGCATCATGCGGGCAACTATCCTCATTGTCAACGCCACATCCGATCTGCCGGAGCTACCAGCCACCGACGCGGCCGAGACCGATTGACCACGCGCAGCTGCGGCACGAAGCGTGATTACTCCCGGTCAGGGCTCTCAGGGTCGAAGAGGTCAGCGTATACGGCCTCGATGTGTGCCGTTTCCTCGTCGGCCAGTGCTGAGAACTCGTTCTCTCGCGCACGGCGGGACAGTCGTCCGTCGTTCTGCTCGAGAAACGAATAGAGCAGATGAACAAGGCGATCCGGCATGTCGGCTACCTGCTGCACGCGGCGGCTGAACGCATCGAAGCGCTTGAGGAACTCGGCCTCAGCGGGAAGGTGATGATCTATGGTGCGCTCCACACATTCATAGAGAAACTCCGCCTGAGGAGTCGCATCGAAAAAGCGGTAGAAATCACCGGTGTCGTTTTTGACACGCACGTTGTAGTCCGAAGTGGTCTCCCAGTCGATGCAGGGCAGAAGGCGGGCGGAATAGGTGGCGAGCACACGCTCGTAGTCTGCGATGCGCTCGAGGATCGCCGCGGAGATCGGAAAGACGAAACCCTCCGGCGCAAACCCGCGAGCCGCGAGGACATGATGGATGAGATAACGATGGATGCGGCCGTTTCCATCGCTGAACGGGTGCGCATACACGAACCCGAATGCCAACGCCGCGGCAGCTACAACCGGATCGAGCCCGAGTGATGGGCCCCGATCGAATGCGAGCATACCCGAAATGAGCACCGGGATGTCTTCGGGCCGCGCGCTGATGTGCTCGGGAATCGGTGCGTGGCTGTCGCGGTCGTGTTCGCCCACGAAGCCACCTTCGGAGCGAAAACCCAGCTTCACGAACCGCGCATCCCCTATGACGATGCGCTGCAGGCGCAGCAACTCCTCCTCATCGAGAGGATGGCGGCCGGCTTCGCCGATTGCCCGTCCCCATCGCTCCGCCCGATCCTGGGGAGGTCGTTCACCCTCTATGGCATAGCTTGCACGCGAATCCTTGAGGAGCAGAAACGCTGCCGTACGGGACATGACGTCCTTCGGGATATCCGCGGCCACTTCCTGCGCCCGGCGGGAGAGATCACGTGCAGCGAGCGCCTCCAGTTTCTCAGTTCGAAAGACCAGCGGGCAGAACTTCGGCGTGCCCGGAAGGTTGTTTTTCACACGATGGCGCGGCGAGGATTCCTCGGTACCGGCAAGCTGGAGATGCGTGTCCAGAGCTGGTACGTAAGAGCCTGTTTCCGCATCCGGAAGATCCAGCCGCTCTCCGGTGAGCCATTCATACAGGAACCAGATGCGACGCGCATACCCTCCCGACGGCGACCGCCTGACAAGGTCCTCTATCCGGCGTGGCCCGGCGGCCTCGAAAAGCCGTTTGAGGACCGCAAGGTCCAGCCCCTCGTGTTTCAGGGCAAAGGTGAGATGACCGCTTAGAGATACCTCGGGCGTATGCCGGGGTGTGAGGATGTGCCAGCCGTCGGCTTTGCTGATACGATGTCTGTCGCCGGTGGCATAGAGCGTCCGTGGCAGCGGAACGTTCAGCTCATAGGCGTCGATCAGCGCACAGTACCCCGTAGGCGTTGCCTTCTCGGGCAATCGTCTGTCGTGAAAAACGCGTACCGGCCCTGAAAAGCGTTTACTCTGCGGTTCCGCCATGAATTTCGATTATAGCACGTGAAAAACAGTTACTGAACGGCAATGTTCGTGAAAAACGATTACAGGATTCGGGCGCGGTGCCCGAACGCTTTCCGCATGCTTGCATCACATCCCACCGCTGCACGCTGCCAACGCGTCTCGGGTTCAGACGGCTGTTCAACATTCTCGCGGCCCCGTGTGCTGCAATGCACAACTTGGCGTGTGCCTCTACTATGGGGCCTCTGTTCCTGATACAGTAGGTCTTGGCAATGAACGTGTTATCGATCCAATGGATACAAGATAAATTGAAAACCGGACGGTATCGGGTTAGCCGTCACGCAGACGA
>JAWLED010000129.1:4224-5652 GCA_041686235.1 Spirochaetia bacterium | reverse complement strand
TAGGAAATGCCTTGCCCGCTTTACGTTCAGTACATTAAACTACAAGTAATGAAAACACGCAAAGTAATGCGAGCGCGAGTCACACGGAAGGGGCAGGTTACCATCCCCAAAGACATTCGCGATGTGCTCGGGACACAGGAGGTCGAGTTCGTCCTCGACGAAGACACGGTCATTCTGCGCCGCGGCCGGTCCGCCCGCGGGATGCTTGCAACATACGCCGATTCGCAGGCCCGTGACGCCGAGCAAGGCGCCTGGCAGCAAGCGGTCGCCGAAGCGTACGGCAACGGGTAACGTGCATGAAGCTCCTCGACGCCAATGTCGTGCTTCGCTATTTGCTAAATGACGTCCCGGATCAAGCCGAGTACGCCGCGTCTGTTATAGAACGTGAGACGGTTATGATACCGAACGAAGTGCTCGCTGAAGTCGTCTACGTACTCTCCGGTGTATACGGTGCCGAACGAGTGGACATCGCAAAAAGTCTCACAGAGCTTCTGAGTTATCGAACAGTCCGCTCCCCGGACACCGACGCGGCGCTGACGGCATTCGAACAGTTCGCCTCGTCGCAGCTCGATTTTGTCGATTGTCTACTGCTTGGCGCCGCCGCCTCAGGCGCCGAAGTCATAACCCTCGACAAATCACTCTCGACTGCACTGAAGAAGCTCGCAGACTGAGTTCTTCCGTGCGCCGCCGCGGGCGGCTCGGCGACTCCCGCATTTCCTACCACGCAACTCGCTCGATCCCCGCAA
This sequence comes from Spirochaetia bacterium, assembly GCA_041686235.1. Taxonomy (GTDB): domain Bacteria; phylum Spirochaetota; class Spirochaetia; order DSM-27196; family PWMO01; genus JAAAOH01. The sequence goes on along the minus strand of JAWLED010000129.1, from coordinate 4,906 downwards.
CAGCATCAAAGTGCGCGTCGCGAGTGAGAATCGGAACGCCATGACGCCGGGCGGTCGCGGCGATCCACACGTCGTTTTCGGGAATCGGTGTGCCATTCTCGCGCAGCGTGAAGCGAATCTCTGCGTACGCGCTCGCAGTCCGGCGGTCGACCGACAAGACGTTCACACGGCTGACGAGCGCATCAAGGGCTTGCCGGATTACCGCCGCCCTATTGGAACCGCGAATACCGTATTCATACTCGCCGAGGACGATGACAGGCACCAAAAGAGGACCTCGTGTCTCAATTGCAGACCGGATTTGCGGCTCGCCCACAAGTATCGCCGAGAGTGCATTGGTATCGAGGATCAACGCCATTCGTTCGGGTCCACCTGTTCGAGGTCGTGGTCGACGGTCCGCTGGACTTCATAGACCGCCTCCGCGTCGGCTGCGAGCGTCCCGAACACATCGTTGAGTGTAGTAGTATCGCCCTCGCCATAAAGCCGAGCGCGTAACGCATCGATAAGCACGGAGCGAAAGCTTAGCCCGGACTCGGCGGCTTTACTCTTTGCGCGGCGGTACAGGTCGTCCGGTATTTCAACGGTGGTCTTCATATGTTAAGCGTACCCATATTTATGGGTTCAATCAAGTTCATCTCAACGAAAACCGAAGCACGACGTGCAACGGAACGCGACGAAAGCGGAC
>JAWLED010000129.1:0-4124 GCA_041686235.1 Spirochaetia bacterium | reverse complement strand
TATTTGAAGCATCAGGCCATTTCGCCCAGTACTACTCAAAAGAACGCGGAATAACTATACTCTAAGAGGTGGCTAAAAACATGAGCGATATCGTCGAACTCCTCGAGGAAGAGCTCGAAGAGGCCTTCGAGGTCAAAAACAAAAAGTCCCTGCACCGCTACGTCGTGCTGATGGTGGAGCGGTTCGCCGCTCGAGCCGCAGAAGACGAGCGGGAAGAGCGCGACTCGCGTATGGCCTCGGCGGTCGAGGGGTTGCGCTCAGACAACGAAAAGCATTTTGCCACGATCCGGCAGCGCTTTGACGCTCTACAAACGCAGATGGACGAGCGCTTCGAGGCCGTCAATCAACGCTTCGAGGCCATGGACCGGCGCTTCGAGGCCCTGCAAAAGCAGATCGACGAGCGCTTCGAGGCCGTCAATCAACGCTTCGAGGCGATGGACCAGCGCTTCGAGGCCCTGCAAAAGCAGATCGACGAGCGCTCCGAGGCCGTCAATCAACGCTTCGAGGCGATGGACCAGCGCTTCGAGGACATAAACAAGCGCTTCGAGTCGGTGGATAAGCGTTTCGAGGACATAAACAAGCGCTTTGAGGCGGTGGATAAACGCTTCGATGACATGAACAAGCGATTCACCATGCTCGTTACGTTGATGTCGGTGTTTTTCACGCTGCTCGCGGCAATGATGACCGCGCTTCGGCTGTTCGGCTAACCGCTACAACCGCACTGGAATCCACTTTCCCGGGTCTGCCATGCTCTGCGGGATCATCCCCATATCGACATCTTCGGTGAACTCAGCGAGCAGGTACTCGGTGTCGTCGAACTCAAATCGAGCGCCCTCTCCCTCAACATCCACACCGGCAAGCGCGTGGCTGTATTCGCTCGAGACCATCAAAATAGCATCAAACCCCATGTGCTGGAGCACGATCACGTAGGCGAGACCAAGAGAATCGCAGTCGCCGGTCTCCTCGAGAAAACAGGTAACCGGCGCCAATAGGTCGGAGAGCGAACCGGTGCGCGAGTATTCAAAGCCTTGGAACCAGTCGAGCAGGCGCGAGGGAATCTCCTCCTCGGGGACGTCCTCCTCGTCAAAATGTTGCTCCAACGAGCGGGCGAGAGAGCTAATGCGGAAATAGCTGTCGCGATAGATCATCCGATAGAACCGCCGCCACGCTTCCACCCATGCATCATCGTCTCCCGACCAGCGGCCCTCGGCGGCGGCCGCTTCATCGGCGTGCTGCGTCAGAATCCGTGCCTCGCGCTCGATCAGCTGTTGCCCGGCCTCCTTTTCCGTGGGGTCGGCGGTGTAGTTTATCGACTCTCCCTCTATCTCGATTTCCTCGGGCTGTGGGTTCGGGGCGGGAAACGGGTATCTATACTGGCTCACCGGCCCGGGGTGAAGGTAGCCCTCGTCATCGAGGCTCACCGAGTCGAGCGCCGAGAACAACTCGTCCTCGTATTCGTCGAACGCGTCCTCTATGGCAAACGCCTGCATGATGTAGTCGCCGGCCTCGCCGTTCACGATCACGTGATATCCGCGGACGGTGAAGTTCTGCGTGTCAAAGCTGAGCTCGCCGAATGCGGCTTCCCTGCCGGAAAACCCGAAGGCGTCGGCCTCACCTTCGGAGTCGAACTGCTGTTCGACGAACTCGCCTATGTCCTCGAGCTCCTCGAATCGGTCGGGCGAGAACGACAGGATCTGCATCACCGCCGCGCCGTTGGGAGAGGAGAAGGCAACATGCGACATGTCCGAGGCATCCATGATCTCCCAGCTCTCGGGAATATCGACGTAATAGCCGAAGTCATCGTTGACGAACTGCGCGGCGCCGAGGCGCGGTGCCACCAGGCCGAGTATTGCGACCGTAAACAGCGTGGCGACCGTCGCGGGTCGCGTTAATAAGGTCCTCATCATTTAATGTTCGGCGCGTTTCGACGGTGCTTTGACCCTTTGTGTCTCTCCACATAGAATAGGCGCCGTGACTGAAACAATTGCACCCGGGCAGCTCGCCGGCGAGGCTCACATCCCGGCCTCCAAATCACACACGATTCGCGCGCTGCTGATTGCCTCGCTTGCCGAGGGAAAGAGCACGCTGCGCTCACCGCTCGATTCGCTCGATACCGCAGCCTGCGTGCGCGCCTGCCGGGCGCTCGGCGCATCGGTCGAGGAGGTGCGAAGCGGGGGAGAGCTCACCGAGATTACCGTCGTGGGCACCGGCGGCTCGCTCCACACACCGGAGGATGTAGTCGATGTCGGAAACTCAGGCACCACGCTCTACCTGGGGATGGGAACCGCGGCGCTTTCCGGCGGACTCACCGTGTTCACCGGCGACGAGCAGATACGCCGTCGCTCCGCGGCACCGCTTCTCGAAGCACTCTCAGAGCTCGGCGCCACTGCGCTCAGCACCCGGGATAACGGCTGCGCCCCGATCGTGGTCGGCGGAGGGCTCCGCCCCGCACACATCTCGCTCGAGTCGCCGACAAGCCAGTACCTCTCGAGTCTCCTCCTTGCCGTGCCGCTCGCCCGCTGCAGCGGCGCGGGCGGCACCGAAGTCGAGGCCGGGGCCTGGGTCGGCCCCGGCGATAGGGACGGGGTCGGCGCCGCCGCCGGGGCGGCCACCGAGCCGTGCGAGACCCACATCGAGCTCCTCCTTCTCAACGAACGCCCCTACGTGGAGATGACCCTGTGGTGGCTCGACGCGCAAGGCATCCGCTACCGGCGCGAGGGGTTCGATCACTTCTTCGTTCCCGCGGGCCAGTCCTACCGTCCCTTCGAGGCCCGGGTGCCCGGCGACTTCTCCTCGGCTACCTTTCTCGCCTGCGCCGCGGCAATCACCGGCTCGCGCGTGACGCTTCGCGGGCTCGATGTCTCCGATCCCCAGGGCGATAAGGCGGTGCTCTCCATTCTCGAACAGATGGGCTGCACGGTGGAGTACGGCGCGGAGGCAGTTACGGTGGCAGGCCCTGCCGAGGCCTTCGACGGCGCCGCGGGCCACGCACGGGCGCGCCTCGGCGGGGGCAGCTTCGACCTCAACGCCATACCCGACGCCCTGCCGGCGCTCGCCGCCACTGCCTGTTTTTCCCGCGAGCCGGTTGAGCTCACCAACGTGGCGCAGGCACGGGCGAAGGAAACCGACCGGGTAGCGGTCATGTCGCGCGAGCTCACAAAGATGGGCGGCGCGGTGGAAGAACGCCCCGACGGGCTGCGCATCGTTCCCGCGGCTCTCGCCGCAGGCGGGGACGGCATGCACGGGGGCGAAAGCACGACCGCGGGCACCCCACCACTGCGCGGGGCCGCGGTCGACGGGCATTCGGACCATCGCGTGGTCATGGCGCTCGCGGTCGCGGCGCTGGGAGCCGCCGGGGCCACCGAGATCAGCACCGCGGAGGCGGCGGCTGTGACATTTCCGGGGTTCTTCGACCTCCTCAGAAGTCTGCACGCCCCCGGGGACGGAGAGGCCTAATGGTCCTATTCGACGTCGACCACACCATCACTCGCCACTCCACCGGCCGCCGCTTTGGGCAACAGGGCGCGGCGATGGGCCTGTTCTCTCCGCTCTACTTGCTGCGCGCCCCGTTTTTCTACCTCAGGTACAAGCTCGGCCTCGTCGACCCACAAGAGCTCAGCGCCTACCTCAGCCCGCTTCGCGGTATGACGCGGGCGGACGTGGAGCGGCTGGGCCGCCGGTGCTTTGATGAGCGCATTCGAGATGAGATCTATCCGGAGGCGCGCGCGCGCATTCACAATTTGAAGGCAGTCGGTGAAGATGTGGTGCTCGTAAGCGCTTCGGTCGATGCCGTGATTCACCCTCTTGCCGAGGAGCTCGGCCTCGAGCACGTCGTGTGCACCCGCATCGAGTTCGAAAACGATGTCGCCACCGGTGGAAGCAGCAACCCCGTCTGCTTCGGCGACGAGAAGCGGCGGCAGGCACTCGCTTTCCTCGAGCAGCGGGGCGTGGACCCGGCCGACTGCAGCTTCTACTCAGACAGCCGCCAGGATCTGCCGCTTCTCTCCGCCGTCGGCTCGCCGGTCGTCGTGAATCCCGACCCACACCTCAGACGTGTGGCGCGCCGAAACGACTGGCCGCTGCTCTCTTTCTCCTAACGCCCCGGATACCGGCTTGAGGGCGCG
>JAWLED010000128.1:0-5661 GCA_041686235.1 Spirochaetia bacterium | reverse complement strand
GCCGCACGCATGTTGAATATGGCAACACGCTCGGCGCACACGCCGGCTCCGAAACTCGCGTTTTCGACGTTGCACCCGGAAAAGATGAGATCACTATCTGCGATCTTTAGGGCCGCTCCCACCAGGAAAGAAGAGTATGGGGCATAGGCATTTTCTCTCGTTGCACGTGCCGCCTCGTAGGCCCGTTGAATTTCGTCCATAGAGGGGTACCTTAACACGGAGAACTCCGGAGTGAGAAGCGGCGACAGTTCTCTCAGGGGCCCTCTTGGCGCGCGCGGGGGGAGAAAAAGAGCGTCTCCAGCCGAGAGAACAACCAATCTATGATGAGCGCAAGAAGCGCAGCGGTCATCGCGCCGGAGAAGACAAACGCCACGTTATCGCGCACTAAACCGCCGATGATGACCACACCCAACCCTCCGGCACCGATCACCGCGCCGACAGTCGCCGTCCCGACGTTGATGATTACCGAGGTACGCACCCCCGCGGCAATCACGCGCGCAGCTAAGGGAAACTCCGAAAGAAAAAGGATTTGAAGCCGCGTCATGCCGATCCCGCGCGAGGCGTCGGTGAGATGCCGAGGGATGCCCTCCATGCCGGAGATGGTGTTGTTGAGCACCGGCAGAATGCTGTAGATAAACAGCGCCGCCACCGTGGGCTTGAATCCAAAGCCTAATGCCGGTACGGCCAGGGCCAACACGGCCACCGGGGGGAAGGTCTGGGCGAGCGAGCTCAAATCTTGTGCCACCGAGAGGAAGTCCCGACCAGGCGGGCGCGTGACGAACACGCCGATCGCAATGCCCACGACCGCGGCGGCAACGCTCGAAACGCCTACGAGCACGAGGTGCTCGGCGAGCAGTTGCGGCAGCCCCGAACGGTCGTAGAGGTGTGCCGGTTCATTGGGAAACAGCGTCGTCAGCGTCCAGAATTGAGCCCCCTCGTTGAACACGAACACCGCGAACACCGCCACCACTGCCGCGGGGACCCCGTAGGTCACGAGTTGCCGAGTGCTGCTCATCGCTCGAACCCTGTCTGGTTGAGAGCTTCGATATCCGGCAGGCACACCTCACCCAACACCTGCTCCTCCTCGTCGAGCACCGGGACCGCCGGCATGCCCTGTCCGAGAAGCCGCGAGAGGGCTTCCCGTAGATCCGACACAGGGCTCACCGACACGTCCTTTGCCCGTACCCTCGTCATGTGCCGCTGAGCGGACGCTCCCTGTTCGAGCGACGCGGTGTTTACGAGGCCGATCAGGCGCCGATTGGAGTCGTGCACCCAGTAGATTCCCGACCCACCCGCGTGCCCGTTACCGCCGGCCGAGCCGTTTCCGATGGTCTCGATATCGCTCTCGGCCACCGTTTCGGCGTCGCGCATGTGGTTGTCGACGCTAAAACAGGCTAACCGTTTAAGCGCCCGATCGTTGCCGACGAAGTCTCGGACAAACTCATTCTCGGGAGCCGCCAGAATACGCTCCGGCGTACCCTGCTGCACGATCTCTCCGTCACGCATGAGGATAATCTCGTCACCGAGGCGGATCGCCTCGTCGAGATCGTGGGTTACAAACACGACGGTTTTGCGCAGTTTCCGTTGGAGAGCCACAAATTCTTTTTGGAGCACCTCGCGGTTGAGCGGGTCGACCGCACCAAAGGGCTCGTCCATGAGCAGTATGGGCGGGTCTGCGGCGAGCGCGCGGGCCACCCCTATGCGCTGGGCCTCTCCACCGGAAAGCTCGTGGGGGTGCTTTTCGCGATACGCGGCCGGGTCGAGACCGACCAACTCCAGCAGCTCGTCGGCCCGCTTGTAGCGCCGGCTCCTGTCCCACTTGAGAAGCCGGGGGACGATGCCGATGTTGTCTCGAACCGACATATGGGGGAACAGCCCGACGCTCTGGATGACGTACCCGATCCCGCGCCGCAGGTCTTCGGGCTCGAAACTGCCCACCTTCCGGCCGTCCACCAGCACATCACCGTCGGTAGGCTCGACCATCCGGTTGATCATCCGCAGCGACGTCGTTTTACCGCACCCTGACGGACCGATGAGCACGGTCACCTGCCCGGAGGGAACCACGAACGAGACGCCGCGCAGCGCCTCGACAGTGCCGAACGATTTTGTAACGCCTTGAAATTCAATCATCTTCTATACGTTCCTAATCCCGCGGGGCGAGGAGATTCCAATGAGAAGCCCGAGCAAGCGGTCGACCACAATTGCAAGGGCGACAATGGGAATTACACCCATGACGATGAGATCCGGGGCCGCTTGGCCCAGCCCCTGGAACACAAAGGCCCCGAGCCCGCCGGCACCGATCAGGGCCGCGACGGCTGTGTTTCCGATGGCCTGGACTGCCGAAGTGCGGATCCCGCTGAGGATAATCGGGACGGCCAGGGGTAACTCGACAAGCCTCAACAGATCTCGCTTGCCCATTCCCATACCTCGTCCTGCATCTACGACGGCCCTCGGAATAACGGCCATACTCGTGTAGGCATTACGGGTAATGGGCAGCAGTGCATAGAGGGTGAGCGCGATGAGTGCGGGGGCATTTCCGATTCCCCGGATGCCGAGCTCGCGCAATACCGGAAAGGCCTGAGAGATAAACGCTAACGGTGCAATCATCAGCCCGAAGAGAGCCAAGCTGGGGATGGTTTGCAAACCGTTTACCGCCACGAAAACGGGTTTTTCAAAGCGTTTACGCCGCCACGCCAGTAAGCCCAGCGGAACTCCGATTGCAACCGCAGCGCTTACCGACACACCGGAGAGCAAGAGGTGGTTGGCAAGCTCTTCTGCAAACCGGTCCTCGCGGTTGTGAAACTCCTGCAGAATGGCGAGATCGTCGAGAAAGCCCACCGCGAGGAATGCCCCGATTAACACAAAGGGCAGCAGGCCGACCGCAGCTTTTGTGGTGCCGCGAAACGGGGCGTTTCGCAGTGAGCCGTCCATGATGACAAAGGTGGAAAGCATCAGAAACCAGAACGCGATCTGGGGGCTCAGTCGCGCGTAGGGCAGATCCTCGGTAACCAACGTGTCTCCCACCGAACCCAGCAGGAGCAGCGCCGAGGTGAACAACCCCAGCCCCGCGGCAAGCTTCGCAATGCGAATCCGGCCCGACTCTCCCAATACCGAGAGAACCAGAGCCACCGCCGCGAACGCAGCGAGCGCGCCAACCAGCACCGGATGTTGGAGCTCGACCAGCCGGTACGGGGTCCCCTCGACCACGCGGTTCTCTTTGAGTAACACGAACGGCATGAACAGGGCCACCATTGCCAGAGCCGCCCCCGACAATGTGACCCGTTCGATTTGGAACTGAATGTGTCTCACGGTAGGCCCCCTCGGGGGGCTATGCTGCTACTCGAGAAACCCGTTCTCGGTAAGATAGCTTTCCGCCACTTGACCGGCATCTTCGCCCTGCACCGCAATCCGCGCGTTCAGCTCCTGCAGAGTTTCGAGGTCCAGAGATGAGAAAAGCGGCTCGAGGATGGACTCGATTTCGGGGTACTCATCCAGCACCTCGCTGCGCACGATGGGGGCGGGGAGATAGTACGGTTGAACGTTGCGCGAATCTTCGAGCACCGTAAGGTCGAGCGCACCCAAGTTGCCGTCGGTACCGTAGGCCATTGCAGCGTTTACGTCGTCGGTGCCGCGTGCCGCCGCTTGTGTGGTGGTGGCGGTATTGCCGCCGGAAAAGGTAAGCAACTGGTCCTCGGAAAGCTCGAACCCGTAGGCTTCCTCGAAGGCCGGTAACGTATCGGGGCGCGTGACGAACTCCTCGGAGGCGGCGAACTTGAACGTTCCCCCGTCCTCGATGTAATCGGCAAGGTCGTCGAGCGTTTCGAGGTCTTCCTCTTCGGCGAGATCGCTGCGAACGGCGATTGCCCAGGTATTGTTAGCGGACGCCGGCTGGAGCCACACAATACCGTGCTCCTCCATGTCGAGCTCCTTTATCGTTTCGTAGCCCGCCTCCGGATCGTTCCACACATCATCGGGGCTGTCGTCATAAAAGAACGCCCCATTGCCGGTGTATTCCGGATAGAGATCGATCTCTCCATTGATGATTGCCTTGCGGATGACGTCGGTGGGACCGAATTCCGTGCTGTCCTCGACCTCGAAGCCGTCGGCCTCCAGCAACTGAACGATCATATTGCCGAGCAGCGCACCTTCGGTATCGATTTTGGAGGCGACCGTAACCGGACCTTTTGTCTGCTCTGCTTCCTCCTGGGAACCGGAAGCACCCGCAGAGAGCACGGTGACAACAAGAAACACGGCAAGCGTCACATATCTGAGTGTTTTCATATACCAATCTCCTTTCATTCGCCGGCGATACCTTAAGATAGAAAGGCGCCTACCGAACGTCAAATCGGGTGGGTATCGAATTTCCCCGTGGCGTGCGGTTCCTCGGGCACGCTGCCGCCGCCCGGCCCCGCTCGCACCGCCAGGCTCCCACCACGTGGCCCCGATCAAACCGGCGCCTCACACCGCGCGGGCACCAAAGCCGTTAATCATCCGATATGGATAACCGGCCGGCGGGCGCGAGATCGTATCGAGCCGTTCGTACTCTTCATCCGACAAGTTGACGTCTACCGCCCCAATATTGTCGTCCAACTGCACGGGGGTGCGCACCCCGAGAAGCGCCGAGGAAACGGTGGGCCGACGGAGCACCCATGCAAGCGCCGTCTGGCTATAGGTGATCCCCTGCTTTTCGGCCACGTCGCCGACGGCATCCAGGATCTGCCAGTTGCGCTCGACCGAACGGCGGCTCCACGCCTCCTCGGCCGCGTCCGGCATCATCGCCAAACGCCCCTCTTCGGGGCGCTCCCCTCGGCGGTACTTGCCCGAAAGGAACCCGCCGCCGAGCGCGCCCCATGGCACCTCCCCGACGCCCTGGTCGGCAAAGAGGCCGTCGAACTCGTGTTCGATGTCTCGCTCGACGAGGCTGTGCTGATACTGGCCGGCAACGTAGCGCACGAATCCGTTGTTGTCGCTGAGCCCGAGGGCTTTCATGACCTGCCAAGCGGTGAAGTTACTCACGCCGATATAGCGCACTTTTCCCGCGCGCACCATGTCGTCGAGGGCCCGCAGCGTCTCTTCGAGGGGAGTGACGGGGTCCCACATGTGGGTGTAGTAGAGGTCGATGTAGTCGGTGCCGAGGCGGCGGAGGCTCTTTTCGACACTCTCGACGATGTGCTTGCGCGAGAGTCCGATGTCGTTGGGCCCCTCGCCGACCGGCATCCGCACCTTGGTTGCAATGATGATCTGATCTCGCGTGAGCTGCGAGAGTCCCTTGCCGACGATCTCCTCGGAACGGCCGCCTGCGTATACGTCGGCCGTGTCGATGAAGTTTCCCCCGGCCTCGACAAAGTTCCGGATCATCTCCAGAGATGACTCCTCGTCGGCACCTCTAGGACCTTCCTCTCCGAAGACCATCGTCCCCAGACATACCTTCGAGACAACGAGCCCGCTGTTCCCAAGCCGAGTATATTTCATGCTTGCCTCCCTTCCTGCGATCCCGCAGGCATCTCACATTGCTATCTCATCGGGTTTCAGTGCTCGGGTGCACGATCACCCCGCCGAGAGGCCTCTCGATTGCCACGAGCACATAGGGTGAGGTCAGAGCCATCGTGACCATGGCATCCTCGGCCGGCTCGTACTCCGTGTAGCAGAGGTGGACGGCCT
>JAWLED010000127.1:0-5679 GCA_041686235.1 Spirochaetia bacterium | reverse complement strand
ACACCCACGAAGAATACACCGAGTCCAACGCCCTTCCACGCGGCGAGCACCTCGAGGAAGCCTCTTGCGGCCGGCAGCATTATCACTGAGGCACCGATGAGCGCTGCGATGACGTTGAGGGTAATCTGTACACGGCCGGCTCGACGCGCATTTTCCCCAAGCTTGTTCCCGGCCGCCGCTCCGGCAAGAGCCCCGCCGAGATTCGCCGACAACATTGCTCCCATCGCCAGGGCCGGGAGGAGCCGGCCCTGCATAACCAAGAGAAGCACAACGGTGTGCACCCCAAGCGACGAGCCGATCAGCCAGGCAACCGCTGCGGACGCAATCAGCACGGCGGCGGCCGCGGCAATCGAGGGCACCCACACGGCATGCGCCTCCGGCATCGAGTTGCCAAGATACCCCAGCGCAAAAAGCGCAATGCCCGCCCCGACCACCATTTCCATAGCCGAGTGACGGCGAGAGCGCAAACCCAGTCGCATCGGAAGCGCACAGGCCAATGCCGCCAACCCAACCTCGAGAACAATCGGCACGCGAAAAGCCCCGATAACCAGCCAAATCGGCAGTGCCATGCCCAGGTTGATACCCGAGAGAGCCGGCAGGGCTCGACGAACGGGCAAATGGCCGCGGTCCACCGCCACGAGTACGTTCAGCAACGCCGCCGGTCGCGAACCCGTCCCCCCGGAGCCGGCGAACCCACGCAAGAACGCTTTCACGCCCGTCTCCGCCTCCATCCGACCCGGGCCCCCAAGCGGCCGCCGCTCGGCACCCCGCTCGATAAGCGCGTCGCTCAACATTCGAACTCCGAGGAGAAACAGGGAGAGCGAACCGACAATGAGTATGACTATCGAAGCGGTGTTGTTCATATCATTCATAGAAGGCGCTCCTCACCCGCCGCGGACAAACCGTGCGTCTCCCCGGCCGCGCAGAAATGCCTGAAACTGTTTACGATACTTCGGCATCTTGAGTGCGGTATCGAACGAATTGTCGCGCTCCGTGAGCTTGAAATCGCCCGAAAGATTGAGATATTCGTGGGCATCATCCTCGCGCGGTACATAGGGCGGAGCGCCCGCGCTTATGAGCAGATAGTTGAGAAGAATGTTACCGGTTCGATGGTTTCCCTCGAGAAAGAGCTGCGGGTAACTGAGCACCTTCGAATAGAACATGGTCGCGCGCTCACACGGATCACCGTTTCGCCGGCGCGTTTTCAGCACGTAGGTTCGAATCGGGTGCACTCGCTTCAGGAAACGCTTTCGTGTCGCGGACAGATGTGCGTAATAGTCGGTTCGAACGCGCGGGTCTGAACCGCAGAGCACGAGATGGTTCAACTCGAGCATGGCGTGCATGCCGGCAGGGGTAAAAACATCCATGCCCCGGGCGAGCAAGTCGTTGAGGAACGCATAGGCCTCCATGAGACGGCCGACCATCTCATCGGTGAGCTCTTCACGCTGCATCGTCAGCCGTTCGTTCACCGTGGCAAACCCGCTCTTGAGCCCCTGAAGCGCCGTCTCGATTTCGGTCAGGTCGAAAAGACTCAAAGACTCTTCGCTCAACCAAACGCTCCGGTAAGGTACTCTTTGGTTCGGTCCTCCTGGGGATTGCTAAACAACTCGTCCGATGCTCCGAACTCGACCAAGTCGCCGAGGTAAAAGAAGGCGGTGTAGGTTGCAAGTCGTTCGGCCTGATGCATGTTATGGGTGACGATGACGGTGGAGAGACTCTCGGAGAGTCCCCGGACGAGCTCTTCGATGCTTGCAGCGGACTTCGGGTCGAGCGAGCTCGTCGGCTCGTCCATCAGGAGCATTTCCGGGTCCACCGCGAGCGCCCGGGCAATACATAGTCGCTGTTGCTGACCGCCGGAGAGGCTGTTGGCCGGCGTTTTGAGTCTATCCTTTACCTCGTTCCACAACGCGGCCCGCTGCAACGACTGCTCGACGACCGCGTCGAGCGCATCCCTTCGCCGGATCCCCACCAAACGCATGCCGGCTGCAACGTTTTCGTAGATGGATTTGGTGGGAAAGGGCGTGGGCTTCTGAAATACCATGCCGATTCGCCGGCGAACGGTCACCGGGTCTACACCCGCCGCATAGATATCCTCGCCGTCGAGAAGGGCGCGTCCGGTTACTCTGGCTTCGGGGGTAAGGTCGTGCAGACGGTTCAAGGCCCGCAGAAACGTCGTCTTTCCGCATCCCGAGGGACCAATAAGAGCCGTCGTGTTTTTGTCGTAAATCGGAATAGAGATGTTTCGCACACCGACCGCCGGACCGTAGAACACCGAAAGGTCCTCGGTACTCATGCGCGGTTCCCCCGCCGATGGGTCGCCGGCGAGGTTTGTCGCTATCTCTTGTCGTTGACCGCGTTCTTGTGCGCGGCCCCCGTCTTGTGTCTTTGTCTGATTTTTTGTCCCAGCTTCCATATCGCGTACTCCTTTTCTCCGTATGTTCTCGCCCGAATCGATCCTTTATTCGTTCATCCGGTCGTGAATCCAGGCGGCAAAGCGTGCGGTAACCACCCGCGCGATCAAAAAAATCGCCATGACGAACACCAACAGTACGATGCCCGCAGCCCAACCCATCTCGTGCCAATGCGGGTAGGGACTAATGGCAAGGCTGTAGAGCCGTTGAGGCAGGCTGTCCATGGCACGGGTAATGTCGGTGTTCATGTAGTTTTGGCCGAAGCTCGTGAATAAAAGCGGCGCGGCCTCACCCGCCGCCCGAGCAAAGGCAATCATGACCCCGGTAATCAACCCGCTGCGGGAGGCCGGCAGCACCAGGGAGAGCGTCACGCGCCACCTCGGCAACCCGAGCGCCAACCCCGCCTCACGCAACGTCCACGGCGTGATGCGCAACACGCTTTCGGTGGAGCGGGCGATAATCGGAATCATGAGAAAGGCCAACGCCACCGAGCCGGCAAATCCCGAGAACCCGCCCATCGGGCGCACGACCAGCGAAAATGCAATAAGGCCGATGAGTACCGCCGGCATCCCGTTTAGCGTACCGGCCAAAATGCGAATCGGCGGATTAAGGGGGTGATCGGGATACTCGCTCAGCATAATCCCCGCTCCGAGGCCAAAGGGAAGCGCCATAAAGAGCGCCAGCAAGTCTATAATGATTGTTCCGTAGATCGAATGAACCAATCCCGTCGGCCGTCCGGTCATCGCGCGGCTCGGCGAGCCAAGCTCCTCGGTGAAAAAGTCGACGCTCAGCGCACCAACGCCGTTCACGAGAACATAGAGAATGATCACCACAAGCGGGGCGATAACCACGAATGTAGCCACTGCGGTGATCCCGACAACAACTCGGTCTCGAGCATATCTTCGACGAAGCGTCATAGTCGGTTCGCCCCTTTTACGAGTTTTCTCTGCAGAAATGCAGCGGTAAGGTTTATGACGAGCGTCATCACGAAAAGAACGAATCCAACCGCCATGACACTCGTAAAGTGAAGCGTCTCCACCGCCTCGCGAAACTCGTTCACGATCACGCTCGGCATGGTGGCCGCCGGGCGGAAGGGGAGAAACGGCAGGCGGTTCGCGTTGCCGATCAACATCGCCAGCACCATGGTCTCACCGAGTGCTCGCGCCAGCGACAAAAGCCCTCCCGCAACGATGCCCCCGCGGGCGGCCGGCAACACCGATACGCGCATGACCTCCCATCGCGTTGCGCCGAGCCCCCAAGCCGCTTCCCGTTGGTCGGTGGGAACCAGCTTGATTGCGTCACGGGTCAAGGCCATCGTGTAGGGGATGATCATGAACGCCAACAACAGCGTGGCGGTGGTGATGTTATAGGTGGTCGGAGAGCCGAGAAGCGGCTGGAGCCACTGCGCGTTTTCGCCGGCCCATTGGTAGACCGGCATGTAGACGGCGTTTCGAGCCCATGGGGCAAATACAAAAATACCCCATAGGCCGATCACGACACTCGGCACCGCGGCAAGAAGATCGACGAGATAGTTCACCACGTTTGCCACCGGTTTCGGTGCATACTCCGCGCTGAATATCGCGGTCCCCACTCCGACCGGCATGGCAATGGCCAGAGCCACGGCGCTCGTTGCCAGCGTGCCGATGAGAAAGGGCAGCGAGCCGTGGACGCCGTCCACCGGATTCCATCCCGTTCCACTGATAAACTCGAGGAACCCGATCTCCGAAAACGTAAGTGCCGAATCGCGATAGAGGATTACCCCCATGGCGACGGCAAGCACGATGATGCTCGAGCCTACCGCCACGATGGCGGTTGAGAACACCCGGTCACCGGCGCGGCGGTAGCGTGGCGCCGGCGTGCGTATGGCAGCAACGGTGACCTCATCCACTTGCAACAATGACAAATCCTGACGAGTCATTAAACCTCCAAACACCTCAGGGCCGACTCGAGTCGGCCCTGAGAATGAGACACGTTTAGATTGCGTCGATCGACGTCGGCAGGTAGCTCAGGAGCCGACCTGCTCTGCGACAATCTCCTCACCGATGTTTTCGCCTTCCCACTTGATTTGGCGAATCATATCGAGCCCCAGCTCCTGCGGCGTCTCCGCCAGCTGTGCAAAGTCGAGACTATTGGAAAGCTCCTGTCCGTCGGTGACCATCCATACCAGGAACCGGACAAGCTCCTCGGCTTGCGTTCGGTTGTCGATTGCGTCGTTCTCGTCGAAGTTCTCGTACACCATCACCCACGAAAAACCTGCCGCCGAATACCCGTCGGGAGCCGTCGTGTCCGTGACGAGAGCCCGAGTATCTTCGGGTAGCTCAGTGTTTGCGGCTTTTCCGGCACTTTCGAGCGAGGGAACGATGGTGTTCCCACTCTGATTGACAACCGCACCGTAGGGAATGTCGTTCCCGGTGGCATAGATGAGGCTGTTGTAGCCGATCGAGCCCTCGGTGTTCATAACCGCGCCCGCGACGCCTTCGTTGCCGTTTGCCCCGGTACCAACGGGCCAGTCGACACTGGTACCGAAGCCGACCTCGTCGGCCCATTCCTCCGACACCTTGCTGAGGTAGTTGGTCCAGATATTCGTGGTCCCCGAGCCGTCTGAGCGGTGGACGACCTCGATCTGTCGGTCCGGCAAATCAGCGTCCGGGTTTAGCTCGGCAATCCGCTCGTCACTCCAGTTGGTCACCTCGCCCATGAAAATGTCGGCAAGCAACTCACCGTCGAAGACGATCTCGCCGCCACCCTCAAAGCCCGGGAGGTTGAACGTCGGCGCCACCGCGCCAAGGGTGATGGGGATATTGAAAGCTTGGCCCCCGGTTTCCGCTTGCGCATCTTCCATCTGCTCGTCGTTCAGATGGGCTTCCGTGGCACCAAACATGATCGTTTGCTCGAGAAATTGACGGATCCCGCCACCGGAGCCGATCGACTGATAGTTGACCGTAACCCGGCCGTCGGTTTCGTCTCGGTACTCGTCGGCCCACGCGGTCATCAGCGGCGCAACGAAGCTTGCACCGGCACCTTCGAGCTCGACGTCCTCGACGCCTTCTTGTTGACCTTCTGCGAACACGGTCCCGCCAAGCAGCAGTAGCAACGCCGTCGTCGAAACCAGCACCTTTGAGAATACGTTCATCGTATTCCTCCTTACTCCACATTGTGTTGAGTGAAAGGTGATAGGGGCCGGTTAGATACATGTGAGCATTATTTTAGAGTTTGGTTAGAAAGCCTGTCCGTCGACGCCGTCGGCAGAAGTACTTCCCTCGATACG
>JAWLED010000042.1:4242-25122 GCA_041686235.1 Spirochaetia bacterium | reverse complement strand
CGGACCGGCGTACTCAGAAAACGCTTCACGAGCGTAAGATATCACACGTTTGCGAAATCGGCGAGTAAAACTTTCAGGCGTTTTTTTTGCTTCCCGGGACGAAAGACGGCGCCCCGGATGAGGCGCCGCTTGTCTTTGTTTGGTTGTGACATGATGGAACCGGCGCTAGCGTGCGCCCAGGAGGATTCGAACCTCCGACCTACAGCTTAGAAGGCTGTTGCTCTATCCGGCTGAGCTATAGGCGCGTAGGTCGGGATGAGAGGATTCGAACCTCCGATCTCCTGCTCCCAAAGCAGGCGCCTTAGCCACTAGGCTACATCCCGAGGATTAATCGGCTGCATTATAGACGACAGCGGGTCGGGGGTCAACGCGCGCTGCTCGATCACTCGACGCGCACCGAGACGTCCAGGTCGACGCGACGGCCGGGTGCTGCTTCTTCGCTGTACAAAAGCTCGTCGCCGTCTCGCACGCCGGGAGGGATTTCCACCGTTCTCGCCCCATCGGGCAAACGAACGTCAAAGGAGACCCCGTCCGCGGCTTCCCGCGCGGACAACTCGACGCTGACGCGGTACCGGCGCGCAGCGCTTCTTCCAGCGGCTTCGCTGTCGTCAAAGCGGCCAAAGCGGTGGGACGCCCGACGACCAAAGCCGGAAACGTCTCGGCCGAACATACGCCACAACATATCCGAGAGCCCGGAGAACGAGGAAAACATATCAAAGTCATCAAAGATGTCCCCGCCTGCTCCCGCGAAACCTTTCCCAGGGCGTGAGGCTCGGCCGCGTGTTCGGGGTCGCGACCAGGGGGGCGCGTGCGATCGGGACCGGCGTTGCTCACGTTGTTCATCGTTCCGACGCTCGGTAGCTCGACGACGCTCTTCGGTGCGAACCTTTTCGTAGGCGTCGTTGAGCGCGCAGAAGTAATCTTCGTCGCCGCCGCCCTCGGTGTCGGGGTGCTCTTGCTTTGCCAAACGCCGATACGCCCGGCGAATCTCCTCGTCGTCAGCGTAGCGTGAGACTCCGAGTATTTCGTATGGGTCGCGAGCCATCTTGCCCTCCGGAAGCCATAGAAGGTAGTCTCTGCGTAGACTAAGTTTATCAGGATTGCCCGTGTCGTCAACAAGCTCGAGCGGCCACATCCCGCTTGCCGAACTCCGCCCTCGTTTTTCCGAACACGGCCTCGAGCTGATCACCTCAACCCCGGCAGAATCGCTACCGCAGGCTGAGGCGTCGTATGGACGGTGGCTCGACGAAGGCTACGCCGGCGAAATGCAGTACCTCCATCGTCATCGGGAAGCGAAGTACCGCCCGCAGAAGATGCTCGCCGGTTGCCGAAGCATTTTGCTCGTTGGACTCAATTACTTTCAGCACGCCCCCGGTGGGCACGCGCCACTTACCGATCCCGACGACGGTACCCCAGCCGGCCGAGTAGCCCGCTATGCATGGGGCCGCGACTACCACAAAACGCTCGGCAATGCACTGCGCCGCATCAGCCGCTCGCTTGCAGAAGCTTTTCCGGAGGAACGCTTTCGTTCTTTTACCGATGCGACCCCGCTCTCAGAGCGGCGCTACGGTGAGCGCGCGGGGCTGGGGTTCCAGGGCAGGAATACGCTGTTGATCAACAATCGGCTCGGAAGCTGGTTTTTTATTGGGGAGGTACTTACCACCTTGTCGGTGGAAGAGACCCACGCGCTCTCCGAGGCTCGAACCTCTTGTCCGACGCACTGTCGCCGCTGCATCGATGCCTGCCCCACCGGCGCCATTGACGCGCCCAACCATCTCGATGCGAGGCGATGTATCTCGTATCTCACCATTGAGCACGCAAACACGATAGATACAGACCTCATGTCTCAAATGGGCGATTGGGTCTTCGGATGTGACCGGTGTCAGGAAGCGTGTCCGCTGAACACCGCGGTGAAGCCGACCTCCGAGGAGGATTTCCGCCGCCCCATTGCCGGTAGGGCGATGAGCGTGGAACGTCTACTCACGCTTCGCGATGACGAGGATGTGCGGTCACGGTTCGCAGGCTCACCGCTTTTGCGCGCAAAAAGACGAGGATTGGTGCGCAATGCCTGTATTGCCGCAGCAAACTTAGAACTCACCCAGGTGATCCCCCGCCTCGAGTCGCTGTGCGATGACGCCGACCCCGTGGTCGCTCATACCGCGCGGTGGGCTGTCGGCCGCCTCCGAGGATAAAAGCCTCCGAGGATAAAAGCCTCCGGGGAAGCTCGGGCGGGTACCGTCTCAAGTGGGCAGAAGAACTGTATCAGGGAGAAGTATCCGCGTCATTGACCCGTATCCGGGATATCACCGGCTGTCTCAGGCGATCGTGGGCCGATTTCCACCGGCTCACCGAGGAACTTCGGCGAGGCGTCGAGCAAATGCAGGTCCATCAGCGCCTTCACTCGGGCAAAGTACTCTCGAATGCTCGTACTGATAGCACGAGGCCCTTCTACGTCCTTTGCCCCGTATGCCACCGGATCAAGCCCCTTTTGCGCAGCAATGTAGAGCGCACGCTCTGAGTGAAATCCTTGAGAGATAATGGTGAACTGACGCTGTCCAAAAACGCGGTGTGTGCGCACCACCGAGTCGAGTGTCCGAAATCCGGCGTAATCGAGGTATATTCGCTCTTCATCGATACCCCGCTCGACAAGCTCTTCTTTCATGCGCAACGGCTCATTGTATGAAGAGAGGCTGTTATCGCCGCTTGCTATGACATAGTCGATCTTTCCCGATTCGAACAACGCGACCGTGGCACGGATTCGATACTCGAAAAAGAGGTTTACCTGACCCCCAACCGCATACTTGCTCGTACCGAGAAGCAACCCCACCTCGTTATAGGGGACCTCGTCGAGGTCGGTATACAAGCGTGACCCGGCATCGGAGGAGATGACGGTGTTCGCAAAGAACACAGCAAGCAACACGCCGATAAAGGCATATTTTAGGAAGAAATAGCCCAGTCTGTATAGCTGCAGCATTACCGTGGTGGAAACGACTCGACTACGTCCCGGTTAATTCTACGAGCGCAGCTCGGCCAATACGTCCACAGCCTTCAAGCGCACCGGCCGAATGTAGCTTCCGCCCGCCACCTCGAGGATTATGTTGATGGCATCGGGGTCGGACAGCCCACCCTGACTTTCGGCGATTTTCTCGAGCGCGAGCAACGACGCGTACGCCAAATTGTCATCCGGCGACTCAGACGCGTTCTCCACCTGAAGTACTCGTACGATCTGTTCGACGGTTCGATTATCCTCGTTGTCGCCGATTTTGCCCAGCGCGTAAACCGCTTCAGATAGCACCATGGGCTCGGGATCGTCCTGCAACACGCTTATGAGCACATCTTTTGCTTGGCTTCCCCCTACCTCGCCGAGAAGCTGCGCCGCTTGTCGGCGAATGTCGGGGTAGTTATTGATAACACCACCGTTCGACCGAACTTGGCGAGAGGTCCCCTCACTTGCGAGCGACTGCAAGAGGGTGAACATACCCGAGTTATCCCGGCTGAGGCTTCCATCTTCGATCATTTGACGAATGTTTTGAAGCGCGAGAAGCTTCGTGTCCCGGTTGTTGGATAGGGCCTGTCCGCGGATGATCTGCAACTCGACGTCCTGGCTGAGGTATAACTCCTCTATCGTCTGGCTGCCGGTCTCGCCCTCGGCATCTTCACTCTGGGCGAAACCCACAACAGCTACCAGCATAATCAAGACGCACATCAGGATGGATCGCTTATTCATCAGAAACTCCTCCGACATCGGTAGAGCATATTGCCCGCCTTCAGTATACACTAACCGACGTCCACTTTCCAGCTTCCGTTTACCTTCTTCAGCCGATAGAGGATGACGGAAGAGTCATTGACCTCCATGACCGCCTGCACTTCTTCTTCGTCGAGAAAGCGCAGATCGTCGAGACGCGCATTTCGTCGGCTCGGAACAACGACCTCAGTGAAGTAGTCCTCCAAGCTTTCGAGGGTAATATCGTTTCGCTCGAGAATCGGACGCTCAGAGATTTCCGCAAGTCGCTCTTCGTCGGAATACGCTGCGACATATTCTTCGGTAAGGTACTCTTTCCACTTTTCGACGTCGCGCTCGGCGATGGCTACATTGAGCTCTTCGATAACCGCTTCGATCTCGTCGAACGTCTCCTCGTAGACCTCATCGGATACCTCTATGGGCTCTTCCTCGGATTGCGACTCCGGTTGCTGTTCCGTACTCTGCGATTCATCGTCGGCTTCTGCGGTGGATTCTTCGGAAGACTCGGATTCGGATTCCTCGGAGCTCTCGGGATCGGATTGTTCGGGTTGCTGCCGACCGTTCTGCGATTCGTCGGGTTCACCCGGGACGGTCTCCGGCGAACCGGCACACGAGGACAACACCATAACGACTGCCAGCAACACCCCTGCGACGCGCAACTCTTTTCTCATTCCGGGGTTATTCTACGTTCTGGGGTTTCTTTTGTCAAACGTGACGAAAATGTATATAATCCCCGTTGGGGTAAATCGGAATGTCTTCTCCGGATCAGGTCGCACAAATTCTACTCTCACTCTGCAAACGTACCGGCCATCCTCAGGTTACGTTCGATAGGTTGTTGAGCTTTACACATAAGTATCTGGAAAGATACGCGGACTCCGATCCCTCGCTCGCAGATCTGGACGATAATACTGAGAACGTGCTTACCGCTCACCTACTCTCGCTTGAGTCCGGCGGCCGTGTGGCACTGACTTACGAGGACTCGCGTATAGCAGGTGTGTACTTTCCAGAGTACTTCCCGCGGATCATCGACAGTGCCTACGAGAACCTTCGCAACCAAACACACGCGTCACTTCCCACCGAAGAAACGCTCGGCATAACCATCCCAACCGACACGATCCATCCGGTGGACGTCCGCAGCGACTTCATCCAATGGCTCTCGGACGCCGAGAGACCGGACACGACCGTGCTGCGGTTGATGTTTCCGGAAGGGCTCGAGAGCATCATCGCCACGCTCGGCGTTGTTCGCAATCATCTTGCTTCGATATCGCTGCAAAAGATACGCGATTACCTGCGAAGCAAGCGAAACGCCGGCTACATGCACAGCAGATTAAGAGGCATATTCCCGAATCGTGATGTCGCGCTCAAGGAAACCATCAACAAGATTCTCTCGACACCCGACGACGCACTAAAAACGATATACCATCCGAGTGATTTCACGTTTCATTTCTGGACCTCGCTTTCGAGTGCCATCATCAAAGATTTCACCGAAAAGCAAGATAAGCTCGAAGAAGAGGTGGACTACAGCCGTGCCGCCTATCTCCTCGGGTATTACAACGTGTACTACAAAGGTGTAGAGCAGCGCAAAAAAGAGAAGGAGGCTGCACTTCAGACGGTCGATGCAAAGCTTCGTAAAGAACCGTACGCATTCAAGCCGTCGGACGTACACCGGTTTACCGACTCCAAGGGAGTTCCGCTTACAAAACGATGCTCGCGCTCATCGATCGATAACTACATACGGGAGAAGCTTCTCCCGCCCGACGGCGAACGCATGCCCGAGCTGCTGCGGATCAAAGCCGCGGACGGCCAGGAGTACTACATACGGAAGGATTCGGTGTTCAAGATCGTTTTTCCCGAGCTCCACAACGCCTCTGAGACCTTTGAACGGGAACTAAGCGACAAATGGATGGCGGCGCTCAAGCGCAATGAGCAACTCAAAGAGATGCAGGACGACACTGCTTTTGAGCGCGTCCTTACCGACATGTTGAAATCGCGCAACCCCGTGTTGTTCGGCCTCCTGCGTTTCGACATCCTGCATGTACTGGCAACCGAGCAGAAGCTCTTCGGCAGTGCACGCGAAGAGCTAGACCGCCTGCTCGATCGCAAGAACGAGAAGATTCGCCCTCTTTCGGTTGCCCTCGATATTGACCGGCGCAAACTGCTATCCGACACCCGGCTCCGTCTGCCTGTGTGGCAGGCGGTACCGGTGTTGCGTGAATTGACGGCGTTTCTCAAACGCCTCTTCTTGGGCGAGCCGTCACCGAGACGGCAGCGACGACAATCTCGAAAACACGCGAAACGAAAGAAACAAGCGGTGGGCACCGGCGATCACGCCGAGGAGAGCGAACACGACGGAAACGATACGCCGCTTACCGGGGCGACCGCGGTCCAATTCGGGGAGCGCCCCGCTCGGCCACGCGGCGAGGAGGCGCCCCGCACGCTGTCTCCGGACATAAAGCGCGCCGCCCAACAGTTGCAACAGGAGTATCTGCACTCCGGAGCCGACGTTGACGGCACGCTCGAAGAGCTTGCCGAACGGTGGAACCCGCTTCTCGATCCGGTAGCGCAGCAAAATCTCGTCGAAGACGTCAATTCTCTTGTCCGCGACTACCTCAGACGACGTAAGACCTCGTTTCGAAGCTCGCCCCCAACGCGCGCCGGAATTCGGCAGATGTCGGCCCAGCTCGCCCAAAACTCCGCGTTGTCCGAAATCAAACGAAAAGAACCCTTGCGGCAGTATCTCGAGCTGTACATGCTTCGGATCCTCGGAAAATGAGCTGTGCGCGGTAGGTTTCGTGCGCGGCCGGTCTATGCACCAGGCCGGTCTATGTCAGCACCTCACCGAAGGTGATCTCGCCCATAAAGCTCAACGCGTCCGCGCACGAGAGGAACACGTCTTTGCACATGACCGCATCGTCGAGGGCCCGATGTGCGTTGCCTTGTGCGAGCTCGAGATGGGCGACGAGGTTTTGAAGGCTGTAGCTCTTCAGACGGGGGTACGCTTTCTGAGCCAGCACCTGCGTGTCGATTACCACGTTTGTCACCTCCCCCCTGCGTGTGGTTTCGAGGGCGGCGCGGAGAAACGACACGTCGAACGGCGCATTGTGCGCAACCAGTACGGAGTCTCCGATAAACTGCAAGAACCGTGGCAACGTCTGATCTATGGATGGCTTGGAGGCAAGCATTTCCTCGGTAATGCCGCTCACCTTGATTGCATCGGGGGAAACGGGAATGCCGGGATTGACCAGCTCGTCGAAGGTTTCAAGAACCTCGCGGGCGCGAAACTTTACGGCACCGACCTCGATTATCCGGTCGGTGGCCGGGTGCAATCCCGTCGTTTCAAAGTCGAATGCCACAAAGGTGATTTCCGAAACCGATTGCGAGGAGTCCATAGGCACAACTGCTACCATGTTTCGATCAAATTGACAACGATGGGAAGGCTCACTACTATGGCGGTTCAATGACGGTCTACGAGCTTCTCGACGAACACGGTCTCGGCATAGACGACGTGCGCTGGTATCTCGCCGCGCTTCAGGCGGATCGGCTGCTCTCCTACAAAGATCACCCCGGCGAGCTCGCACACCTTTTGTGGTCGGGCAAGCTCGAGTCGGACCTCTACGAGATGGAAGAGCGGTTTCTTGCCGAGCAACAGGAAAAGCTCGAACGCGGTCGCACCGACGAGGCGCAAGTCCATCAAACAATTCGCGAAATTGCCGACGCCGCCGACACGCGTCATAGACAGCGATAACTGGGGACTGCGGGAGACGAGGCCGAAGCCGCGTCTACGTCGACTCCGCCCGTGCGATGATTGCGTTCAAATCGCCCTCGATTGCCTGGAGTTTCCGTGCCACCTCGTGCTTTGCAGCCTCAAGGCGTCCGCGGGCTTCGGCGGTACAGGAGGCGTAGAACTTGATTTTCGGCTCCGTGCCCGAGGGGCGCGCGCTGACCACGCTTTCATCTGAGAGAAAGAATTGCAGCACGTTCGAGCTCGGCAGCGAGATGTCCTCGACATACTCCCCGCGCCGGAGATCGTAGAGCGTGCCGTTCTGGACGTCTCGAATGCGCTCGACGTCGATGCCTCCGATCTCCGTAGGCGGATCGCCCCGGAGCTCTTTCATGAGGTCGGCCATCACTTGTTTGCCGGACTGTCCTCTGAAGTACTTGGAGATCTGTATCTCTTCGAAGTATCCGTACTGCTCGTAGATCTCATCGAGGCGATCGAGCACCGACTTCCCCTGCGACACGTGATACAGCGCCATCTCGGTTGTCATGAGCACCGCCGATATGGCGTCCTTGTCGCGCACGTGAGTGCCGATCAGATATCCGTAGCTCTCTTCGTCGCCCATGACGTAGGTAGGCCCGCCGGGATCTTGCTCGAGCTCGCGCATGACGCCGGCGATGTGCTTGAAGCCCGTGAGCGTTATGTAGGTCGTTGCACCGTAATGGGCGGCAACCTTGCGCTGGAGATCCGTGGTCACGATCGTGGTGACGAACGCCGGCTTTTCCGGCAGTGCGCCGATCTCCCAAAGCCCGGAGAACATGTAATCGACAAGCAGGACGCCGAGCTGGTTTCCGGTGACGAGCTCGTAGTCTTTCGCGCCGGGAACGGCAATACCCAAGCGGTCGGCGTCCGGGTCGGTTCCCATCACGATGTCGGCCTTCTCTTTCCTGCCGAGATTCACCGCCATCTCCATAGCGGAGGCCTCTTCGGGATTCGGGAACTCGACGGTGGGAAACTCACCGTCGGGCTCGCGCTGCTCGGGCACGGTTACCACGTTCACTCCGAGCTCACCGAGAACGCGCTCAACCAACGGCGCGCCGGTGCCGTGAAGCGGCGTGTAGACGACTTTGACCGAGCCGCCCTGCTGCTGCAGGAGCTCCGGGCGCACCGAAACCGACTTGGTCGCCTCGATATAGGCGTCGTCCATGTCGCTCCCGAGATACTCGAGCAGGTCCGCCGAGAGTGCCTCTTTCTTCTCTGAGGCGCGAATGTCGGTAGTGACCGACTGAACTTCTTCAATAATGGCGGTATCGTGCGGGGCTACCACCTGCGAGCCGTCATTCCAGTACACTTTGTATCCGTTGTACTCCGGCGGATTGTGGCTTGCGGTGACCACGATCCCCGCCGAGGCTCCGAGTTTCCGTAGCGCAAAAGACAACTCGGGGGTGGGGCGAAGGGATGGAAACAGGTAGGCTTTGATGCCGTTTCCGGCAAGCACCAGTGCGGCCTGCAGCGCGAACGTATCGGAGTACCGCCGAGAGTCGTGGGCAATGACCGCACTGTATCGGCCGTCCGGCCCGGGAGTACCCGCACGGAGCACGTACTGAGCCAGTCCTTGGGTAGCTCGCCCGATCATAAAGGGATTCATGCGGTTGTAGCCGCCGCCGATCACACCACGAAGGCCGCCGGTGCCGAACTCGAGATCAGTGTAAAAGCGGTCGGAAAGCTCATCCCAATCTTCGGCGCCAAGAAGGTCCCTCACACCGTTTCGAAACGCCTCGTCGGTTTCGAGCTCTATGTATTGTTGTGCGCGCTGTTTGATTTGTTCTCGGTCCATATCGTCTTGTCTCCTGCTTCTCTGATCTCTTTACGGATTATGTATTGTCCGTCTTATGTATTGTCCCGGTTCCCGATCTCGCCCTGGGCATTTTCCGTATCTTCCGTATCTTCTGTATCTTCGTCGTCGAGGATGAGCGCGCGAATCTGCTGTGGGGAGGACATGACCGTCGCCGCCCCGTGCATCCAGAGTTCTTCGACGTCGCGGTAGCCCCAGTCGACGCCGACCGGATACATTCCGGCAGCTTGCGCGGTCTCCATATCGATGGCCGTGTCGCCGATGAACACCATGTCGGTCGTCGCCACACCCAATTCCTCGGCTATGGCAATGGCTGCTCCCGGGTGCGGCTTGTTGGGAAGTCCCTCGCGCGCTCCGTAGACAGCGTCGAAAGTGGCTCCGCCGAACACGGTCTCTACGATGTGTTGGGTAAGCTCTTGCGCCTTATTGGAAAGCACCGCCATTGGGAGACCGCGGCGTTTGAGCTCGTCGATGAGCTCACGCACGCCATCGTAGGGACTGGTATGGACGACCGCGGTGCGCGCGTACTCCCGCTTCAACTCCTCGGCAAGCTCGGATATATCCACCTCTCCGCGCCGGCCCGCGGGCACCGCCAGCTCGGCAAGGCGCTTCAATCCCCACCCAACCATCTGTCGGTAGGCTTCCACATCATATTGGGGCAGTGAGCGTGCTGCGAGCACACGATTCATTGCATCGCGGATGTCTGGTAGGGTATAGAGCAACGTACCATCGAGGTCGAACAAAGCGGCGCGAAAGTTCACGGACACTACCGTATCCGCGGCCGCTACTCGTCGTCAAGCAGGGAAGCAGGGAGCATTGGCATGGCACACCGGGGACCCGAGTCCTTCGAGAAATACTACGAGTCGATCTTTCAAGACCGATGGCCACGATTGAAGCGCTCACTCGAAGATGATCCCACCTACACTACCCTCGGGCCTCCGCTGAGCCGGCCGTACCACCTCGATGACGCCTCCCGCATTGCCGCGGCAACTCTGCCGCTTCACGGCGCCGAGCGGATCCTCGACATGTGCGCCGCCCCGGGAGGAAAAACCCTCGTGCTTGCCTCGGCGATGGACCACGACGCCGAGCTCGTGGCAAACGAGCGCTCGTCACGCAGAAGAGAGCGCCTGCGGCGCGTCCTCGACGAGCATCTGCCCGAAGCGTTGAGAGCGTGCGTTGAGGTGACCGGACACGACGCCACCCGGTGGGGCCTCTACGAGACAAACGCCTATGACCGGATTCTCCTCGACGTGCCCTGCTCTTCGGAGCGCCACATTCTTGGCTCACCATCACATCTCGAGAGCTGGAGTCCGGCACGGACCAAGCACCTCGCGACTCAAGCCTTCGCCATGCTTGCCGCCGCAATCGACGCCGGGCGCCCCGGAGCGCTCATCCTCTACTCCACCTGCGCGCTTTCCCCTCGGGAGAACGACGGCGTTCTCGACAAGGCGGAAAAGAAGCGGGGGGGACGCTACCGAGTCCTCTCTCCCGAAGTTCCCTACTCCGAACCGACGCGGCACGGCTTCCACATTTTTCCCGACACCGCCGGGGGGCGCGGGCCGATCTATTTGAGCCTGCTCGAGGTGCTCGAGTGATCAACGCACGCCCGGCCGCGCCCCTGCCCGCGGGGGTGGGGTGCTTGCATGAGCGGCGAATATCTGTAGCATGACCGGACACATGTCACAGAGCCTCGATTACCGACGCGAACTGAATCCTGAACAAATACGGGCCGTTGAAACACTGAACGGTCCGCTTCTCATCATAGCCGGCGCAGGGTCGGGGAAGACCCGCGTCATAACCTATCGCATCGCCCACATGCTCGAGTCGGGGGTACCGCAGAGCGCCATTCTCGCCCTCACCTTTACCAACAAGGCCGCGCGCGAGATGCAGCAGCGCGTCAAGGAGCTGACCGGAAAGCCGCTTCGAAACCTCACCTGCTCGACGTTTCACGCCTTCGGCGTAAAAGTGCTGCGCTCCTATATTACCCGGCTCGGCTATCGGGAAAACTTCAGTATCTATGACACCGCCGACCAACTGTCGCTTCTCAAGGAGACGGCCCGTGCCGGCAAGTTCACCCTCGACCCGGGTGAGGTCAAATGGCTTATCGGTGAGTTTTCCAAAATACGCACCGGCCGCGCCGGGTGGGACGAAGAGCTATCTCGCTATCGCCCGCTTTTCGACGAGTACCGCGAGCACATGAAGCTCTATAACGCGGTGGACTTCGACGACCTCATCCTGCTGCCGGTCGAGATCATGAACCGCTACGACGACGTGCGGGAGACGCTGCAGCAGCAGTTTCACTACCTGCTCGTGGACGAGTTCCAGGACACCTCCGGCGAGCAGTACCGGTTCATGAAACTGTTAGGAGAAACGCACGCCAACGTCTGCGTGGTGGGAGACGACGATCAATCCATTTACTCGTGGCGGGGGGCAAACTTCGGAAACCTCTTGGACTTCGAAACCGATTTTCCCCAACGGGCGGAGATCAAGCTCGAGCGAAACTACCGCTCCACCGACACCATCCTCAGCGCCGCAAATCGGCTCATAGCCAACAACACCGACCGCAAGCACAAGGAGCTCTGGACGGGAACCCGCGGCGGGAAGCCTATCGAGCTGCACTTCCCCGCCGACGAGCGCGAGGAAGCGCAGTTTATTGCCGAGAAGGTCAAGAGCCTCGCCATGCGGGAACAGGTGCGCTACGAAGACATGGGCGTACTCGTACGGACCAACAGTCTCGCCCGCCACATCGAGGAGGCGTTTCTCAGCGAGAACATTCCCTATCGCGTCTCCGGCGGGCAGAGCTTTTTCCAGCGCAAAGAGGTCCGCGACGTCGTATCGTATCTGCGCGTCATGGCCAATCATGACGACGACATAAGTCTTCTGAGGGTGATAAACACCCCGCGGCGCGGGGTGGGAAAGAAAACGCTCGAAGAGCTCAACGCCCTTGCCGAGCGAAAGAAGCTTTCCATGTACTCCGCCATCCACGAGGCAATCGCCGCCGAGCACCCAAAGCTCACCGCAAAGGCCATGGAGGACCTCAGCGCGTTTACCGAGCTCATAGAGAGCTATCGTGATGCATTTTTCGCGAGCTCACAGATGGCTGAGGTGCTCTCATCGCTCATTACCGAGATCGGCTACTGGGGCCATCTGGTGCAGGAATATCAACAAAACGAGCGGGCGGCCACCGCCAAGTTCCGAAACGTGCAGTTTCTCGTCGAGTTCATCCGCGACTACGAAAACGATCCCGATATACTCGATCCTTCGCTGTATGACTACCTCAACCGCATTAGCCTGCAGGTCAAAGACAGCCTCGACGACGAGGAGGCAGGAGGACGCGTGGGGCTCATGACCATCCATGCGGCCAAAGGTCTCGAGCGGCGGGTAGTTTTCCTTGCCGGTGTGGAGGACGATATTATTCCGCACGCACGGGCCCTCGAGGACTCAGCGCGCAACGTCGAGGAAGAGCGGCGGCTGTTCTACGTTGCGATCACGCGGGCCAAGGAGCTGTTGTTCATGACCTCGTGCCTCACGCGAAAGGTCATGCGCGAGCAAATCGAGTGCCGCCCCTCACCGTTTTTGGAAGAGATCCCGGCGGAGCTCATTACCCAGTCGGAGCCGGAAGAGGTTGCCGGCGAAGACGAGGCGGCCGATTACTTTGCCGCGCTGAAGTCGAAGTTCAGCGCCGAGTAGGAGCGTGCCCTCGGCTCATGGCGCACGGCTTACCCCGGGAGGTCTACGCCGCCGGGCAGGGATGCGCCGCCGCCCCCGGGTCCGCCGACTCACGCCGAGCCGGCGGCGAAGTCTGTGAGCACGCGTTTGTGCTCGAAGGCAAGCGGCAGTTGCAGTGCGTCCTTGAGTTCGAACCACTGCAGTTGTGATACCTCGCCCTGCTGCGCGGCCTCCGTACCCTCGACACTACACACAAAGACCAGGGCTACCGCATGCCAATCGAGCTGTGCGAAGTACTCGGTGTAGTAGTTGAGAAACCGCAGACTCGTCACCCTGAGGCCCGTTTCCTCCTGCACCTCACGGCGTAAGGCGTCTTCGACGGGCTCGCCGAACTCGATATGGCCTCCGGGGATACACCAATAGCCGTTAAACGGGTCGTTACTGCGTCTCTCGAGCAGAACCGTTCCCGCGTGTTCGCAGACTGCGCCAACGGTTGCTTTTACCGGTTTGTACATGCCGGCAGTATAACAAAACGCGCAGCGTCTCGCAGTGCCTCCCTGCACCCACCGGCGGCCATGCGACCTCTTGCGCTCGTGCGGTAACGTGGTGAATACTGTCCGTGTATGGTTGCTCGATTGTTGCGGCGGCTCACGCGGCGCGGCTCTTCCCCATCGGCCCCGAGCTCCGCTTCGAACTCGTCTCCAGCCCACGGACCGGAATGGACGAGGATGGTCGACTACGCACCAACGCACCTCCAGGATCTACTTACCCTACTCTATGAGACTGCGCGCTCATCGGGCTTTAGCGCCTCCCGCGAGAAGTTCAAGCACGACGTCATAAAACACATTGATTTCACCGCCGACATCATTCGGATACTGGAGGACGACCGCGGCCGGGTTCTCGGGTGTTACCGCTGTTCCCGCCGGCCCCGGGAAGCTGAGTATACCGACGCCGCCTACCTCTTCGACATCGCGGTCCATCGCGACTACCGGGGCCGGGGGTACGGGCGCAAACTCTTCGATGATATGTTTCACGTGCTGCGCCGTTCGGGGTATCGTCGCCTTTACAGCAGCAGCAGGAGAGAGAACGAAGCTGCCGCGAGTCTTCACGCCGCCTCAGGGTTCGACATCGTTCGAGAAAGCGAGCTCTGGATCGAGTGGCAGAAGCTGCTGTGACCGCGTTATTTCGGCGGCTCGGGCGCAGCGGCGGCGCTTCGATACGTACCCTCGGGCGACTCGAGCTCTCCTGCATAGGCCGTCTTCGCGCCCATCGGCACCCGAACCCGAAATGTTGCCCCGTTGTCCGATTCCCACTCAAAGGTTGCACCAAGCTGATCGCAGAGCGCCGAAATGAGCGACATTCCCAACGAACCGCTGTATTGAGGAGCGAACTCTTGTCCGAATCCAGGGCCGTTGTCTGCCACGCTCAAAACGATTTCGGCCCCCTGCCTATTCAAACGCACCGACAGTCGATCGTCCGCGCCTCCATAAAAGGCGTGTTTGCACGCATTCGATATGAGCTCGGTCGTGATGAGGCCGAGAGGGATGGCGGTTGCGACGTCGAGCTCGAGTTTGTCGGTATGTAGACGAAGCTCCGGCATTTCTTCTCGCATCACGTGCAGCGCCAAGATTTCTTGACTGAGCTCGCCGAGGTACGCGTCGAAAGAAACAGACGTTAAATCAGCGGACTCGTACAGGCGTTCGTGCACCGCCGCCATGGAGGCTACCCGCCCCATTGTGTCCTCGAACGCCCGTCTGGTTGCCGCATCGTCAAAATACTTCGACTGAAGCCGCAAGAGGCTTACGATAATTTGAAGATTGTTCTTGACCCGATGGTGTACTTCTCGAAGCAAGGTCGACTTTTCGCGAACGCCCCGTTCGAGCGACTGCTGAGTATTCTTCAACTCGGTGATGTCGCGGCTGATTCCCACGAGCTGATGGGAGGAGTCGGAGCGAGTCCGCATCGGAGATACGGTGGTCTGGGAGTATCGCACGGTCTCGTCGGCACGAGGTCTGCTCCACTCATAGGTAACCGCTCGATTCTCGGCAATGGCCTTCATTGCCATCTCTTCGTGAATTGCCCCTTCCTGTAAACCGTAGATTTCCGTCCCCGATTTCCCGAGAAACGTTAGCTCGGCCCCTTCGGTTTCTCTGACCCAACTACCGAAGATCCCGGTATAGCGTGCGTCCGCATCGAGGGTAAATACAACATCATCGAGCGAATCCACGAGCGTCTCGAACCTCTTCCGGTGGTTGGATGCCGATTCTCGGGCCCGCTCGAGATAGGCGGTAAGTAGGCCGACTCCTGCGGCCATCGTGAATATGGCGCCGAGGGCGTAGCCCCACAGCGCAGCGTCGGGGAGCCCACGCAGCAGAGGGTAGTCAAGCTTGTGAAGCCCCCACAGAATGAACACGGTTGCTATGAATACCCGACTCTGTCTACCCAACGTCGGTGTGCGAATGTATGCGGCGGCAATTGCAAAGTTTGAAAACCCAAGAAACACGAAGACGGGCGTAAAGACGATCGGACGGCTGACTCCAAGCCCCAGTGCAATGGTGACCCACACCACCAGTACGGCCGAGCACAAAACCCAAAGACGCGGAAGCGCCGCCTTGCCGCTGGTATGGGAGACGGCCCCCCACAATAGGAATACCGCACTCATAAGTGAGGCAACTTGGTGGAACCACACAAACATTACGGCGCCGGGCCAAGCTTCCATACCCATTGCCGCAACGAACCGGAGGGCGTACAAACCCCACGCAACGGTCCATATGCCCAGTGCAAAACTCGCCTCGCTTCGAAAGAGGTAGGCGTGCACCACAGCCAGGAGCCCCGAAGCAGCAAGAGTCGTGGCGATAAGGGGCATAATCGGATCCATTACCGTTACAGCTTATTGCGTCCTGTGCCGGCTTGTCAATGTTTTTAGACTTACAGGAGCTTTCTTTTTTTTTGGTTTTTTCAGTAAATGTTTCGGCCGGCGGCCCTGTGCCGCCGCGTGAGACCAACCGCCCGGCGCCGCGGGTCGATCCCGGGGCGCGCCCCGGGGCCGGCGGCGCCGGATTCCGCGCGCACGGCACTGCAACAGTTTGAAGTAAATCTTTGCGGCCCTTTCCTTGACCAG
This sequence comes from Spirochaetia bacterium, assembly GCA_041686235.1. Lineage (GTDB taxonomy): Bacteria > Spirochaetota > Spirochaetia > DSM-27196 > PWMO01 > JAAAOH01. Next base: position 9,017 of record JAWLED010000042.1, on the reverse strand, counting down.
GGGGCGGCGGCACCATACAATTCAGCGGGAATCACCGTAAGCCGGAATGGCGGAATTGGTAGACGCAGGGGACTTAAAATCCCCTGGGAGGTAACTCCCGTCCGGGTTCAAGTCCCGGTTCCGGTAGAAGAACTCAGTAGCTCCCGCGCCGGATACGCACACCGGTTGTACCAATCACTGTAAACGCATTGCTCAACCGAGCCGCGTGATCCGCAAGCGCGGCCGGTATGACTGCTACCTGTTCATTTACCTGCGTATCGTATCCAGCTTCGCGGAGCGCCTTCACAATGCTTCGGTGGACACCTTCGTCGGCTAACAGACGCATTACGCAGAGTGTTCCCTCGGGTACGCCTCATCTTCGCGAGTCTCCCGCCCGTCATAGTATCATCCCCGGGCAGTCGGTCAAATCCGACTTGGTACCATTAACATCCACCGGCCTCACTGACCCGTTGCTGATTTCTACTCGCCAACCGGTCGGTCTCTAATTCCTTCATGGTCGCGAATTTCACCCTACGTGATGCAGCGGCTCGATCTCTTCCAGCGTTTCTTTCTCGGACCGTTCGGTCTCGTAGAGATCATAGCGTAACGGATAATTTGACCGCCGTGGCCAAAGTGAGGAGCAGCATCGCCGAGAGACCCGGCCCCGGCACGAGCGTCGGTAGGAGAAACCGTCACGCGCCCCATCTCGGCATATTTCCCTTACCTTCCGGCCCGAAAATAGCAATAGGAGGCGCGCGAGGTCATATCGGAGCTCTTTGTCTCGGCGAACTTCACCGAATCTTTGCGTCTGCCGCACCTGTGTTTGACGCGTGCGGGTTAATCTCTCATGCAAGATACTCGTCTGGGAGAGGCCCGCGTAATGGAAAGACGGACCGATAACGGACAGCGGACTACGGTGTCGACTCAGAGGTCTCTGATCGATCGTGTGCGAACGCTCGAAGATCGGCTGCTGAAACGCATGCAGCCGTGGGCCTACCTGCGCATCAAGCGCTACATGGACCGTCGCGGCCGTAAAAGGCAAGCCGTGCTCGCGACGATGCAGGAGGCAATCGAGCGGACCGTCGCTTCCGAGATGCCCGGGCATTTCGATCCGACCGGCCGTAGCGGCCCGGTCTTCTTCGTGGAGTCCCGGGCCAAGAACGTGTACTCCATTCACCGCAAGATGCAACGCACCGGAAAGTCCCTGCGCCGGATCTACGACATGCTCGGTATTCGTCTGATTTGCGGCGACGTGGGCGACAGCTACCGCCTGCTTGCGCTCGTCCATCGGCTATGGCAGCCGGTTCCGGGGCGGTTCAAGGATTACGTGGTAAATCCAAAGCCGAACGGATACCGGGCCCTTCATACGACGGTCCGTACCGCAAACGGAGACGTTGTGGAAATACAGATCCGGACATTCGGAATGCATGCCATAGCCGAGCTCGGATCGGCTGATCACGCTACTTACAAGGCCCAGGAGACCGTCGATGTATCCGAAACGAGATGATTGCGGTATTGACGGAGAGGAGCGCAGCGAGCTCCCGGAGTCGCTACTCGAAGCCGTCGGTGTTCGGGTCTCGCTATCAGATGCCGGCCTGGCGCTGGAGCGGGTACGATGCCGGGCGGCGGCAAGACCCATGCGCTTATTCCTCCGTTATCGGGGACAGCCGTAGCGATACCTCACCGAGTCAAAAGCAGTGGACTTCGTTGAGAAGCTAAATCCCTCGCGAGAGGTCACAATCCCCGTATGCATCTTGGAGGATGAGAACGATAAGCGCTTGAAGAGCGTCATGCATAACTCGGGGGCCTACTCTAAGGAGCAGTCGCTCAACGGCATACCGCACCAGCTTGCTCTTTTCAAAACGCTGCATAAATGACCTGTTGCGTTTGCAGAATTTCGCGTTTCCTGTATGGATGCGTCATTGAAGTCCTCGCGGAGCACCGAACCGAAAAGAGCCAGGTGAGAGACTCTCCAGCGGCGAGCGAATGCCTCAATCTTTTCTCTCGGAACCTCGAGATTCTTCATCTCTTCCCATCCTACCATCAATCCACGGATTCACAATTCTTACGCCGGTTCCCTCGAAGTCCCTGTCGTTACGGGTCGCCAACGTGCATTCATGGACGCGACACACTGAGGCAATCTGTGCGTCGGCCATCGAAATTGGAAGACCGGCTGCCTCTCTTTGCAACGCAAGAGTGGCATACTCAACGGCAGCATCAGCGTCGAAGACAAGGACTCTGTCACGGAAGTCTTCCTCGAAAATGGCCTCGGCTGCCGACAGTAGTTGCCGCCGTCGTTTTCCCTCCGGCATCCGACCGACGCCGTAGAGAATCTCCGCTACGGTGACGGAGGTAATTGCGGTTTCGAAGGCGGGCACGGAATCCACCCAATCAACCACCCGTGGCTCCGGAACCGGTTTCATGATCTCAGACAGTACGTTCGTGTCCAGGACGATCATTCGAGATTCTCAGGCACTCGTGGTTGTTCGTCTCTCTCGGGCAGTTCGAGTTCTACGCCGCCGAGGTTTTCGAGTCGCTTCCTTATCCGAGTTCCGATCCCCGTTTGTTCTTCTACGTCCTCAGACTCAGACAGTATGTCTCGGAGAATCAGTCTCGCCTCTTCTTCCATCGAATGATCGTGCTGGGCAGCGCGGATCCGAAGACGTGACTTCAGTTCGTCGTCCAGATTCCGTATGGTCAATGTAGCCATCCTGTCTCCTTTGTCAGCATTGCTTTCAATGCTTATTTTACTTTGTAAGCAATAGCTTTTCAACCGCCGCCCGGCGCGGGTATTATCACCGCCGGAAGCACGACTTAGAATCCCCTGGGAGGAAACTCCCGTCCGGGTTCAAGTCCCGGTTCCCGTAGATACGTTATTTGATTTAGCTCCTGCCGTATGAGCTCCACGAATTCGCGTTCCTGATACCGGTCCCCTCGAAGACACCGTCATGTCGAGTTCTCCATCGAATGATCGTGGCGAGCAGCTCGTAGAATGGACTCACAACCCACTTCCGGCTACACTCATAAGTAATGCCGCTACCGCCGTTTCCTACACGGTTACCGACATCCCTCCGTCGTGCACGTCTTGGCGCCTCGCAGCCGGGCTCGGCCTTTCGGAGATTGCTCCAAGCGCTCGATACCGCTCGCCGCAGCGTGTTTCTCTGGCCGGTTATCTGCACGGTCGGAGGGTTTGCCCTCGCCCTCCTCACCCTGAGCCTCGACGCCGTTTTCGGCCCACGGGCCTTGCCGGCTGCACTTCGCGTAGAGCCGGAAAGCGCGCGGGCACTCCTTGCAACGTTGGCGGGCGTCCTCGTGACGGTGGTTTCGGTACTCTTCTGGGTCCGGGCCGCCGCGGTTCAACTGGCGGCCGGGCAGTTCTCCGCCCGCGTGCTGCAAGGGTATCTCGGCGATCGGTTTCAACAAGCGGCAATGGCCTTTGTTGCCGGAACCTTCGTACATCTCGTGGTGGTGATTTGGTCCCTCCCTCGTGGCAGCGAAGGCATGCCCTACATTGCATGCCTCGGCGCAGTTGTGCTCGTGCTCGTTACCATCTTCATGATTCTGATCTCGGTCGTTCGAAGCTCGAGCGACCTGCGCGCGAGCACCGTAACAAATCGAATAGCCGAGGCGACGATCCGCCGTATTCGTGCTCAGGTCATCCCCGGGGACGACTCGCACAGCATCGAAGACCGGAGGTGGGTCGAACCGCCACCCGAAGAGACAGTACCGGTACGAGCCGAGGATACCGGTTGGATACGGGACATCGATGAAGACCGTCTGCTTGGATGTGTACCCCCGGGTACGGTCATTCGTCTCCAAGTTCGCGTCGGAAATTTCATTACACCTGGAGCAGATCTCGCTCGTGTGTGGTTGCCCGAAGAGGCTCGACACGAAGGTCGCCTCGAGCCCGACGAGGAGCAATGCTCGCGAATTCGGTCTGCGTTCAAGCTCGGACGTTCACGCAACGTGGAACAGGACATTGGGTATGGGTTGCGCGTACTCGCCGACGTAGCCCAGCGGGCGCTCGCGCCGGGGACCAACGATTACGGCGCCGCCGGTGAGGCTCTCGTGCGCATCGGAGCTGTGCTGCGGGAAGTGCTTGTGCGTGAACCGCCGACAACACCGCGCACCGATCCCGAAAAACGATGGATCATTCGGCCTCGGGAGCTCGACGCGCGAGGCTACATAAGCGAGGCGTTTGACCGGATTCGCATTGACGCCGCCGGCTATCCAAGCGTCAGCGCGGAAATTCTTCGTACGCTCGGGATGCTTCTTCAGGCCGTGCGAAATGCTGGAAACACTCAGTACGAACAAGCACTTAGAGAGCAAGCCGACCTCATTCTCGCTACGAGCGAGCATGCCGGAATCATCGACTCGGATCTCGAGTCGCTCAACAAGCTCGCCCGCGCACTGGGACTTACCGAGCCCACCCGCGAAGAGCGCGAGAAAGTGGCTGCGCCGGCTGAGGCGGCTGCCTCCGAAGCTCCGAGCCCAACGGAGGTCGCCGCCACGGTCGCCGGATCTACCGCGGTGGCCGGCTCCACAGCGGTGGCAGACGACGCCGGCGGGGCCGGCGGGGCCGGGAGTCGCCACGCGAACCGCGACTCGCGGCCGTCGGACGGCAATGGGCTTGAAGGGGGGTGAGGCGGTTTGCCGACAATCATGGACACACCGCGTTTTCTCGTTGACCACAAACGGCTACAATAGCCGGGTAGTACTATGCAGGTTATTGATGTACTGGTTCATGCATTCTGGCCGCTCGTTACCGCGGTTGCGGGTGTCGCGCTCCCGCTAGT
>JAWLED010000042.1:0-4142 GCA_041686235.1 Spirochaetia bacterium | reverse complement strand
GCTACAATAGCCGGGTAGTACTATGCAGGTTATTGATGTACTGGTTCATGCATTCTGGCCGCTCGTTACCGCGGTTGCGGGTGTCGCGCTCCCGCTAGTGTCCTCCGCGCACGCCATTCTCTATAAGCGCGATTCGCGAGCCGCCGTAGCGTGGGTCGGGCTGATCTGGCTCGTTCCGGTAATTGGCACGGTACTTTACGTGCTGTTGGGTATAAATCGGGTCAGACGGCGCGTTGCCGGCAAGCGCGGTCATGAAAGCACGCATATCTCGACCCTCGATGTATTTCACTGCACCGAGTCACAGCTTCTTTCAATACTCCCTGAGGACCGGAAGCATCTTCTCGAAATGAACCATCTCGGCGAGTCGCTGACCGGATTACATCTTCTCGGTGGTAACAGGATCGAGCCGCTGCTCAATGGCGACGAAGCCTATCCGGCAATGCTTTCGGCGATTCAGCGCGCCGAGCGCTCGATTACTCTCACCACATACATCTTCGATAACGACGAGGTGGGCAGACGGTTTCTCGAAGCTCTTGCCGATGCGGTGGCCCGCGACGTAGAGGTGTGCGTGCTCGTCGATGCCGTGGGCTCGCGCTATTCCATGCCGCCGATGACGGGGCTCATGCGAAAGCGCGGTATCCGTACCGCTCACTTTATGTCGCGGCTTCTCGCGCTGCGAACCCCCTACCTCAACCTGCGAAACCACCGAAAGATCCTCATAGTCGACGGGAAAATCGGCTTTACCGGCGGAATGAATATTCGCCAGGCCCATGTCCTCGCAGATCGCCCGGCCCACCCGATCCGAGACGTCCACTTCCGGATCGTGGGACCGGTGGTCCATCAGCTCCAGGCCACGTTTGTGGAAGACTGGCAGTTCAGTACCGGAGAGCTTCTCTCGGGTGAACGGTGGTTTCCGACGCCGCAAAAGTCAAACGGAGAGGTCGGCGCTCGCGTCATTCCCGACGGCCCGGACAAGAACATGGACAAGATGAGCATGGCATTTCAGGGAGCTCTCGCGGCCGCCCGCCACTCGGTGCGGATCATGACCCCGTACTTCCTGCCCGAGCGTCAACTCATTGCCGCATTGAATACGTGTGCTCTGCGGGGAGTCGTAGTGGACATCGTGATTCCCCAAAAGGGCAATCTCAGGATGGTCGAGTGGGCCTCAATGGCACAAATGTGGCAGATACTCGAGTGGGGATGCCGCGTATGGCAGAGCGAGGGGCCTTTTGACCACGGCAAGTTGATGGTCGTAGACGGGGCACTATCGTTGATCGGCTCATCCAACTGGGATTCGCGCAGTCTTCGGCTGAACTTCGAGTTAGGGGTCGAATGCTACGACGTAGCGCTTGCCCGCCGGCTCGAAGCACAGATAGACGAGCGTATTGCACACTCTCATCGTTTGACAAAGCCGGAAGTCGACTCACGTCCCCTGCCGATTAAGCTCCGTGACGGCTTCGTGCGGCTCGCGGCTCCCTACCTGTAGAGGCGTGCTTCCCTACCTATAGGGGCTTCCCCGCCGTGGGGCTTCGGGATCGTAGGGACAAAACCGTGTAGCGCACCCCACCGCGCACTCACTCTCTTACCCACTTGAAAAGCACACCTTCGAGCCTCTCGAGGTCCACCGGCTTACTCACGTAGTCGTCCATGCCGGCCTCGAGACAGCGCCGGCGTTCGCCCTCAACTACGCCGGCGGTAAGCGCTATGATGGGCGTGCGGGAATGCTCGGACTCGCTCCGGCGGATTCTGCGTGCCGCCTCGTACCCATCGACATTCGGCATCTGTACGTCCATGAGTATGAGGTCGAACCGGCCGCGGGAAAACGCTTCGACGGCTTTGGCTCCGTCGCCCACCGTTTCCACATCTGCCGTGTCGAGGAGCTCGGCTATCAGCTTCTGCGTCACAAGCGCGTTTATGTGCTCGTCTTCGGCAAGCAGAATGCGCACGGGCTCTTCCCGTCGACGGTGCGCGTCCACAGTGCGGTCGGCGGCGGGTGCCCCGCCGTTAGCGTTTTCGACGCCCGTCTCCCCGTCGGCAGTCGCTGCGGGGCCGCCTGCGGGTGCATCGTCGCCTGCGGGCGCAGAGGCGCCTGTGGGGCTCGGTTGCGTGTTATCGGCCGCCGCGAGAAGCGGGAGCTCCACATCGAAGCGAAAGGTGCTTCCCACTCCCGGGGTGCTGTCCAGCTCGAGCCGGCTCCCGAGGCGCTCGACGATACGTTGTGAAATAGCAAGGCCGAGGCCCGTCCCACCGAACTTGCGGGTCGAGGAAACATCTGCTTGCGTGAACGACTCAAAAATGGCCTCTCGCTGTTGCGGCTCGATCCCGATTCCGGTGTCTCTTACGCTGATGCGCACGGTTACGGCGTCCGCCTTGGCACGGGAGACCTCCGCGCGCAGTTGGACGAACCCCTGCTCGGTGAATTTCACCGCGTTACTCAAAAGATTGACCACAACTTGGGTAAGACGGGTGGGATCGCTTTCGACCATGTGAGGAAGATTCGGGTCTGTCGTCACGACGAGCTCCAGCCCCTTTTTCTCGCAGGGCATCCGCACGGTTTGCCCCGCCTTTCGCAAGAGCTCTCCGAGGTTCACCGGTTGCATCTCGAGCTCGAGCTTGCCGGCCTCAATCTTCGAGAAATCGAGCACATCGCTTATGAGACTCATCAGCGTCTCCGCAGAGACATACACGTTCTCTACATAGCTTCCATACGGCTCCGGGAGATCGCCCTGCCGGAGTAAATCGGAGAAGCCGACGATCCCGTTCAGCGGCGTGCGAAGCTCGTGAGACATATTTGCCAGGAAATCGCTCTTAGCACGGCTTGCCGCAAGAGCCGCCTCCTCACGCTCGACACGATCGGTTACGTCCCGCGCGGCAGCATAAATGAGATTCCCGTGAGGTTGGGAACGCCATTCAATGTAGCGGTATGAGCCGTCTGCGGTGCGATACCGGTTGACGAACTCGGTAACCTGCTGTTGCCGGGCAAGTCGGCGTATTGCGTTCTCGGTGGCTTCACGGTCTTCGGGATGTACCAACTCCATAAAGTGCCGTCCCTCGAGCTCTTCGAGGGGATGTCCAAGCGTGTGCTCCCATGCGGTGTTCAAACGCACAAAGCGCCCTTCGACATCGGCGATTGCCAACAGATCCAGAGAAACCGTAAAGAACCGCTCGAGCTCTTCCTTTTTTGCAACCAGCGCGTCGCCGGCTTTGCGCTCCTCGGTGATATCTTTCACGTGCTCCACATACCCGCTGATCGCACCACCGTCGTCTTTGAGCGGATGTACCGTAAGGCGCACCCACATCACATGATCCGAATCGAGAGCTACGCCGATGTCTGCATGCGCCGCGGTTCCGGTCTCCCGTGCCGCCGCTACCGGACACCGAGAGCACGCACGCTGCCGGCCCCGACAGATCTGATGACACTCGCCTCCGAGGAGTTTCTCGGCGGAGCCGTATCGTCTCTCTATCCAGTCGTTGACCCGAACGATGCGGAAGTCGTTATCGAGAACTGCGATCCCGTCGTCCATTCCATCGAACACGCTTTGCAGGAGAGCATGACTCTTAAAGGTTTCGGCTTCGGCGGCCTTTCGGTCCGATATGTCGATGTGCGTACCAAACATGAGAAGCGGCGCCCCCGCTTCAGTCCATTCCATAATGCGGCCGCGGTCGTGAATCCAAACCCAGTTGCCGCTCCTGTGGCGCATACGAATTTCACAGTCATAGCGGTTGCTGCGACCTTCGAAGTGTTCGCGCAGTGCAGCTTCTGCACGCGCAAGGTCTCCCGCCTCGGTAAGCCGTTTCCACGTGTCTATCGTTACCGGCTTTAGGTCCTCCACGGTGTAGCCGAGCATCCGCGCCCAGCGCTCGTCGATCGTTATGCTACCGGTTTGGACGTTCCACGACCACGTGGCCGCGCCCGTCCCCTCGAGGGTTTCCCGCAGCCGCACGGACGTGCCGCGGGCACGTTGTTCGAGCTCCAGCCGCAACAACGCACTTGCCACCGTCGCCGCAAGGGTTTGCACGATTTCCACTTCCGCCGGCGTCCACTCGACCTCGAAGGACTCGGAGGCAAAAGCAACGAGTCCGAACGGAGTACCGTTCTCGTTACTGATGGGGGCAACACATACCGAGCGCACACCCGCCTC
>JAWLED010000041.1:21502-25175 GCA_041686235.1 Spirochaetia bacterium | reverse complement strand
TGCCTCTTCCGTTTCGAACTGCAACGTGAGGCGAGGATCACTGAGGAGCGTTTCGAGGTCCAGGGTCCCACTGGTCACGCCCCGTATTGGAGCAAGACCCACACGCTCGAGCGGCGACTCGACGATTTCGAGAGTGCCTCCCAAGTCTCCCTCGGAATAGCTCAAACTCAGCTCGTATTGCTCATCAGTATCGCTCGCCTCAGCTCCGAGGTCCACGGTTGGGTCCGAGCCGTCTCCGTAGGTGAACTCCCCCTGCCCTTCCAAACTCGATACAGCGTCTCTGTAGGCAACACGGGAGATCGTGCCTCCCTCCGCTCCGAGCTCGGCCGACAGAGACAATTGAGAATCCGCACCGGTCGGCTCTGCAAGAGTGAAACTCGTCACGCGGGCGCTCCACTGCTCGGGGCTCGAAAACGAGCCGTTGGCTATAACGCTGAGGTGGCTCCCTCCCCACGCGCTCGGCAGCTCGACTTCGTCGGCCTCGACGGAAAAGACATAGTCGCCTGCCTGGGTTTGCTCGAGCTCGGCGGTGAGTCCCTGCAAGGTGCTGAGCTCCAGCCGCTGCCCGTCACGGTACGTTCCGGAGACATCGAAGGACCGGCCTTCAACGTCGAGAGCACTTTCGAACGGGATATCCGATCCGTCCGATAGGTCGGCGCCGAACTCCCCCTGCACGACGTGCCCGTCGAAGCCGGCAGCCAGGTTTCGGATTCTCAGCTTCGAGTCTCGCAGCGACGCTCCGAAATATGCAAAACGCGAAAGCTCTTCTTGATCCTGCACCGATACGTAGGAGGCGTCGAGCTCATACGCCTCGTTACGCCGACGTAGCTCGAGGCGTGTGTCGACGAGGACCGACTCCAGGCGCCGTCCGATACCGTCCGGCAAATCCGCGAACTCGCCGGCCATCTCGTAGACTCTTCTCGACGGCGCTCGTACGAGCTTGAGTGTTGCTTCTTCGAGGCGTTGCTCGCGCACCAAACCGCCGACAGTCGCCTTACTCTCCCCCTCTTCGTCGAACGAAAACGAGGCCTCGTAGGAGGCCTGGGTCGGGTCGGTACCGGTAAGCACATCAACCTCATAGAGCTCGCCGTCTCCGTAGGAAATGTGGGGCGAGCTTGCACGAAGCTCGCCGGACGGTGCGCGAGAGACCTCCAAAACGCCGGTAAGCGGTGCGGTCTCGGCATAGCTAAACCCCGACAGCGAGATCTCGCCCTCCGGAGTGAGGTCGGAAAGGCGGATCGAACCTGAAAAACGAAGCTCTCCGTTTTGCGGCCGGAGAGTAAGCTCCTCTACACCGACAGCCCGCGCGTCTCCCGAGAGGACGGCTCGTATTTCCATCTGCTCGGGAAGATCCCGATTATTCGTTTGTCCCCATACGTCGGCGGAATAGGAGAGCTCGCCGCTGGAGCGCTCGAATTTCATTTCTGCGTCTCCGCGCAGCTCGCTGCGCAGCCACGGCTCGAGTGCAGACAGAGAGCCGCGGAAGCTCACGACGTCTTCCGGAATAAACCCGTCGGCGAGCAGCGAAAGCTCGAACACTTCGAGATCCGCGTCAGCGGTAACGCTGAGGTCAATGGGGTCTTTGTTCTGCAGTTTACGTATTTCGAATTCGGACCCGTCGAAGGATACGTCGAATCTTTGATCGCGAACGCGAAACAGCGGCGTGCGAATCCAGGGCACCGACACACGCACACTCGTGTTCTCTTCGCCCGGTCGAATCGTTCCCTGTATCGTCGCCCGCGCCTCTATCCCGGTCAACTCGCTCGCGGCGGACTCCTCTCCTGCGCGATCGTCGGCGACGGGAAGACCCGCCGGCAGCTCCGTAGCGAAATTGCTCTCCCAGTAAAAGGTAACTTCTTCTTCACGTATGGTGCTCTGGAAGAACACGTCGTCGACCGTGTAGGTGCCGTCGCTGTCTTGGTAGGTAAGACCGACATTGCGGCCGCTGAGCTTGAGCGTTGCAGATGGGCCCTCGTCCTCCCGCGAGGCGAGTTCCTCGATGAAGTCGATAACGTCGGCATCTCGCTCGTGGTGAATGTTGAACTCGGTGTCTACGATTCGAATTTCCGCGGCAGTAGCGTCGGGCCCCCCGAGGAGCAGTCGAAAGGGGTGATAGAAGATTCTCAGTCGTTCTACTTCGAGGAGGTGGTCGGGCTCGTCCTCATTGCCGTTGATGACCAGCCCCCGGATCTCAACGGCCCGCAGTATCGACGGTGAGATAGACTCGTAGGTAATCTCGCGGCCAATTTGCGATTCGAGCTCGTTGATCACGTCTTCTTTGAGCGACTCCATCTGTGTGGCGACGAACGCCTGCGCGGGCACAAACACGGCGGCCGTGATAACGACCAGCGCGATAAGAACGAGGACTTCGGGGAGATGTAATCGGTGTGGAGCCGGAGTACCGTTCACGCAGTGTGTCCCAGAGCCGATTCAGTCGGCGTGACAAAGTTTGTCCTAGAATATACCATTCCAGGCATTATCCTACCATAGCGGGAGCGCATATTTTTGGAGCTTTTGGATTCATTCATAGTACTTGAAGGTCTCGATGGGTCAGGAACCACCACGCAGGCTTCGATGCTCGTTGAGCGCCTCGGTTCCGCCGGGTTTGCCCCCTACTCCACATCGGAGCCGACCCGTGGTCCCGTGGGACAGCTGATTCGCCGGGTACTTTCGGGCGAAGTCCGGATTACACCCGAATCGCTGGCCATGCTCTACGCCGCCGACCGCCATCAACATCTCTACGCCCCCGACGAGGGCATTGTGGCCACACTGAATCACGGCCCGGTCGTGTGCGACAGATACGTGTTTTCCTCGCTGGCCTATCAGGCGGTGGACTGCGATTTCTCTCGTGTGTGGGAGCTCAACAAACATTTTCCCCTTCCGCGCCATCTTGTATATATCGACCTTGCGCCGGAGCAAACCGAGATTCGACGAAAGGATCGCACGTCGACGGAAATCTTCGAGACGCTTCAGTTTCAGCGGTCGGCGTACGAGCTCTATCGTAGCACCCTCGATTGGTTTTCCGGTACCGGTATGGAGATTCACATCGTGGACGGCACGGCATCTCCACAAGATATATCGGAACGAATCTGGAAACAACTCGACATAACGCCGATAAAGTGAGTGTGAAACGTGTTGCCGTTCTCGTCACACTTGTGTTTGTACTCTTCGCCCACAATGCCGAGGCCTACCGGCTTGTCTACAAGGAGCAGCTTTACGAGCTCTATCACGTCCAGTTCTACCAGTACCCTGAGCGCATTGCCGAAAACGTAAAATGGCTTCAGATGGCGCTGAAAGCGGACTTTGCCAACCCCCTCTACGCGCTCGCCGAAATCGAAGACAAGACCGATTGGACCCGCTACCGGCGACTGTTCATGATGCACGTGAATCTGAAGCTGGTAGAGCTCCATATTCGCTGGGCCGGCAAGTACAACAAGGAAGTCGCGTACTTCTATAACGCCCCCTGGAAAGAGGACAATCTCAACAGCTTGGACCGTGCCGAGTCGCTTTTCGAGACTGCCCTCGCCTACTGGGATGAGGCGTTGCAGTGGTCCGAACAGGCGTGGGAGCTGCGAACGGTCCACCTCGAAGAGATTCAGAAGTGGTCGGATGAGAACCACCGCATCGAGACCGGCGAATTGGATTACGAGGCGATCATCGGACGCCACCTCGA
>JAWLED010000041.1:0-21402 GCA_041686235.1 Spirochaetia bacterium | reverse complement strand
GTCAGCGTCGTTGTCTCGACACCCCGATCGGCCAGCCGCTGAAAGAGCTCCTCGCTAAAGTGTAGTCCCGCCGTCGGCGCGGCGACCGAGCCGATCGTGCGGGCGTACACCGTCTGATAGCGCTCGTCGTCTTCGCTATCCGCAGTTCGGCGAATGTAGGGGGGAAGCGGTACGCGGCCCGTCCGCTCGATGTAGGTCTCGTCTACCGGCGTGTCGAACTCGAGCAGCCGCCGTTGGCGCTCTTCGCCGACCACGCGCGCATGCCGGTCTTCGGGAAAGCGAAACGCCACTCCGCGTCGTGCCCGCTTGGCCTTGTCGGTTATGGCCCACCACCGATAGTCGTCTTGCTGTTCCACGAGGAGAAACTCCGCCACGCCGCCGGTATCCACGCGAACGGTTTCGAAGCGCGCCTTTCGCACGCGCGCGTCGTTGAGCACGAGCAAGCTTCCCGGGGTGAGATAGTCGGCAAGAGCGGCTACATAATCGTGGTGGCGAGCACCGTTCGCTCGGTCGAGAACAAAGAGGCGGGCGTTTTCGCGCCGGTCGGCCGGCCTTTGGGCAATGAGCTCTTGGGGCAGATCAAAAGAGAAATCCTTGGTCTTCACGTTTCCTTCCGTCCGGTGAGTAGCCGAGATGGTCGAGTGCAAGAGGGGTCACCATCCGTCCGCGGGGCGTTCGCTTGAGAAACCCGCGTTGGATGAGATACGGCTCGTAGAAATCTTCCAACGTATCTATGCCCTCTCCAATGGAGATGGCCAATGTATCGGCGCCGACAGGTCCCCCATCGTAGTGCTCGATGATCGTGGCAAGGATGCGCCGATCATGGGTCTCGAGTCCATAGGAATCGATTTCGAGGCGCTTCATGCTTTCGGCGACGATGTCTTTTTCGACCGTTCCGTCGCCGAGAACCTGGGCGAAGTCGCGTACGCGACGCAGCAAACGGTTGGCCACACGCGGCGTACCGCGCGCAGACCGTGCTATGAGCTCGAGCGCCGCGTCGGTTGCGTCGATACCGAGGATGGCTGTTGAGCGTCGCACGATCTTAACGATATCTTCGAGCGTATAGAAATCGAGGCGAACGGTGATGCCGAAGCGGCTGTGGAGGGGACCGGCCACCAGCCCCGGCTTCGTCGTTGCCCCGACAAGCGTAAAGGGCGGGATCGGGATGCGAATGGTTCGCGCCGCCGGCCCCTGTCCCACGATCCAATCGAGCTCGAAATCTTCCATGGCAATGTAGAGCATCTCTTCCATGGCGGGCTTGAGTCGGTGAACCTCATCTATGAAGAACACCGAGCCCTCCGACAGCGTCGTCAAGATGCCGGCCAAATCTTTGGGCTTGTCCAGCGCCGGCGCAGAGGTCACCTTGAACTCGGCTCCCATCTCGTGTGCCATGATGCCGGCCAACGTCGTCTTGCCCAGTCCCGGCGGCCCACTGAGAAAAACGTGGTCGAGGCTGTCGTCGCGCTCACGGGCTGCGCGGATGAACACCGCGAGGTTCTCCTTTACCGCATCCTGTCCCTGAAAGTCCTTCAGGCTCAGCGGACGGAGACGAGGCTCGATACTGTCGTCGTCGGAGTACTCTCCGTGAACGATGCTTGGATCACCCATGAGCACAATAGATTAGCATGGACCGCCGTGCGCTGAGAACCTGCCGTCGGGAAGCCGGTGACGGAGCTAGCTCAGCCGCACGATGGCCCGGCGCAGAGCCTCGGACTCCCTCGTGGCCGCATCGCTCGGCAAATCGCCCTCCGCCAGCACACTACGTACCGCTTCGGTTGCCGAGCGGTCATCGAAGCCCATGTCGGTCAGCGCGCGAACGAGGTCCGACAGCGGCTCGGCTCCGCCCTCGGCGGTCTCGACCAGTTTACCCTTGAGCGTGAAAATCATCTTTTCGGCGGTCTTCTTGCCCAGCCCCGGCAGCGCGGACAGCCCCTGCACGTCCTCCCTCTCGAGGAGCTCGAGCAATTCCCGCGCGGTGACCCCGGTGAGGATTTTCAGCGCTTGCCGAGGTCCGATGCCGGAAACACTGAGGAGCTCCATAAATACGCTTCGCTCCTGCTCATCGGCAAACCCGTACATCCGCATGACGTCTTCGCGGTGGTAGAGGTACACCGGCACGCGCACATCCGCGGAAGCCCCGGCAAGCCGTTGGACGCTCCGCCCGGAGGCCTCCAGATGCCACTCGATACCGCCGGTCTGGAGGCGGATATAGTCCGGTCCGGTGGCCGTAATTCGGCCCGTCAGGCTGTTTAGCATGATCTATCCCTTTGGCGGCGACCCGCCCGTTAGCGGTGACCCGCCGGTCGGCGGCGACCCGCCGGCCCCATATGCCCGATCGGCAAAGCCCAGGTTATGCACGTGGCACACCGCCGCGGCAAGTGCGTCGGCCGCGTGGTCGGGCGTCGGCACGGTGCGAAGGCCGAGCAGTACGCGAAGCAATTCCTGCACCTGCGTCTTCTCCGCCCTCCCTTGTCCTACTATCGCAAGCTTTATCGCCTGGGGCGTGTACTCCGCCGCGTGTACGCCTCCGCGCTCGAGGGCCAGCAGCACCACCCCCCGGGCCTGCGCAACGGGAATGGCACTGCTCGTGTTCTTAGCAAAGTAGAGATTCTCCACGCCGGCCTCGCCGGGACCGTAGCGCTCGACAAGACCTGAGATTTCCTCAAACAGCTTGTCGAGCCGCGCACCGGGTGCCGCGGCGGAGCTCGTAGTGATCACCCCGTGGTCAACGAGGCGATAGCGATTCTCTTGTGCGTCGATCACTCCCCAGCCGGTGTGGGCGAGTCCTGGGTCGACCCCCAGAATCGGATTCATTCCTCGGAAAGGTCCATGTCGTCGGGGATGTCCAGATTCGTCGACACTTCCTGAACATCATCGTGATCATCGAGCAGCTCGATTAGTTTGAGAGCTTTGCGCGTGCGCTCGGGATCGAGCGATACGTTGGCCTCGGGAACTTTGGAGACCGAGGCCGAGCTGTGCTCGAAGCCGGCCTCCTGCATGGCCGCCAGTACCGATTCGAGCTCGTCGGGGGCGCAGGTAACTTCTATACTCTCGCCCTCGGTGGACACATCCTCCGCGCCGGCTTCGAGAGCCTGCTCGAGAATTTCGTCCTCGCTATAGGTGTCTGCGGGATAGGCGATTATGCCTTTGCGGCTGAACATAAACGAAACGCAGCCGTTTTCGCCCAAGTTTCCGCCGTTTTTCGAAAAGATACTCCGTACATCCGCGGCGGTTCGGTTCTTGTTGTCGGTTAGCGTGTCCACCATGATCGCAACCCCGCCCGGGCCGTAGCCCTCGTAGGTCATTTCGGTGTAGTCAACGCCTTCGAGCTCACCCGTACCCTTCTTAATGGCACGCTCGATGTTTTCCTTCGGCATGTTCTCCGACTTTGCCTTGGTAATCGCCTGCCGCAGTCGAGGGTTGGTTTCTATATCTCCGCCGCCCATCCGCGCCGCGACGCTGATTTCTTTTATGAGCTTCGTGAAGATTTTTCCGCGTTTTGCGTCTTGTGCACCCTTTTTATGCCGTATGGTCGCCCATTTACTGTGACCGGACATTCGTGCTCCTCAATTTTTGCGAGTGTGCGGTAACGGTACCACCGCGCCCTGAGCAAGTCAAGCTCACCCGGCTCCGCTGAGCTCGGCGGCGATCTCCCTCAAAAACGTATCGACAAACCACGTTCCGCCGGCAGTCATCGAGAGGTCCTCGCCGTTCGCCTCGAGGAGGCCGGCCGCCTCCCACCGCTCGACCGCTTTGGGGGCGAAGCTACGCGGGGCGGCGCCGAAACGCTCGACCATCCGAGAGGCGGGAACTCCTGCAGTGCGCCTGAGCCCCATCATAAAATGCTCGAGTATGAAGCTGCGCCGTTCCACCGTCTCGCTCTTCCGCCTCGCGAGCCCGTCTTCGGCACGCAGAAACATCTCGACGTCGGTCGAGCTTTCCAGACGCAATGCGGTCCCGTCGCCGGCGGGCAAGGTGGACACCGCCCCCGGCCCGACGCCGAGATAGGGCTCGAGGCACCAATAGGTGTCGTTGTGGCGGCACTCATATCCCGGTTTTGCGTAGTTGGAGAGCTCGTACCGCATGATGTGGGCGTCTGCGAGCATCCGGCGCGCCCGCTCCACCGCCGAAACCGTCGCCCCATCGGAGGCGAGACGTGCCCGGCCGGCGTGAACCCGCTCGGCAAGCGGTGTTCCCGGCTCCAGTGAGAGTGGATAGAGGCTCACGTGTTCCGGTGTGTAGAAAAGCGCCGCGCCCAGGTCCTCGAGGAGTCGGTCGGCGCTCTGCGCGGGGCATCCGGCCAAGAGATCTATCCCGAGCGCGTGGCGCCCTCGGCTCCGCAGCAGCTCGAGAGCTGCGTGCGTGCTCGGCAGTCCCCCTCTCCGGCCGATCTCGGACCGTACGGAATGAGAAAAGCTCTGAACGCCGACACTTACCCGCGTAACGGGGAGATCTGAGAGGGCGTCGACCCACGGACCGGTGATCGTGTCCGGGTTCGCCTCTACGGTCCACTCTTCGAACTGTGTTTGCCCGCACGAGCGCGCGACGCCCTCTCCCAACCGAAGTAACTCGCCCGGAGTCAGAATCGACGGGGAACCGCCCCCGATATAGACCGACCGCACAGGGGGGCGGCCCAGCCGCGTGAGCATCTCCGCTGCGTCGCGAACGGTTGCCTCCAACACGGCGGAAACCGTCTCCCTCGACGGGGCGGGGACCGAGAAAAAGCCGCAGTAGTCGCACTTGGCGGTACAGAACGGAACGTGAATGTAGAGACCAATCGGCTCGCGCGGTTGGAACGCCGCCACATCCGGTGGGTCGGGCCTCATTGGCCGGGCCCCAGTGGGTCGGGCCTCATTGGGTCGGGCCTCATTGGCCCGGGACACCGAAGCGGCGAAACGGACGATATCGAAGCAGCACACGAGAACGCAAATGGCTCCGCGCCACCGCGCCCCCGTAGCGGGAGTCGATTGCCTCGCTGCGATTATCGGCGGCGAGGAAGAACTCGTCCTCCCCGAGCGTTCGCTCTTCCATCGTTTCGTCAAAGGGGAGCTCTTGCGGCCAATCCCCGCCGCTATCTTGGCGCGCCAGCGGATAGCGCAACCGCGAGGCCTCGAACTCGCTCACAAACCCGTCTTCTTCGGCGGTGCGTACGTAAAAGATCGACTCTTCCATGCGAACGGTGTCACCGGGCACCGCTATGACACGGCGTAGCATTACATCGGGATGCCGGTCGTCGCCGGTTACGCCGCGCCGGCGACCGGTAAAGAACTCGACAACGGAGTTCAGCGGGCGAAGCAACAGGTTCGGTTCCGCGCTATATGGGGGGCGAATGACGACGAGATCCCCATGCTCGGGTTCTCCCAACGCCGGGCCACGAGTGTTTAGCAGCGGCAGATATGCCCCAAACGCGAGCGGTGATACAAGAAGATTATCTCCCGGCTCCAACGCCGGTTGCATAGCCTGTGAGTCGACCCGAAAGCTCGTGAGAAAGAAGGTGGCCACGATCTCATGCACGAGAAAAACCAAGATGAGGAGCTTCACTACGGAGAAAATTCGGCTGCCGGTGGTACGCTCTTGGGGATAAAAACGGTATTTTGGCCGACGAGACCAAAACATTAGTTAATCCCTCCCAAACGGTCGAGCGGCCAATAGCGAAACATGGCTCGTCCGAGCACGTCCCGCTCATGCACCGCTCCAAATGAGCGCGCGTCCCGTGAATTATCCCGGTTGTCTCCAAGCGGAAAGATCCTGCCGTCGGGTACGTACCATCCGAGCCGATGCATCCCGCTGCGCGAGCGGTACCGGCTCTTCGAGGGATCAGCGGTGTATAACGTGTGGGCGCGCAGTGCGTCGAGGTAGTACCCGTCCACCACTTCGCGGGAACGTAACCGATCGACGGCCTCGGCCCGCTCGTCGGAGACGAGGATCCCGAGATCTCGGTAGGCTACCGCCTCCGCCGCGGTTTTCAGCGAATCCTGATCCTCTTCATCCACCATACGGCGTACCGGATAGTCCACGCCGGCACGTCGCTGAAACGCCTCTTCACTCAGCCACGAGCTCTCCCCCTTGGGCCGTATTTGGACCTTTCCTTCGTGGAGGCGGAAGCGGTCCCCCTCTACACCGGCGGCGCGCTTGATCAAGAAATGAGCACGGGGTTGTCCATGTTCGTCCCTGTCGATATCCACCAACGACAGAGTGATCATATACAACACGCGCTGGAGGATGTCGAACCCCGGTCCGCGGGAGATGTACGACGGGTTCTCGAATATAACTACCTCGGCTCGCTCCGGCTCGGCAAACCCGGGGAGCTTTGCGAGGCCCGGAAGCATTTCCGGTCCGTAAATCATCTTGTTGACGAAAATCCGGTCCTGGAGCCGTAAGGTGGGAATCATAGAGCCGGACGGGATCTGATAGGCCTGCAGCAAGTATTGGTTGATAAGCAGAACCACAAAGGCCGCCCAGATGAACGCCTCAATCCAATCGAGGATTTGATTCTTATTTTTTTGCCGTTCTCGCTTGCGAATACGGCGTCTTCGGCGTCTCGTCAGAACACGCTCGGTGAGCGTAACAAGCGTCCGTTGCCAGGTTTCTGCCATGTGCCGGAACGTTAGCAGAAAGCGCATGCGTTGACAACCGCGCTCGTAGGTCACTATAATGCCGCGCGATGAAGAAACGGGAGGCCGAGCCGGAACACATAGAGCCAGTCGAGTTGAAGTCGGTTTTCGGCATCCCGCCGACGACCTATGTACCCGCCGTGCTCGGCGTCGTACTGGCGGTAATTCTCTTCTTTCTATTGGTTTATCCGGGAATCCGAAACAACGGTTCCGTGGTGCGCGTTGAAACCGTGCCCGAAGGGGCCTCTGTAGAGGTCGACGGCACGCGCGTGGGTCACACGCCGCTGGAAGTATTCGTCGAGCGCGGAACAAGCACGGTGACCTTACGCAGACCGTTTTTCGAGGAGCAAGAGCTCACTTTGGATGTTCCCGGTCGGCTATTCGGGTCGCTTTTTTTTCCGAAGCGCATGGATGTGGAAAGCGAGCTCGAGGTATCCGATCCCGAGGCGCTTACACAGCAGGCAGCCCGAGATTTCAACAGCTGGGCTCTCGTTGGTGAGGCCAATGCGCAATATCAGTTTCCTCCCGTTTTATCGACCGCCGTTCTCGACCTCAGCGGCGCAGATGCGGATCGTTCCCACACGAAAACGCTCCTCGATCATGCCGTCCGGGATGTTCACTCCGAAGCACTGCTCAAGGACTATCTTCGTGCGCTTGCCCTCGATGAGGGAAACGGCGGGGCGATGACCGGCTTACAGGCACTCGGCGCGCTCGGGCGGATTGCCGATCTGATTGCCGATAATCCCGGCCTCGCCTACGCCGTTCGCCGGGCTCTCCCCGACGGCCTTGCACAGGCCTTCGAAACGGAGTCGTGGTATGAAACCACCACCGAGGACTACATAACCACGGCGCTTGCCGCAACCGAAGAGGGAGGCCACGAGGTACCGCAGACCGACCGAGTCGAGGTTGCCGGCCAAACCTTCATAGAGATTCCCGGCCGCGAATACGTCATGGGGATGCAGGGCGGCGAAGACGGGGAAAACGACGGGGGGCTGGTGCGGCCGCACGTAGTCGAGGTGGATCGCTTTTACATTATGCAAACCGAGGTGAGTCGAAGCCTGTTTTACGAGTTCGTACGTGATCGCCCCGAGTGGGGGCCAAGCGCACGATCGGAGTTGGTGGAATCGGGGCGCGCCACCGGCGATTATCTTCGCGACTGGGACGACGGCTCAGATGTAGCCGAGTCTTCCCGCCCCGTGCACAACGTCTCCTACTACGCGGCGGCGGCGTTTACCGAATGGCTCGAAGAACGCCTGCCGTCTGAGCTCGCGGACTTCGAAGTGCGGCTTCCACGTGAGGCGGAATGGGAGTGGGCAACGTTACTCAATGCCTCGGAAGGTTACGACGCGGTTTTCGCCGAGGCCGCCATGTCCACCCCCCTACCGGTCGGCACCTCGCATCCGGGGAAACTCGGTATCCACGATCTGCTCGGCAACGTGTGGGAGTGGACTTCGGACTGGTATCATCGGGGTGATTATTTGGTTGACGGCGAGCCTCATTTCGAGGGGTCGCAGCGAGTAGTCCGCGGAGGCTCGTGGGCAAATGAACGCCGCTCGGTCACCACCACGACCCGGGGATCCCAGCCTCCGGCATGGAGCACCCCGTTTCTCGGTTTTCGGCCCGTCATCGTGGAGGCCGGCGAATGAGCTCAGCGACCGAAGGCGTAGCCGTACTTGCAAAAAACAAGCGTGCATTCTTCAATTTTGAGGTCGTCGACACCCTTGAATGCGGCATCGAGTTGTGCGGCACCGAAGTAAAATCCATGCGGGCACATCGCTTTTCATTTGCCGACGCCTACGCCCGGATCAAAGACAACGAGATCTGGCTCGAAGGCCTACACATTGCCGAATACACCCATGGCAATATCAATAATCACGAGCCTACCAGGCCGCGCCGGCTTCTTGCCCACAAGCAGGAGATCAAGCGCTTCAAGAGAAACACCCAAGAGAAAGGGTACACACTCGTCCCGCTGAAATTCTATCTGAAGCGTGGCCTCATAAAGCTCGAGCTCGGCCTGTGCAAGGGAAAACGCGTGCACGATAAGCGCGAAGCTATTAAGAAGCGAGACCAAAAGCGCGACGAACAACGCGAGCTTCGTGGTCGCGATTAACCGACGGCCCGGCCCGATCGGGGCGGCTTAGCTCATTGCCCCCGTTGTGGGTCGGTGGGCACACCGCGTGCGTCCACAGGCATATCAAGGAGGCCCGTCTTGGAGTTAGGCGAGCATTTGCGGTTTGCCGAAGACATCGCCCGGGAAGCCGGCAAACATACCCTGTCGTACTTTCGGCGCGACATCGACGTTGAAATCAAGAAAGACCGCTCCCCGGTTACCCGTGCCGACCGCGAGACCGAGCAACTGCTGCGCTCCCGCATAGAGGCGGCCTACCCGGACCACGGCATTGCCGGTGAAGAGTTCGGTGTTCCCCAAACGCGCGGTAAATGGACGTGGGTTGTTGATCCCATCGACGGAACACAGGCGTTTATCCACGGCGTTCCCCTCTACACCGTGCTTATCGCCCTGCTCCATGACGATGAGCCGGTGATCGGCGTTATCCACAATCCGGCTCTCGATGAAACCGTCTCCGCCGCGGTGGGCGCGGGGGCACACTACAACGGCCGTACGTGTCGCCTCCGAGCCTGCTCATCACTCGACGAGGCGGAGGTCTGCACGACCGACTTCGTCTCACTTGCCCACGACGCCCCGTCTCTCCATCGACACATCGTCGAAACCGCGCCTTTCGGGCGTACCTGGGCCGACGGGTACGGCTATCTCCTGTTGGCGAGCGGACGAATCGACGTTATGGTCGACCCCGTCATGTCCATATGGGACGTCGCGCCCATGTATCCGATCGTCGAAGAGTCCGGCGGCACAATAACCGACCTTTCGGGAAAGCGGAGCCCGCTCGGCGAAAGCGTGATTGCCGCGCATCCACAGTTGCACGGCGCATTACTGCGGTGATGGGACCGGGTGCGGCGCGGAGCGGCGGACCCGGGGGGTCGCTGGACCCCGGCGGCGCGCCGCGGCGTGGCGAGGCTCGGCGCGTTGACCGGCGCCGCCCAATCGATTATATTGAACACAGCCACCTGGGGGTGAAATGGTCTCGACTCAGGAATGGCGTCAGCATACGTTGCAGGTGGAGCGCCCACTCCTAAAAGGCAAAAAAGTAACTGCAGACGAAGCAGATTACGCACTCGCTGCGTAAATAGCAGCGACGGGCGCCCGGGGCGCAGTTCTGAGCGCCGGGTTGCTTGACACAAACCAGGACTTGCCACAGCGGGCGTCCGGCCCCGTTGTGGGACACTTAGCCGGGCTCGAAGGGAACGTAGGCACGTCTTCCGGCCTCATGTTCCTGGATAATTAACGGAAGGCTATGCCTGTAGACGCGTATGCGCGCTCCTGAGGACCCCGGTTCGACTCCGGGCACCTCCATTCCCCCCGGCAGCGCCGGCTCAGCGCTACTCCCACTCAATCGTAGCCGGCGGCTTACTCGAGACATCGTAGACGACCCGCCCCACTTCGGGGTGCCGGTTGGTGATGACCGAGGAAATCTCGAGCAGATGATCGGAGGGAAAGGGATACACCTCGGCGGTCATTCCATCCTTCGAGCCTACCGCACGCAGGGCAACCACACTCCCGTAGCCGCGCTCATCGCCGGTGACCCCCACCGAGCGCAGCGGCAGTAATACGGCGAAGGCCTGCCATATCTCATCGTAGAGACCGCGCTCGCTGAGCTCGCTCATGAAGGTGTAGTCGACCGCCCGCAGCAACTCACAGCGCTCCTTGGTGACCTCACCGAGAATGCGCACCGACAAGCCCGGTCCCGGGAACGGATGGCGCGCGATTATGGTTTCCGTGACCCCGAGTCGGCGGCCAAGCTCGCGGACCTCGTCTTTGTAGAGATGGATGAGGGGCTCCACCACCTCGCCCGCCTCGCGTTTTGCCTCGATCAGCGGAGAGCGCACATTGTGATGAGACTTGATAACCCGCGCCTTATTGCCAACACCGCCGCCGGACTCGACATAGTCGGTGTAGAGCGTCCCTTGCGCCAGCACGTAGTCGCCGGGAATGTGCGCGCGAATCTCGGCTTCCTGTACGCGCACGAATGCGTCGCCGACGGCACGGCGTTTTTCTTCGGGATCTATGACCCCCTCGAGCGCGCCCAGAAACGTATCTTCGGCGTGCACCACGTGCACGTTCCGTGCTCCGAGCGCCTCGAGCCCCGCCACCACCTCTTCGGTTTCGCGGTAACGCATGAGCCCGGTGTCTATGTACATGAGGTGAACGTGCTCCGGCGGCAGGGCCCGAAGAAGCATTGCGGCGGTCACCGTCGAGTCGACTCCACCGGATATCAGCAATAAGACCGGCTTATCCCCCACCCGCTGCGCAACCTCACCCGCCATCTCCTCGGCATACGCGGCCATCGTCCAGTGGCGCTCGGCGCCGGCAATGCGCACGACGAAATTTTCCAGAACCTGGGTGCCGTACTGCGTGTGAGTGACTTCGGGGTGAAATTGAATGCCCACATAGCCGTGCTCGGGAAAGGAGATGCATCCCGGCAGGCCGTGCTCCGACTCCGAGACGATCTCGCCGCCGGGCGGGAGCTCGCGAATGCTGTCACCGTGGCTCATCCACGATACGAATCCGCTCGGGATGCCCTCGAACAGCGGGTGAACCGTGCCGATGTTCTGGCGGGCCTTCCCGTATTCCCTGCGCGCTTGCCGCTCGACGGTGCCGCCATGGTCATGCACGAGACGCTGCAGCCCGTAGCAAATGCCGAGCACCGGGACGCCGGCGGCATAGACCGCCGCCGACGGCTTCGGCGCGTCGTCGTCGTGCACCGAGTGAGGCGATCCCGAAAGAATAATGCCGTTCACACCCTCGAGATCTTCCGCGCTCAGCGGATGATCGCCGGGGAGTATTTTTGAATACACCGAAAGCTCTCGCACACGGCGGGCGATAAGCTGGGTGGTCTGGCTCCCGAAGTCGAGTATTAGGATCGTGTCCACGGGTCCCTCTCCACCATGGTTTGTTCACGGTCCGAGCCGACCGATACGATCTCGACCGGAACCCCGACGAACTCCTCGATGTAGCGGATATAATCGCGTGCGGCCCGCGGCAACTCCGACACGCTCCGTGCCTGCGCCGAAGAGGACTTCCATCCGGGGAGCCGCTCGAGAACCGGCTCCGCTTCGGCAATTGCCCTGCGAGAGGCGGGAAAGAGCTCGGTCACCTCCCCGTCGATCCGATATCCGACGCACACTCGGATCTCATCAAAAGAGTCGTATATATCGAGATGAGTGAGTGCGAGGCTATCAATGGAGTTGGAGCGACATGCATACCGAAGCGCTACCAAATCGAGATAGCCGCATCGCCGCGGCCGACCGGTGGTAACGCCGTATTCGTGGCCGATCTCGCGAATGAGATGCTCGAGCTCGCCGTCACGCTCGCTTCGAAACTCGGTGGGAAACGGACCATTTCCGACGCGCGTCGAATACGCCTTACAGACCCCCACGACACGATCGAGATCCCGCGGCCCGAACCCCGCACCGGTGGCGGCACCGTTTGCCGAAGATGAACCGGAGGACACGAACGGATAGGTGCCCAGATCGAGGTCGAGCAGCGTGCCTTGTGCTCCCTCGAGCAATACGTTCTCATCGCGGCGCTCGCTCATGTAGGCGCACACGTCGACCACCATGTCCCGAAAAAAATCCCGATGCTCGAGGATGAATTGACGGTCCTCTTCGGCGAGGGCCGACAGAAACGCGTCGTCGAACGCGTCTATCACCCGAACCCCGTCCCGCGCCGACTTCATGGAATACGTCACCCCGATGCCTCGTCCCGTGGTTCCGATGGGCTGGGCCCGTTTCCGGTCGAGGTCCTTGTCCATGCGCCGGTATCGCGGCAGCACGAGGTGCGCGCGGTCGGAAATGAGCACGCGCCCCTTCCACGAGACACCGTTTTCGGAGAGCTCGCCCAACTCGTTCTCCAGCGCCTCGGGGTCGATGACCATACCGGTGCCCAGTACGACCTGCTTGTCTTCGTAGACAATACCCGAGGGAATGAGGTGCAACTTGTAGGTCTTGTCTCCATGAACGATCGTATGCCCGGCGTTTGCGCCACCGGAGAACCGCACTACCGTGTCTGCATCTCGTGCGAGAAAGTCGACGATTTTGCCCTTACCTTCATCGCCCCATTGGGCGCCGATTATTACTAGTTTCATCGGATGTGCTTCCTTATGGCTCGTTGCGTGCCGATCCCGGCAACGCCGAACGCCCCCTCGCGCCCTTAACGAGAGTAGTTCGGCGGCTCCTGCATGACGGCAACGTCGTGGACGTGTCCTTCCTTGAGTCCGGCACCCGAGATACGAATGAACCGAGCAGCCTCCCGCAATTCTCCGAGCGTGCGTGTCCCGCAGTAGCCCATCCCCTTCTTGAGGCCGGTGACCAGTTGCGTAAGAAACGGCGCAAGCTCGCCCTTGTACGGAACGCGACCCTCGACCCCCTCGGGCACCGGTTCTTCACCCTCCGACGAGGCGTAACGGTCGGCCGAGCCGTCTTTCATGGCCCCCACCGAACCCATGCCCCGATAGGTCTTGAAGATGCGCCCTTCGTATATGATCTCGCGCCCGGGAGCCTCGCGCAAACCGGCAAAGAGGTTGCCGATCATCACCGCGTGCGCACCGGCAGCGATTGCTTTGGTGATGTCACCGGAGTACTTGATACCGCCGTCGGCGATAATCGGCACCCCGTCTTTCGCAGCCTCGGCGCTGCACCATTGTACCGCCGACCACTGGGGTACACCGATTCCGGCGACCACCCTCGTCGTGCAAATCGAGCCCGGTCCGACACCGACTTTGATAATGTCCGCTCCGGCGTCGATGAGTCGGCGTGTGGCCTCGGCGGTGGCAACGTTCCCACCGACTACCGTAACCGGCGCCTTTTGCTTTATGAACTTGATAGCATCGACGACGTTTTCCGAGTCGCCGTGGGCGGTGTCGATCACGATGAGATCCACCTTGCTCTCGAGCAACAGCGGGAGCCGCTTCTCGAGATCGTTGGTGCCGACGGCAGCCCCCACGAGGAGCCGCCCGGACTCATCGGTGGCTGCATGTGGGTATGCCTCGTGCTTCTCGATGTCTTTTACCGTGATGAGACCGCTGAGCTTGCCGGCCTCATCCACCACCGGCAGTTTTTCTATCTTGTGACGATCGAACTTGAGCTTGGCGTCCTCGAGACTCGGCCGTCCTTCGAGAACCACCGGGTCAGGCGTCATGACATCGCGAACCGACAGCGTAAAATCAGTGCAAAACCGCATATCGCGGCTGGTAATGATGCCTTTGAGCACGCCGCGCTCCACGACCGGCAGCCCCGAAACACCGTTGTGCTGCATGAGCTGCCAGACCTCCCCCAACGTCTGACCGAGCTCGATAACCATGGGGGCCTCTATGACCCAATTGAGAAAGCGCTTCACCCGGTGCACCTGGGCGGCCTGACTCTGGGGCGACATGTTACGGTGTATGACCCCAACCCCGCCCTGCAGTGCAAGGGCGATCGCAAGCTCCTCCTCGCTCACGGTATCCATTGCCGCAGAGACAACGGGCACATTCAGCGAAATGCCGGGGGCAAGCTCGGTTCGCACCTCCGCCTCGCCGGGCAAGAAATCTGCATATCCCGGCAGCAGCAATACATCATCGTAGCTCAGTGTTTCGTCGAGGGCCATGCGTTCGGCCTCCTTCATGGCGATCGGACAGGACTCTTTCAAAAAACGCTTCAAACAGCGATAATGGGCTCCATGAGACTTTACCGTATTTCGCTCTTCGCAACAATGGCCGTGCTCATCCTCGCAGGTTGTAGCGAAGAACGAGAAGACCCACCCGAAGTGCAAAACAGCCGGGTCGTCGTCCCCGAAGCCGGCGAAGGGATCAAGCTCGCCTCGCGAGACCAGCCCTCTCTGTCCATCAGCAACAGGGAGGTCTCAACAGACGTAAAGGTTCGTATGCCCGACGGGGCCGTACCTTCTCAAGCCATAGATATCAACCTGGACCTCGATGAGCCCGACGAGCAAATTATCGTGTTCAAACGCCGTGACGATGCGGAGGATCGCATACATATTCTTGTCGCCGACTACGACAGTATCCGCAATTCCTATGTCACCGCATGGGACGGCGCCACCCAGGCAAGCAACCTGCGAAGCTTCGCCGTATATACGAAAGACCTCACCGGCGACCACGATCTCGAAATTGTTGCCTTTGGAATGGATAACGACGGAAACCAGACACTCGACGTGTTCAAGCGCACCTCCGCGTTTGGCGGGTACGGATTGCGCTATCAACGGGTTGCCTCGTTTAGCAGTAACGCCAGCATCGAAATCGAGGAGACCGAGCGCTCCGAAGCCTACCAATCCGCCCAAACGAGCGGCGACAGTTTCCCGATCGTCGTGTACCGCAGGGACGATGAGTCGGAGAACATGCTCGACCTCGTGCGAGAAACCCACGAGTGGCGCGAGCGCGAAGAAGAGTACGTGGAAGAGGATACCGAAAGCATCCCCGGGAGCCGTATCGAAGAGGAACAGCTTAGCGAGTTATACGAGAGCGACGTCGAGGCGTTCGAGGAGTTTTTGTCGGGGCCGTGGTACCGCTCGCACGGAGAGGACTCCGAGGAACCGGCGGGAGAAGTCATCGTATTCGACTCTCCGGCGAAACAAATAACGCTTCAGGGAGACGAAACGCTTGAGTCCTATGAGTGGATAGATTCGAACAAGACCATTTTCAAGGACGGGCCGGGGGTCTGGGCCAATGTGCGTAATGAATCGCTGGCAAACATCCGACGGCAGTTGTCCGTTTCGGTGACCGCAATCGATGAAATATCGCTGAAACTCGAGGACGCCGAGGACTGGAACGGAACCTACAAGAAGCTCACCCCCGACCTCAGGGAAAGCCTCCTTGCCTCCGGCGGGGATCCGGCCCGTCTCACCGATGTGGAGCTATCGGGGCTCTACAGCAACGACAGCGACATGGAAATATTCTTCTCACCACCTCGATTTACGATGCGGACCGACTCGGAAAAACTCGAAGGTGGGTTCGCCGCCTACCGCCTCGACGAGAACGTATTGCGTCTCAAGGTCATCGACGATAACGGCCTGGTGGTAGACAATCGCACCTACGCCTTCACCCACTCAGAGAACAAGACGGAGTCCCGCATCGTGCGGCGCCTGGAGCTTACCCCGGCGCGGGTGCACATCGGCGGGGTGGAAAAAACAAGTAACGATACCATCACCCTCGAGCAAACCGAAGAGCTGGAAGACGAGGAAGAGGATGACGAAGAGAATGAAGACGATGATGGAGCGGACGGCTCAGATAATTCGGCGTCGCGCTCTTCGTCTCAGGAACGGGCCTCGGGATAATCGGGGCCTTTTGCCGTGGTCCGGGTGTTGATCGCCGCACCGCTACTCGCCAAACAGGAAGAAGCCTTCGAACCCTTTTTCCTTGAGCTCCACTAGCGTGCGCTGGGGGTCCTCGTCCTCCGGGATCGAGACAACAACTCGGTGGGCATCACCGTCGTCGGAGTCTCGGATTTCGGCGCTAAACCCCTGTCGCTCCATTTCCTCACGCATTGCCGCCGCGTTATCAGGGTCACCAAACGAGCCGACTTGTACCCCGCTCGGGGTCTCCGATTCCCCGCCGTCGGTATCGCTATCGGTGTCACCCTCGTCGGGCTCGGCGGGGCCGGAGCCCGGGACGTCGGAGTCGGCGACCGGCTCGGCGTCCGAGTCCAACCGGGGCGCTGCCGCACCCGCAACGCCGAGAAACGCCGAGGGCCGCGGCAAATCCGACACCCTCCGGTCGTCGGCGGCCAGCATTGCTTCGGGACTGTCGGGATACAGCTGTGAGAGAAGCTTCTGCGCGCGCTCGGCGGCCTCGTCGTCCTCAACGATCGAAGAAAGCCTCAGATGAAACAGCACCGTATCGGGCCGCAGGGTGGGCCGGTGCTCGGCCTCCAACAGCAGCCCCGTGCGCTCGAACGCCTCCTCGACACGGCCGTCTTCCGCCATTGCGCGAGCTTCGAGTAACGCGGCCTCCCGTTGTATTGAGGGGTCCCGACCGTCGGAGATGAGCTCTGTTGCAAGCCGTTGCGCTTCGGCGAGCTCGCCGAGCTCGAGTCTGAGTTTTGCTTCCTCGAGTTTGTATTCGGCGACGCCGCCCTCGGAGGCCGCCTCTTGCGCGTGCGTGTAGGCCTCTGCGGCGTCTTGCAACTGCCCGCTCAACGCAAGAAGCCGCCCTTCGGCGGCAAAGGCTTGGGCAAGCCGGTCGCCTTCGAGTGTCGCGCGGTGGGAGCGCAGAACGTCGAGGCCCGCGGCCACCGTCGGCGCCCTGTCGAGGGCGGTAAACAAGAGGTTCAAGCGGGTACGCCCGTCTATGCCCTCATCGTTCAGACGACTTCGAATCTCCGAGAAATCCTCGGACTCCTCGGTGGTACGGTTCTCGCCGGCCGAGGCATCGTCGGTGCCTTCCTGGGCCACGAGCGGGAGTGCCGCGAGCGCAAAGAAGAAAGCAAGCACGAGCAGTCGGGCGAACGCGGGGCTGCCCCGCTGCAGACCGTTGGGCGCGCCGCAGGTACGGCGGCGGAGAGTGTCTATGCCGCATCGAACGCGGCGGAGGCTGTTTCTACCACTGTTCCGGTTGTATCGCCGGTTCCGTGTCATGCTCGCTCCCGGCCCCTTTCTTCTCTTGTTTCGGACGTTTTTTTGCACCCTTTGAGCGCCCAAGAAGCGTAAAGGGCAACGTGATCAAAACACCGAGGGCGAACGCCGCGAAGAGGCTAATGAAAATCGGCACCTCCTCGAGCTCGTAGAACCCGAAGGAAATGTCGGAGACGTTTGCCGCATTGAAGCCGACGAACGCCAGTATGAGCCCGACCACGACGAGAAATCCGATCAGTTTCCACGGCATGTTGCGCCTTACCTCCGGGACCGCACGCCCCGTATAAATCGAAAAACGTTGAATACGCCGGCGCCGAGTAATCCGACACCACCGAGCCACATCAGACCCGAACCGAGCGTTCCGACCACCGGGAGCGAGGCTATCGCGGTGAGGACGCCGCTGCCGGTCATGACCAGCCCACCAACGCGGTCCGCCTTCTTTCCCGTGGAAACCTTCATTCCCGTAACCGCAAGTACACCGCCGACCACCAGTCCGGGGATCGAAAATCCTGCCCCGAATTGTGTGAGCCCTCGCAGTAACAATAGGCCCAGCCCGGCCGCGGTGCTGCCGATACCCGTCATACCTTGGCGCACCAAGGTTTCTCGAGGAACCAGCGGGTTCATATTGTTTCTTCGTAGCTCGTTCACATCAATCCCTCACACATGCTTAGTGTTTGAAAGCCCGTTGACCGGTAAATACCATCGATACACCGTTTTCGTTGCACGCCTCAATGACCTCCCAATCTCGCAGTGAGCCGCCCGGCTGAATGACCGCGGTCACGCCGCACTCGATCCCCACGTCGACGCCGTCGCGAAAGGGAAAAAATCCGTCGGAGGCCATGACCGCACCGCGCAGCCCTCCACAGTCGGCGTCTACGGCCGCGCGCACCTCGCCGGCGGCTTCCTCTCCCAGCTCGGCGAAAGAGGATTGATAGCGTTGTGCCGCCTCCCGCTCGAGCGCTTTGCGAGCCGCTTTATCGCGGGCAATCTCTGCGGCACCTACCCGGTCTTGCTCTCCGGTTCCGATCGCAACGGTGACACCGTCACGTACGAACACGATAGCATTACTGGTGACCGCCCCGGCAAGTATCCATGCAATCCGAAGGTCGGCTGCCTCTTGCGAGCTCGGGGGCCGCGAGATGACGTACTCCGCCCCTTTGCGCGTGCTGCGAGCCGGCTCCATTTCTTCCTCTGTGGGTAGCTCCGGCACCGCCGACCACTGTACGATGACACCGCCGTCGATGAGAGAACTGAAGTCCACCACGCGTGTCCCCACGAAGGCGGACAAACGCTCCATGTTGTCGATACGCAGCACCCGTAGGTTTTTGCGCTCAGCGAGCACCTCGAGCGCGGCCTGCGAATACGACGGAGCAAGCACGACCTCGGTGTAATTGGCTGCCACCGCGCGCGCGGTCTCCTCGTCGAGCGGACGATTGAGCCCGACCGCACCCCCAAAGGCTGCCACCCGGTCGGCATCGAATGCTTTGCGATACGCCTCGCCGATGTCGGCGCCTATTGCGACTCCGCACGGGTTGTTGTGTTTGATGATCGCGGCGCACGGGTCACTCTCGAAATACCGCAGAATGTTCAAAGCAGCATCAGCGTCGGTAATATTGATTTTTCCCGGATGCTTTCCCGACTGGAGGAGCTCGACATCGGAAGAGAGGTATTTCCCGGGTTGAATGCACGCGACCTCACCGAGACACAGATTGCCGTTCTGCAACCGATATAGGGCTGCTTCTTGATCCGGGTTTTCGCCGTACCTCAGTCCTTTGCGCTCACCGTCTATAACCCAGTCGACCTTCTCGTATATGAGAGACTGGCGCTGCTGGTCGTCGAAAAACGCAATCTCCATATTTTGCGGAAAGAGGTCCGGGTGGATTTGGCGATACATCGCCGAGATGTTCTCCTTGCTCATGCGTTACTCCGTAGGCGCGTCGGTAGAGTCGTATACCGACTCTAGGGGCAGCTCGGCGCGAGAATCGAGCCAAGAGCTGATGTCATTGTCGTAGGCGCCGGTGTGAGAAAAGGCGGACCGGGCCAACCGGAACCGGGTGGATAGGCTCAACGCTCCACCGTTAGCCGATAGCTCTGCGGCGACCGCACCGTAATCGTCGGGATCGGAGACCGCGGCAACGCGCAGAAAGTTCTTCGCCGCCGCTCGGATAAGGGTTGGACCGCCGATATCGATGTTTTGGCGCGCACCTTCGAGATCGTTCGGGCTCGCCGCCACCTGCTTCGAGAAGGGATAGAGGTTGACCACCGTCATATCGAAGCTCACCGCACCGGCCTCACGCAAATGCGCCGCATGCTCCTGATTTTCGGCGTCCGCCAAGAGTCCCAGATATATGCGGTAATCGAGCGTCTTAACGAGCCCGCCGGCCATTTCTTTCCGACCGGTGTACTCGGAAATCGACATGAGGTGTTCGGAAGCACGGGAGCCGAGAATCTCCTGTATACCGCGATAGGTTCCGCCGGTCGAATAGAACACCGCCTCGGGATTGGCCCCAAGCACCCCTTCAACCAGCGTTTCGAGGTTTCGCTTGTCCGCCACGCTCACTATGACGCGGTGGACCGCTACCATATCCGAGGCGGATTTGACTCGGTAGTTCTCACTCATCGGTTCCTCGCTCCACGTATGCATATGCCTCGTGGTTGTGAATGCTCTCGGCGTTTTCCGCTTCGACACTGAACCAGGGAAAGTGATCGAGACTCTCCAAGCGCACGCAAACCTCGCGCACCAGGTCTTCGACGAAGACCGGGTTGTCGTAGGCGGACTCGGTAATGTAGCGCTCGTCCTCTCGTTTGAGCAACGTGTAGAGCCCCGATGACGCCGAATCCTCTACGAGCTCGATCACGTCCTCGATCCAAAAAAACGGACCAAGTTTGACGGTTACGTCGACGATACTCCGCTGATTATGCGCTCCTCGACTCGAAATATCCCGAGAACACGGGCACACGGTCTGTACCGGCACTTGGACCCCGACGTAAAACCTCCGCTCCGTAGGGCCGACCGAGCCGTAAAACCGACACGTGTAGGACATCATACTCTTCTGCCCGGTGACCGGAGCAGCCTTCTCCACGAAGAACGGAAAGGACACCTCCGCAAACGCCTTCTCCGCTTCGAGCGCGGTGCGCACCTCCTCGAGCATGTCGAGAAAGGTGGGCATCTGGATATCGGTGTAGTGGTTGTTGAATACCTCGATGAAGCGACTCATGTGCGTGCCCTTGTAATGATGCGGAAGGCTCGCAAAAATGTCGGCGGTAGCAATCGTGGGCTGCGTTCGGTCATGCTTATCGAGGACGGTTACCGGGTACCGGACATTCTTAACTCCCACTTTCTGAAGTGGTATTTGGCGCTTATCCTCGGTGCCTTGCACATCAACCATTCGCGCGGTTCCTCGCGGAATGAACGGTGTTCTGCAAGAGCATGGCAATGGTCATCGGGCCCACTCCACCGGGAACGGGGGTAATCATAGAGGCCTTTGCCGCAGCGGGCTCATAGTCGACATCGCCGACGAGCCGATACCCCTTTTTGGCCTCGGGATCCTCGACGCGGTTGATTCCCACGTCCACAACGACCGCACCCTCGCCTACCATATCTTCGGTGACGAAGGCTCTCTGTCCCGCGGCAGCTACCAGGATATCGGCGCGGCGGGTATGCTCGGCCAGGTTGGCCGTTCGGCTGTGACACACGGTTACCGTGGCATTTGCTCCGGCCCGCTTCTGCATGAGCAGCGCGGCAAGCGGTTTGCCGACGATGTTGCTGCGCCCCACGATCACGACATGGCGCCCCTCCACGGTGACCCCGGCACGTTCGAGCAGCACAATGATTCCGTGGGGAGTACAGGGGTAAAAGGTCTCCTCACCGGATAGCAGCTTTCCCAAGTTGACCGGATGGAACCCGTCCACGTCTTTTGCCGGGTCGATGGTAAGGATGACCCGTTGCGGGTCCATGTGCGAGGGAAGCGGGAGCTGAACGAGAATCCCGTCGATTTCGGGATCGGCGTTGAGCTCGGACACCGTCGAGAGCAACTCGCTTTCCTCAATACTTGCCTCGAGACGAATGTCGCGGGATTGGATACCCGC
>JAWLED010000126.1:0-5725 GCA_041686235.1 Spirochaetia bacterium | reverse complement strand
TCTTTGGGGATTTCCGAGTAGATCTGGAGGTTGTAGTCCGTGCGCGGATAGAGAATCTCGCGCATATTGAGGTAGGCAAGGTTGATCGTCTCGCCGCGCACCGCGGTCTCCGGGTCGCGGTTGAGGTTGACCGAGGTTTCGGTTGCCTGCTCGAGATACACGAGCCCCTGTGAGGACACATCGCCGTTGTCGGGGCTGCGCTCGGCGATCCGTTGCATGGTCACGCCGAGGTTATTCTGCACCTTGATGAGATACTCGATGAGCCCGCGGTGCTCATCATCCTCCTCGACCAGAAGGGTGCGGATATTCTCCCGCTCGGCGCGCAGCATATCGAGCAGCTCGGTGTAGTAGCCCTGCGCCGCGCCGAGGGTGTCTCGGTGGTAGAGGGCGTTTGCCGTGGCGTAGAGGACGCTCCGGCTCTGTGTATAGTCGCCGGCTGAGTCGAAAAAGTGGTCGAGCGCCTGTTCGTAGCGCTCTTCACGGTAATGCACGAAGCCCTGCTTGTAGTCCATCTCCCGATTCGAATGGCCCGCCGCCTCCGCCGCGTTGTAGTTCTCGAGCGCCCGGTCGTACTCGCGGCTTACGTAGTAGAGCAAGTCACCGTAGGCGGCATAGAGCCGGCCGTAGCGCGGCTGCGGCTCGAGGGCACCGCGGTCGATCGCGTTCTCATAGCGCTCGATCCCTTCGGTGAAGTGATCTTCGGCGGTAATGTTTTGCTCACGCTCGTAGTAGTACTCGCCGAGCCGCCGGTGCGTATCGATAAACTGTCCCACGGCCCGGCGGTCGAGCGGTCCCTGATTCTCCTCGAGATACTCGAACTCCTGCAGCGCATTCTCGAGAGCGGTTCGCTCGCTTGTCGGCTCGTCGAGCTCCCGGTAATAGCGGGCAAGGTGATAGTGGCCGGCAGGCAGGACCTCGTTCTCGCCCTGCGCCGTCTCTATGGCACGCCGCAACACCGGCCGGGCCCATTCGAGTTGCATTGGCCCGTCGGGGTCTTCTCGAACTTTATCGACGATGTAGCCGCCGAGCTGGGCGTAGATCTCGGTGTCCACCTCGAGATCCGTGTCGGCCTCGAACTCCTGCATGAGGTTGATGACCTCTTCCTGGTTGTCGGTCACCATAAAATAGCGCAGGAACCGAAACATGAGCGCGTCGCGACGGCCGTGCTCCTGGAGGGCCCGCGCATATGAGACCCGCGCATCCTCGTAGCGCACCGGCTCCTCGGCGCCCCACCTCATGAAGTTGTCGCCGCGCAGAAGCAGCATGTCGTAGTCGAAGGCGTCACCGTCGATGCGGGGCACGCGGTCGGGGTCGATGCCGAGAAGCTCCGCCATGAACTCACGGTTCTCGCGGTAGCCCCAGCCGCGCCCGTCGTCGCCTTCCGGCACGCCGGTTCCCTCACGGTACACATCGATGAGGTTGTCGGCCTTCTCGTAGTTGGCGAGCTCCTCCGACTCCATCCGCGCGTAACCGAGAAGCCCCTCCTTCTCTCCGGGATAGCGCAGAATTGCCGACTCGTACTTTTCGGCGGCCAGGTCCCAGCGGCGCTTATCCGCAAATGATTCGGCGTATTCATAGTACCGCGATTCCACCGGCCACACTTCTCGGGCCTCTTCGAAGCGCTCGTTACCAAGGGCGTAGCGGTCGGCCGCGATATGGTCGAGGCCCTGTTCGTAGAGGCTTCGCGCGTGGAGCGGCTGATAGACGAATCGATACGAGAGGTAGGAGATGACCGCAAACAGGAGTACCGTCAAGCCGACCACCCGGATGATCGGCAGGATGTTCTCGCGAAACCGGTATGCAAAGCTCTGCCGCTCGCGCTCAAAGGCGTCACCGGTGCGCTTTTCGTAACCACGTGGCACCTCGATACGCCGTCCGAGGATTTTGCCGGTCACCTCGGCAATCCGTCTCGCCGTCTCGCCGTCGACGAGCATCCGCACGAGCTCCGCCCTGCGCTCCGAGCTGCCGGTCCGGCCGCCTATTGCCTCCTCCACCGCAATCTTCAGATTCAGCGGCAGCGCACCGAGATGGCGCTGGAGGGCGGCAAACTCCTCGTCGGAGAGCTCGAGCCCCGGCGCCGTCTCGTCGTGGGGCTGCGGCGGTGCCCCGCTGACGTCGACGGCAGGATTGAGCTCGGCTTCTTCCTCGGGCGCCTCTTCAGTCTCTTCGAGAACGCCGAACTCCGCACCGAAGTCGCCGAGGCTGAACTCGTCCAAGTCCTCGTCGGCGATCTCATCCATCCCGCCGGGCTCTTCGCTCGGCTCTTCGAACTCCTCGCCGAACGACTCGTCCTCGAAGGTAAAGTCCTCTTCGGACTCCGCCGGGGCACCGGGGGCCGGTTCTTCGCCGATTTCTTCCTCGCCCGGCGCGGCGATCTCTTCCCCGAAGCCCTCCTCGTCTGAGAAGTCGAAGGAGAACTCCTCGGCCTCTTCGGGCACCGCTCCTTCTTCCTCAGGCCCTTCAGCTTCCGGTTCGGCGGCTTCGAACGCCTCGGGCTCGGGTTCCGGCTCGGCTTGTTCCGCCTCGGGGGCTTCCGCCTCGACGGGCTCGACCTCTTCCGCTTCCTCCGGCTCCGCCGCTTCCGCTCCCGTCTCGAGCTCGGGTGCGGTTTCGGCATCGAAGTCGAAGTCTTCGGCAAAGTCGCTGAGGTCGAACTCTTCGGGCTCCTCGAAATCGCCCTCGCCGAGCTCCTCCGCTTCTTCGGTGGCGGGCTCTTCTGCGGGAGGCTCTTCGGTGGCGGGCTCTTCGGGCTCTTCGCCGGCCGGCGCGGGCTCTTCCTCCTCCTCTTCGTCGAACCCGCCCTCGGTAAGGCCGGCAAGCTCCTCGTCGGAGACGAGGTCATCGAGCTCTTCGAGCTCCTCGTCGAGCTCGCCGCCCTCGCCGGTTTCAGGCTCCGCCGCTTCAGCGGTCTCCGGCTCGGCCGGGGCTTCCTCGGCTTCCGGGGCTTCGGGTGGGTTCTCCTCGTCGAGGCCGAGCGCGTCGAGCTCTTCGTCTATGTCGATATCGGAGAGGTCGCCGAGCTCCTCACCAGCCTCGGGTCCACCCGGCGCCTCAGGGGCCTCGGGCTCTTCGGGGGCTTCGGGCTCCGCGGGGGCCTCAGGGGCTTCGGGCTCCGCGGGGGCCTCAGGGGCCTCGGGCTCTTCGGGGGCCTCGGGCTCCTCAGGGGGCCCCGCCGCAGCTTCTTCGGCTCCGGCTTCGGCTTCGGCTTCGGCTTGGCCGGCTCCCGCCTCGGTTTGACCGCCTTCTTCTTCGCCTTCTTCGCCGAGAAGATCGGTGAGGTCCTCGGACAGCCCCTCCGAGGGAGGGGCGATCTCTTCGATCTCCTCATTGCGCCGGGCACGCACCGCAGGCTCGCTGCCCAATGAAATGACGGTTCTATTGAATTTTTCTATTGCGTCGCGTGTCGGCATCTAATGAGATTTTCGGAGAGTCCGAAATAAATGTAAGATGAATCTCAATGAGTCCACTGGGCTTTCCGACAAAATATAGCAGATGCTGGAAAAACTTCAAATGTTACCGCGCATTTTGATGCCGATTCTTGCGGTCTCTCTGCTTTTTGCCGTGTTTAGCGGTCCCGGCGCGGTCGTCGTGTCCGCGCAGCAACAGCAGCAGCAAGAACAGTCCGAGGGGTTCTTTGATGTCGGCCTGCATCGAGAGATGAGCACGCTTACCGAGGCACAGAGCCCGAAGGCTCTGTCAGGCCATGTGTTGCTTACCTTCGAGGGCGATTCCTCGACGCGCTACGTCGCCGCGGCCTTCGAGCACGAGGACTTCTCCGAGCTTCACACCTACCGGATCGTGCGCAACGAGATGCCCGACCCCGACGACCCAAGCGAAACGGTGCAGACAAAGGTATTTGTCCTCGACTATCCCATCCCCGAGGACCTAGAACGCCTCGAGTACCGCATCGTGGTCGACGGGCTCTGGCAAACCGACCCCACCAATCCCGATGTCGAGCGCGGTGCAAACGGTGTACGTATGTCCACGTTCTCCCTGCCCGAGCGATCCCCCACCGATGACGAAATTCCGCGGGTGCGCGAGTCCGGCGAGGTCGAGTTCATCTTCGAGCCGGACCTCCGCGAAGGCATCGAAACGGTGGACGGACGGCGGTTTAACTTGAGCTCCGAGCGCGGGCTCAACGTCTCGGTAGCCGGCAGCTTCAACAACTGGGACCCC
This sequence comes from Spirochaetia bacterium, assembly GCA_041686235.1. Lineage (GTDB taxonomy): Bacteria > Spirochaetota > Spirochaetia > DSM-27196 > PWMO01 > JAAAOH01. Next base: position 1,549 of record JAWLED010000126.1, on the reverse strand, counting down.
TACATGCACGAGCTCAAAGAAGCCGAAGACGGGGTGTACCGACTCAAGATCCGCGTCCCGAGGGGACAGCATACCTACTATCTCGTCGTGGACGGGCGGCGCATCGTCGACCCCGAGAACCCCGAACGGTCTCGTCACAGAGACGGTTTTGCGGTATCCTCTTTCGTAGTACCGTAGCCAAACACACCCCGCAGACCGAGCAAAGAGGTGCAGAAATGATCTTACCCCTCGGAGACGACAACTCGGATCGCCGAATTACCCCCTACGTCACGTGGACCTTCATCGCCATAAATATTTTCGTGTTCGTGTTCGCCCAGGGACTTGGAAGTAACGTCGAGTTCACCTATGCGCTCTCCACCGTTCCCGAAGAGATCATCACCGGGCAGGACCTCGTCACCGAGGGCGAAATCGTTCGAGACCCCGCCACCGGCGCGCAACAACGGCGCCCCGGTCTGCAGCCCACGCCCATCTCGGTGTACATCACCCTTCTCACCTCGATGTTCATGCACGGGGGGCTTGCTCACATCCTCGGGAACATGCTGTTTCTGTTCATATTCGGCGACAACATCGAGGACCGCCTCGGGCACAAGCGTTTCATTGTCTTCTATCTGCTCGTGGGGATCATTGCCTCGCTTGCCCACGTATTCACCACCGCGGCCTTCGACGGGAACATGCGGGTACCGAGCCTCGGCGCATCGGGGGCCATCTCGGGTGTGCTCGGCGGGTATCTCTTGCTCTTTCCGCGGAAGCGGGTCACGGTGCTGTTCTTGCGGATACTCATGCAGGTGCCGGCGGTCGTCGCCATCGGCATCTGGTTTCTCTTTCAGCTACTCAACGGGTTGGGGGCGCTCGGCTCGCAAACCGGCGGGGTGGCCTATGCGGCCCACATCGGCGGGTTCGTCGCCGGTGTAGCCCTCATTATGGCGTTCGACCAAGGCCCGCCCCGCCCCAGGCCGTCCACACGTTCGCGTCCCACTCGCAGACGGCGCTAGCTCAGCTCCCAGCCCTTCTCGCGAATCTCGCGCCATCGGTGGCAGGCGACGATATGCCCGTTTCCCGCATCCTCGAGCTCGGGCACCTTCTCGCGGCAAATGTCCTTTGCAAAGGGGCACCGCGGGTGGAACCGGCATGCAGGCGGCGGCGAGATGGGGTTGGGAACGTCGCCGGAGACGATGATGCGCTCGCGCTCGGTCTCGGGGTCGGGAATGGGGATCGCCGACAACAGGGCCTTCGTGTAGGGGTGCAGCGGCGCCTCGAAGAGCTCGTCGGTCTCGGAGAGCTCCACGATCTGGCCGAGATACATTACCGCAATGCGGTCGGAGATGTATTTGACCACGAGCAGGTGATGCGTGACGAACAGGTAAGTAAGCTGAAACTCGCGCTGAAGGCGCTTCAGCAGATTGAGGATCTGCGCCTGCACCGAGACGTCGAGCGCGGAGGTCGGCTCGTCCATGAGGACGAACTCCGGATTGGTGGCAAGCGCGCGCGCGACGGCAATGCGCTGGCGCTGACCGCCGGAGAACTCGTGCGGGTAGCGCATCATGTGCTC
>JAWLED010000040.1:19396-25334 GCA_041686235.1 Spirochaetia bacterium | reverse complement strand
GCCGGCTCCGCCGGCCACGCGCGCGGGCCGGGCCCGAGCGCGGACCGGGCCCGAGCGCGGGTCCGCCTACAGGGTTTTCCAGAACCGATAGTTATTATCTTCCATTTCCCGCAGTGAGGGCATGGGGAAAAACTTTGTTTTCTCGTTTGTCGCAAACATGAAACCGTGGCGTATCTGCTTGTAAGAGACGGCGTCCATGGAGCTATCCACGCAGAGCCCTTTCGTGTGCTTGTCGGCGTACTTCTTGAGCTCGAAGAACGCGTCGCGCAGGGACGAAGGATGGATACTCAGCACCGGTGACTGACGAAACGGATTGTCGTCGAGCTCTCGAATGAAGTGCTCAATATCTACGTCTAACTGCGTGTAGAACATTGTCGGCGCTCCCTTGCGGTAGCCGGGATCGGTAATGTGCTCGGCGAACTGCTCGAAGTCATAGTCGGAGAGCACCATCATGCGAATCGGGGCAATTTCGGCGAATATGCGAACCGTGCCCGCCTCCTGAGGGTCCCTATAGGGGGCCGGATCCAACGTTTGCACGTAGCCTTCGTGGGTAGCGAGATAGAGCTTGCGCACGACGTCGAGGTCGATATGCTCGAGCACCCGGTAGCTTGAGATGAACTTCGTCGCTTTCGGTTGGCCGTCTTCGTGCGCCTTGAGCTCGGGCAGCAGGCTTTCGATATCGAAATACGGATGGCGATAGTCTGCATCGATTTCGGCGAAAATCACCTTCCCGTAGTAGTAACGGGTCGGGCCGATGCTATAGTGCTTGGCAAAAGCTTCGGGATCGAGTTGCGAACCGATAAGCGCAACGTTCGGATATAGTACAACGTAAAGTCGATTCTGATACTCCATAATTAACCACCCCAGTAATTTCTTAGGATCGGGGCAATGACCAAAGAAACCACTGCCATGAGCTTTATGAGAATATTGAGCGACGGCCCGGCGGTATCCTTGAACGGATCCCCTACCGTGTCTCCGACAATCGTCGCATGGTGCGATTCCGAGCCCTTACCGCCGCCTTCTCCGCTCTCGACCATCTTCTTGGCGTTATCCCAGGCACCGCCCGAGTTGGACATAAAGATCGCCAGCACGACCCCCGACGCGGTAACGCCCACCAACACGCCGGTAAGCATCCCGACGCCGCCGATGAACCCCACCAACAGCGGCGTCGCAGCAGCCACAATACCGGGAAGCATCATCTTCTTCAACGCGGAGCTCGTGGAGATATCGACGCAGCGCGCATAGTCGGGCTTTTCGGTGTTCTCGAGAATACCCGGTCGTTCGCGGAACTGCCGGCGCACCTCCTCTATCATAGCAAATGCGGCCACGCCGATGGCGCCCATCGCCATGGATGAAAACAGGTACGGGATTACCGCGCCAAGCAGAATTCCAACCAACACGTCGGTATCGGTAAGGTTGATTGATTCTACCCCGACCGTCTTCTGAAAGGCCGAAAACAAAATGATTGCAGTAAGGGCAGCTGAGCCGATGGCGAAGCCCTTGCCGATCGCGGCGGTTGTATTTCCCACCGCGTCGAGCTCATCGGTGATCTCGCGCACCCCCCGCGGGAACTCAGCCATTTCCGCCAACCCACCGGCGTTGTCAGCCACCGGTCCGTAGGCGTCCACCGAGAGCTGAATCCCGAGGGTAATGAGCATGCCGATAGCGGCAATGGCAATTCCGTAGAGGCCGGCCAAGGCGGAGCCGGCAAGGATGGCCGCCGAGATGATAATGATGGGAGCAACCGTGGAGAGCATTCCCATCCCCATCCCGGTTATCAGCGTCGTCGCCGGCCCCGTAAAGCTTGCATGCACGATTTGCTTCACCGACCACGTCCCCGTACCGGTAAACTTTTCCGTAGAGAAGCCGATCGCGAGGCCGGCAGCCAAGCCCATAACCAACGAACTGAAGACCTCTACCGCCCCGGCGCCGCCTGAGAACGACGTGTCGGCGAGCAGAAGCATTATTGCGGCAAACGCGCCGACCGCAGCCAAGAGCGATGCCCCGAAGGTTCCCATGTTCAACGCATACTGAGGCGACCGTCCGGGCTTGGCGCGTACGAAGCTAATGCCGATGACCGAGGCAACCACCCCGATTACCGCGAGAATGAGCGGCAAGGAGGCGAGCTTGATCCGTGTGGCCTCGCTCCCGGCGACGGACACGCCCAGGATCATCGCACCCACGAGGCTGCCCACGTACGATTCAAAGAGGTCTGCGCCCATGCCGGCAACGTCACCTACGTTGTCGCCGACGTTGTCGGCAATGGTGGCCGGGTTGCGCGGGTCGTCCTCCGGGATACCGGCCTCTATCTTACCGACGAGATCCGCGCCCACGTCCGCAGCCTTGGTATAGATCCCGCCTCCAACGCGCGCGAACAGCGCAATCGAGGACGCGCCGAGGGAAAAGCCGGAGAGAATCGGGAACACGGTGCTGTCGAGGATGACGCTCGTAAAGCCGAATATCGCGGCGGATGCCGCTAACACGGCAAAGAGCCCCAGAAGTGCCAGGCCGACCACGCTCATTCCCATGACGCTCCCACCGGAGAAGGCAACTTGCAACGCCTTGTCCAGGCTTTCCTGCGCCGCGTGGGTGGTGCGCGTGTTGCTCGAGGTGGCCACCTTCATACCGATGAATCCGGCGAGCCCTGAAGCTCCGGCGCCGAGAGCAAAGGCTACCGATTGAAACCGCAGCGCTCCCTCGTTTGCAAAAGCAAGGAACACGGCAACAACCAAAATGAACGGAATGAGCACGCGGTATTCGCGAGAGAGAAAGGCCATCGCTCCTTCATAGACGTATCCGCCGATTCTCTGTAATTCCGGGCTGTCTACCGGCCGCCGGAGAATCCAGCGTGTGCGAACGAGGGCGAAGAGCAGTGCAAGTAAACTCCCGGCGAGAGCAACAACGAGTGCAATGATGAACATGTATTATATCCCTATGTAGGCCGCCACTTCGGTTTTCACGGCTCGCCTATTCTAATTACGAGGTTCACAAATAGCAACAAGAAACCCCGAGTTTCGTTCGCGGGGCACAGCCTCGCGCGGCCACACGAAGTCGACGGTGTTTTGTACTTTCTAAGTCGCTCCCGGTGCGATAGAATGCGGGCTTTAGTTGAGCGGATTACGCATGCTCGGCGGCAGCCGGCCACATGCGGTATTCGCCGGAAGGAGGACACGATGCTTCTCGATGAGTTTGACCCATTGCATGACGATATGGTTTCCGTCATGGAAAACGACGGTTCGGTAACGCAAAAAGACCGGCAACAACCCGTTTCCGACGAAGAAGCCGTCGACGCGCTGCAACAAATGCTCTTTGCCAGACAGGCCGATATCATGACCGTCTCTTATCAGCGACAAGGACGGATGTTTACCTACCCGCCGAACGAAGGGCAGGAGGCGATACAAGTAGCTACCGGCATGCTTCTTCGCAGTGACGACTGGCTCGTGCCGGCGTTTCGCGAGCTCGGGACCTGGCTGGCAAAGGGGATAACGCTCAAAGAGCTCTTTTTGTATTGGCGCGGCTACGAGGAGGCCTCGCGCTTCGAACATGCGCCGAACACGCTCCCGGTGGCCATACCCGTGTCGAGCCAAATCCCCCACGCAGCGGGGCTTGGGTTTGCCGTTAAGCGCAACAAAACCGACCAGATCGTGTGCGCTTTCAGCGGAGACGGCGGAACCTCCGAAGGGGATTTTCATGAAGGGCTGAACTTCGCCGGGGTGTGGAAGGTGCCGGTGGTGTTCGTCGTACAGAACAACCAATTCGCCATCTCGGTGCCGGCGCAGCAGCAGACCGCCTCTCGCAACATGGCCGCGAAAGCGATTGCCTACGGGATGCCCGGCATTCAGGTGGACGGCAACGATTTTTTTGCCTCCTACGAGGTCATGAAAGAGGCCTTCGAGTATGCGCGTGGGGGAAACGGCCCGGTGCTCGTGGAGGCCGTGACCTACAGAAAGGGCGCCCACACGACCTCCGATGATCCCTCTCGGTACCGGACCAAGGAAGAAGAGGGCGAGTGGGAGCTTCGCGACCCCATCAACAGGCTGCGTGCCTACCTCGAAGCAAACAACAAGTGGTCCGTTAACGAGAAGCAACTGATGAAAGAATACCGAAAGGAAATCGACCGGCAGTTCGTCGAGGCGGAAAACCACGGTCCCTACGTACTCGAAGACGTGTTCCAATGGATGCACGAGGAGATGCCGGAGGAGCTTCGCAGACAAAAAGTTGCCTATGAGCGGTTCCTCAACTGGAAGGAGGCGCAGGCATGAAAGCGATCAACATGGTACAGGCGCTCACGAGCGCCCTCGATCACGCCCTCGAGGCGGACGAAACCGTCGTGGTCTACGGAGAAGATGTGGGAGTAGAAGGCGGCGTGTTTCGTGTTACCCAGGGGTTGCAAGAAAAGTACGGGAGTGACCGCGTCTTCGACAGCCCGCTCGCAGAGTCGGGTATCGCCGGCTCGGCGGTCGGTATGGCGGCCGCCGGCTTGCGCCCCGTCATCGAGATGCAGTTTTCCGGATTCGCCTATCCCGCGTTCAATCAAATCATCTCTCATATCTCGCGCATGCGAAACCGCACCCGCGGCAGGTATCACATGCCCATCGTCATCCGCATGCCCTACGGCGGCGGCATCAACGCCATCGAGCATCACTCCGAGAGCATGGAGGCAATCTACGCCCACATTCCCGGGCTGACGGTGGTCATCCCCTCCTCCCCCCACGACGCAGAAGGCCTGCTGTTGAGCGCGATCGAGAGCAACGATCCGGTCGTATTCATGGAGCCCAAGCGCATCTACCGTGCGGTAAAGCAGGAGGTCACCGAGGAGCCGTTCCGCATCCCCATCGGGAGCGCGCGCGTGGTGACGCCGGGAGAGCATATTACGGTCGTCGCTTACGGCGCGGTCATTCGGGAGGTGCAAAAGGCAATGGTCCATGCCAAGCATGCCGGCATCTCGGTCGAGCTCATCGACCTGCGCACCATATACCCCGTTGATCGCGAGACCGTCGGTCGGTCGGTCCGCAAAACCGGCAGGTTACTCTTTGTCGGCGAGGCACCGACGAGCTACGGCCCCGGAGCCGAGTTGATGAGCATCGCGGTGGAAGAGGCGTTCTTGCACCTCGAAGCACCGCCGAGGCGGCTCAGCGGGTTCGACACGATCGTACCGCTGCCACAAGGGGAGCATTTCTATCAGCAAGACCCACAGCGCATTTTCTACGAGATGCAGAACCTGGTAAACTTCTAAGGGAGAGCCCAATGCGACACATGTTCAAGTTTCCCGATATCGGAGAAGGAATTACCGAGGGTCAAATCGTCGAATGGCGTGTACAGAAGGGACAAAGCGTGCAGACCGGCGACCCCCTCGTGGAGATGGAAACCGATAAAGTCGTCACCGACATCCCCTCGCCGCGCGACGGGACCGTTGTTGCCATCTACGGCTCCGAGGGCGATACCATAAACGTCGGCGATCCGCTGGTAGAGCTCGAGCTCGAGGGTGTCTCGAGCGAAGAGGCCCAAAAGATTGCCGAGGAGAAACCGGCCCCTCCCAGCCGCGAGCCCGTCGACGAGGCGGGCGGCGGCGTCGTCGGGACGATCGAGGTCGCCGGGGAAGGGGCGTATTTGCCCGCGAGTGACGAAGGCGTCGACGTCTCCGAGCACACCGAGTCCGGCAGACCACGGGGCAAGGCCCTTGCCACTCCGGTGGCCCGTGCGGTTGCCAAACGGCTCGAGATCGACATAAACCAGGTTCGCGGCACCGGCCCCGCCGGGCGGGTAACGAAGGACGACATCCATCGCTTCGCCGAGGCCGAAGCGCGCGGGGAAACGCCCCCCGCGCCCCCCACCGGACGTGGAGGGACCGGGCACGCCGCAGAAGGCGGCCTGGGGGCAGCAGGCCGGTCGACTGCCGGGCGCGCGGCCGGCGCGGGAGTCAGGACCGGCGGCGCCC
>JAWLED010000040.1:14398-19296 GCA_041686235.1 Spirochaetia bacterium | reverse complement strand
GTGGAGGGACCGGGCACGCCGCAGAAGGCGGCCTGGGGGCAGCAGGCCGGTCGACTGCCGGGCGCGCGGCCGGCGCGGGAGTCAGGACCGGCGGCGCCCGGACCGGCGGCGCCCGGACCGGCGGCGCCCCCGGCACCGGCGAGGAGCCGGAGATCGAGTACCAACCCCTCTCGGGCATCCGAAAAAGCATTGCCCGCCACATGAGCGAGTCCAAGCACAACGCGGCCGACATGAGCGTCATGGACGAGGCCGAGATCTCACAACTCGTCGCCCTGCGCGCGCAACACAAACAGCAATTTGCCGACAAGGGGCTGCGATTGACCTTCCTTCCCTTCATCCTCAAGGCGGTGAGTTCCGCACTCAAGCGTCACCCCACCATGAACGCCCAGCTCGACCTCGAGCACAGCCGGATGGCGTACCACAAGCGCTACAATATCGGCATTGCCGTCGACACCGACGACGGGCTCGTGGTACCGGTGGTCAGGGATGTCGACCGGCGAGCCCTTTCGGATATCGCAGCCGACATCGAAGACCTCGCTGCCCGGGGGCGCGAGCGAAAACTCTCGATGGAGGAGATGAAAGGCGGTACATTCTCGGTAACGAGCTTTGGGTCGATCGGCGGGATGTACGCATTGCCCATCATCAACTATCCGGAGGCGGGTATTCTCGGCATCGGCCGCATTCACAAGCGCCCCATCGTTGACGCCGACGACGAAATCACCGTGGGAACCATTATGCCGCTGTCACTAACGGTAGATCACCGCATTGTGGACGGCGGAGAGACGGCGCGGTTTTTGAACGACGTTGTGGGGTATCTCGAGCGGCCGGCATCGATGTTCATCGAATGAGGAGAGCCATCATGTACGACGTTATTGTCATAGGAGCCGGGCCTGCCGGGTATATTGCCGCGCTGCGGGCCGGGCAACTCGGTATGAAAACCGGGATCGTGGAACGGGACCGAATCGGGGGGCGCGCACTCCACAACGGCGTTTTGCCGTCGAAAGGGATGCTCGAAAGTGCCCGTATGTTTGCGCGCACCAAGGATGCGGCGCGTATGGGAATCGAAGGGGTCGACCCCTCGGCGCTGAGATTCAACCCAAAGGCTGCGCTGCACCACGCCGAAACGTCGGCCGCCCGCATGACGAGAGATATCGAGCACCGCCTCAGAGACACGGGGGTGGATGTACTCAAAGGAGCGGCGGAGATCACCTCGGAGAAATCGGTGAGCGTCGCCGGCCGGCTCCTCGAGAGCCGATATATCATCCTCGCAACCGGCTCCGACACCAGAGAGCTCCCCTTCGACATGCCGGGCGAGCACGTTGCCACCGCGTGGACCGCCCTGTCGATGGTCGACATCCCGGCACACGTGGTCGTTCTCGGCGGATCACCAATAGCGCTGGAGTACGCGCAGCTTTTTTCGCTGCTCGGCTGCGATGTCACCATTGCCACCTCCCAACCGAGACTGCTTCCGATGCTCGGTCCGCGTCTCGAGAACGCGGTCTCGCAACGGCTACAGTCGGCCGGGGTCACCATCACCACGAACGCGAATAGCTACCGGTACGAGAATGGACGCGTGATGATCGACAACGCCGGCGCGCAGTGCGAGCTGTTGGTAAACTGTCTCGCCGAACACCCTGTCCTTCCGTCGATGAACATCGAGATGACCATGAACGGCCCCTTTCCGCGGGTGGACGAGTACTTGCGGACCAGTGTCGAATCGGTTTACGCGGTTGGGAACGTGAACGGGCTCGTTCCTTCAGCGCGAAGCGCCTCCGCGCAGGGGCTCCACGCCGTCAATCACATTGCCGGCGTAAGCGAGCCATGGCACCGCGGGGCCGAGCCCATCGTCGTATACGGAGAACCGGAGCTCGCCCAGATCGGCCGCACCGAAGAATCGCTCGAAGACGCCGGAATACGGTTTCGCAGCGTCGAGGCACCCCTTTCGTACAACGGCAAGGCGCTTCTCTCGGGAGCCGAGGACGGATTCGTGCGAATTCTCTTCGAGCCCGAGTACGGTGAAGTGCTCGGCGTACAAATCTTCGCCGAGAATGCTTCGGATCTCATCGGAGAAGCCGGAGCCCTTATGCAATTCGAAGGAACGGTGTATGATGTAGCGCGGACGGCTCATGCGCATCCGACGATATCAGAGGTGTTCATGGATCTCGGCCATATGGCCGGCGAACAGTTGAGGTAAGCGCCGGGCTTCTGCGGACGCAGATGGAACCAATCGCTCTGAAAATTGGAACATTCAACATACGCACCACCGCCGTTGGGAGCACGGGGCGACTGAGATGGAACCGCCGACGCAGGATCGTCGAGTCGCTCATCCAGCGTGAAAACCCGGATATTCTCGCGCTCCAAGAGGTGGCTAACCGCACCCACGGAATTCCCCACGACATCGATCAACACCAATGGCTTTCCAAGACGTTTCCCGAGCTCGAAACAGTGGTGGGGACGGTGGCCAATGAAAGGCCCTCCGACAATCCCATTCTTGCACGCAGCGGCCGGTTCCGGACGCTCCATCGGGGCTATCTCGCCTTTTCGGGGGACGGAAGCGTCAAATCGGGGGGAATCTCCCCGCAGGCTCTCCGTGGCGAGGTTCAGATTCAAATCCGCCGGCGGCAGGCTGCCCGCCACATTCGCGAGTCGTTTGCCACGTGGGCCCTCCTCGAAGACGTCGAAGGGCAGCAGACGATTGCCGTATACAATCTTCACCTCGACGCCCGCAGCCCGAGCCTCCGGCGACGGTCGGTCGAGCTGGTTATCCGCACCATCGAACATCTCGGCCACACGGAGGTGCCCCTCGTCGTGTTGGGTGACTTCAACTCGTTTCGCGGCTCGCCCCCGGAGCGTGCGCTGACAGGGTTAGGTCTGGAGCCGGTTATGGGGGCAAACCGCCGCGGCACCTATCACTTTGGATTGGGAGTGACCCTCTGGCCGAGAATCGATCATGTGCTCGTATCGCAGAAGCTGCGCGTGTTGGACGGCTACATCGAGCGGCATAACCACGAAGGGGTTTATCCCTCGGATCATTATCCTGTGTTTGCCGAGGTGGCTCAGCACACCGCAGATTCGCCCGCAGATTCGAGTGAAGATTGAAACGGGTAATGTCGGCCGGGTCACAAAGGGCAGGTGTCGGCCGGGTCACAAACGGCTGGTCTCGGCCGCAACCGACCCACGGAAAGAACCGACGATTCGAGACGGGGTGGAGAGGGCGCTCAACCGGCCGCAGGGCCGCGGGGCCGCGGGGCTCAGGGCCGCGGGGCCGCAGGGCTACAGCGCCGCGGGGCCGCAGGGCCGCGGGGCACCCCTTGGTGGGCGGGGCTATTGGATGTCGAGAGCGCCTTCTTCGGTCTCTTCCTCCCCTTCTGCCGGTGCATCGGCGTTCTCCTCGTCACCGTTTTCTTTTTCCACCGGCTCGCCCTCGCCCGCCTCATAGTCGGTCGAGAACTGAGGACGTCCGGGAACGGCGAGGTTTAACACCTCGTCCTCGACTGAGTACGCGAACGTCGCGGTGGCCTCCTCCTCGGAAACTTCCACCTCACGCCAGCTCTCCCCGTCGTCGGTGATTTCCTGGGCGAGAAACGTCAGCTCATCGTCTTCGGCGCTGAGCTCACCGCGGGAGCCAATGCGCACGGAGCCGGCCTGATAGGCATAGAACTCGTATTCTTCAGCCTCGAGCTCCCACAACAGTCTGCTGGGCCCGACGACCAGCGACCACGTGCCGGTATAGCCGTTTCCATTCCCGTTTTCATTTGCCTCGCCGTTTGCCTCGGCCGCGGGGCCGTCGGCCTGCGAAAATGCAAGTGTTGCTGCGCACAGGAGCGCCGCTAACAAAATGATGAACTTCTGGGGTCGAGGTAGATGCACGATCCGACTTCCTCCTCAGCGCGGGCGCTCACCGACGCCGGCGCCGAACCTATTTCGGTCCATTCGCGTCCGAGCGGTATACGCGTTCTCTTATTGTATCGGACGCGAGTCTCATTAGCATGAGCAGCGGAAGCCCGCGCCGGCGGTGTATCCGCCCCGGGTAAAGATGCGAAATTTTCCCGTTTTCCGTCCATGGGAAGATTTTGCCCATCTCCGGCGGCTCATGCGCCGCGGCGGGCCGCGCGCGGAGCACCCCGGCGCCGCGGCCGGCGTCGTGCCGGGCGCCGCGGTGGCGGGGGCCGGCAGCGTTGGCGGGGGCGTGGCCGAGAGACGACCGAGGCGTGGCCACATTCCCGGGGTGTGCGAAGAAAAATCTCGCACACCATGCTATCTCGCAAAACTTGGCATGGAATTCGCTACCATCATAATAGAACAATAATTCTACGGAGGAATAGAGAGATGAAACGCACCGCTTTTGTATTGGTTTTTGTGATGATCGGTATCGGCGCCTTTGCCGCAGGCACCCAGGAACCCGCCGCCCCGGCGGCGGGCTTCGGCGCGACACAACAGGGTACCGCTCAGGCCGCGGACGGCGAGGTTACGACCCTGACCGGCACATACGACGAGATAGACGGATACCCTGTACTTCGTGTTGACGGGAAGACCTATTCGGCCGGGGTCCCCGGCTACCGCTGGGTAGATGCCGATCTCGAGCCGGGCGATGAGGTACGCGTCGAGGGCTCCCTTTTTGAGCAGAGTGAGAGCACCGACGGCCACATCCGAGTAAGCTCCGTCGAGATAGACGGAGAAAGCTATGACCTGGGGGCCGCCGGCTACGGTCCCGGCCATATGTCCACCGCGGGCCCCGGATATGGCCCCCAGTCCGGCTACGCCGGGCGCCCGGGTTACGGTGCGCAGCCCCGCGGCGGGCAGCCCCGCGGCGGCATGCACGGGATGCGCGGACGCGGCGGCGGATGGAACACACCCCGGCACGGCGGCGGGTGGAACACGCCGCAGGGTAACGCGCC
>JAWLED010000040.1:0-14298 GCA_041686235.1 Spirochaetia bacterium | reverse complement strand
GCAGCCCCGCGGCGGCATGCACGGGATGCGCGGACGCGGCGGCGGATGGAACACACCCCGGCACGGCGGCGGGTGGAACACGCCGCAGGGTAACGCGCCGCAGAACACGCCGCAGAACGCGCCGCGGCAACGTTGGTAAAAGAGCATGGTAATCAATTAGAATGAGGCGGGCCCGCGGGTCCGCCTTTTTTCGTCGCTTGTCCCGAGACGAGAAAAAGCCCCCGGCCCTCAGAACGTGGTACACATGAACACGGCACGAACACAGAAATATCTTCTCGTCGGCCTCGCGGTGGTGCTCGTCAGCCTCGTCGGCACGGGGTTCGCCGTTCTTCTTTCCCAGAGCAGGCAGCACGACAGAACGCTCATGGAGTTTCAAGCACTGCAGGCCGCGGCATCTCTCACCGAGTACTACGCCCGTTCGGGCGAGCCCGACGAACGCGTGCTCCCCGAGAACGTCCTCGGCTTCGGCTTATACGACGCGCGCGGAGATGCCCGCGCTCACGTCGGCTCGGCCCCGCAGGCGCTCTCCCCCGAAACCACCGCCGCCTCCCCCATCTCACAGCTCGATCGCGGTGAGGGAGTGCTGCGCCTCCTGCGACCGGTGGGCATACCGCGGACCGGTGGAACCGGTCCCATGAACCGCATGCCCGACCACATGGACGGCCGCCGCATGGGCCCCGGCAGCGGCGGCATGATGGGCCGATCCCCCGGGCAGACCGACCGAGAGCCTGCTCCGCAAGACCCGCAGACCGAGGGCGCCTCCGAGTTTTTGCTCGTCGACTACGACGTGTCGAGCGTGCTTTCCGCCACGCGCACGCGCATGCTCTACTGGTCGGCAATCGGCGTGGCGCTCTTTGGGCTCATCGGCTTTGTCGCGGTCCTCTCACGCCGCATCCGCGGCTACGAACAAGAGCAGCAACGACGCGAGCACCTGGTACAGCTCGGCGAGGCCGCGCGGACCCTCGCTCACGAGATCAAGAATCCACTCGGGGCGATCCGGCTTCAAACGGCAATGCTTCGAAAACAGGCGGCGGCGAGCCCTCAGCTCGACATCCTCGATGAGGAGATCGGGCGGATCGACACCCTGGTAAACGAAGTGAGAGCGTTTTTGCGGGACCCCAACGGTAGTCCCGAGACGGTCGATCTCTGTGAGGTCGTTCAGAGCGCACCGCAGCGCTATTCATTTCCCATTGCGCTCGACCTCCGCTGCGCGTGTCCGTGTGAGATCCGGTTCGACCGGCATCGGCTACATTCGGTGCTCGGGAACGTACTGCGTAACGCCGCGGAAACCACCGACGAGCACGTGGCGGTCGAGCTGCGTCTGGCGGCAAACCGGGAATCGGTGGTGCTCACGGTTGCAGACCGCGGGCCGGGACTTCCCGAGGACGCCGGAGACGATCGCGCCTTTGATCCTTTCTATACCCGAAAAGACGGAGGCTTCGGGGTTGGCCTTGCCGTCAGTCGCCGTTTCGTGGAGGCTGCCGGCGGGACCATCACGCTGCAAAACCGCACCGACGGCCCGGGCGCCGAGTGCATCATCATCCTGCCTCAGGAGAGTCCCTATGCGAGTGCTGATCGCCGATGACGAAAAAAATATCCGCCGCACGGTAGCCGACTATTTCGCTCTCGAGGACATCGACTGCGTCGAGGCGGAAAACGGGCTATCGGCGCAAAAGGCACTGTCGGAGGAACCTTTCGACGGGCTCGTAGTCGACCTCCGCATGCCGGGGATGACGGGACTCGAGCTGCTGGAATGGCTGCGCGAGGACGGGCGAGAGATTCCCACCGTCATGATCTCCGCCTACGGGGACGTGCAGGATGCGGTAGCAGCGATGAAAAGCGGTGCGGCGGACTATGTTACAAAGCCCTTCGATCCCGACGATTTGCTCATCAGGCTGAAACGGGCGGTGGAAGACCACCGGCTTCGTCGGCTTGCCTCCATTGACCGTGGCTCGACGCCCGAAGTCGAATTCGAGAGCGAGTCGATGCGCAAAGTGATCGACCTTGCCCGGCGCGTTGCCCCCACCGATTCAACGGTGCTCATTACCGGGGAAAGCGGGACCGGTAAGGAGGTGCTCGCACGCCGTATCCACGAAAGCTCCGCCCGCGCCGACAGCCCCTTCGTTCCCATCAACATCGGCGGCATCCCCGAGCAACTCATCGAGTCCGAGCTCTTCGGCCACGAGCGCGGCGCGTTCACCGGCGCCGAGGCGCGAAAGCAGGGTATGCTCGAGGTGGCCGGCGGCGGAACCGCCTTCTTGGACGAAATCGCCGACATGCCGCTGCACCTACAGGTGAAGCTCCTGCGCGTACTGCAGGATCGCCGTATTCAACGGCTCGGCTCGACCCGCTCGCTTCCGGTTGATGTGCGCTTCATCGCCGCAACCAACGCCGATCTCGAGGCCCGAGTGGCGGAAGGAACGTTCCGTGAGGATCTTTTCTACCGCCTCAACGTAATCCGGATCACATTGCCGGCCCTGCGTGAGCGCCCCGAAGATATTCCGCTGCTCGCCCGCCACTTCCTCTCGGCGCTCCACGAGCGCACCGGCACCCGGGTGCGCGGCATCAGCGCTTCCGCCATGCGCGCGCTTCAGGCCTACTCGTTTCCGGGCAATGTGCGGGAGCTCGAGAATGTCATTGAGCGCGCGGTGATACTCGCCGACGAGACCGAGCTCGGCCCGGCCGATTTCGACCTTCCCCAGGGCCGCGCCGCCGGGGCACACAGCGGCTTCGCCGCAACGGGGGGCTCTTTGCGGGATCTCGAGCGCGGGGCAATCGAGGCGGCATTGCAGCGAAACGAGTGGCACCGGGAACAGACCGCGGCCGAGCTCGGGATTACCCGGCGGACCCTCCTCAACAAAATCAAAGAGTACGGCCTCGAAGAGTAGTCGCGCCGCAGGCCCGCGAACCGGGCCGGATTCGCGCGCCACAGTTGCCGCAGAGGCCAACCTCTGCAAAAATACCGCTAAACGAGGGCTACCATGTTTGCGACCAATCACAAGTTGATCTTTGGCCCCGCAGCGAAGCTCAGCTCAGAGATAGACGACGCGTCGGTACGGCTCGTCGTCACCTCCCCGCCCTACCCCATGATCGAGATGTGGGACGCCACGTTTGCCTCTCAGAGCGCCGACGTTTCCGAGGCGCTGGCCGCAGGCGAGGGACGGAGGGCGTTCGAGGCCATGCACCGCGTCCTCGATGAGGTATGGACCGAATGTTACAGAGTGCTCACCCCGGGCGGATTTGCCTGCATCAACATCGGAGACGCCACGCGCTCTGTGGCAGGGCGTTTTAAGCTCTACTCCAACCACACCCGCATTACCGCCGCCTGCGAGGGGCTCGGCTTCGAGGCAGTACCCCTTGTTTTGTGGCGCAAACAGACGAACGCGCCGAATAAGTTCATGGGCTCGGGGATGCTGCCCGGCGGCGCCTACGTGACCCTCGAGCACGAGTACATCCTCATGTTGAGAAAGGGCGGCAAAGCCGAGTTTGGGCCGCAAGAGCGAAGCCGACGCAGGGAAAGCGCCATATTCTGGGAGGAGCGAAACCACTGGTTCTCCGACCTGTGGGACTTCAAGGGAGTGCGCCAGCACATCGAAGACGGCGCGCGCGCGCGGAGTGGCGCGTTTCCCTTTGAGCTCGCATACCGACTCATCAATATGTACTCGCTGCGCGGGGACACCGTCTTCGACCCGTTTCTCGGAACGGGAACGACGACCGCAGCGGCCCTCGCCGCCGCTCGAAATAGTATCGGTGTCGAAGTCGACTCCGACCTCAGGGAAGAAATCTTCGGGGTGATCGCCGGGCTGTCCGAGGTGATGAACGCCCGTGTGTGGGAACGGCTTGCCGAACACAACCGCTTTCTCGAAAGCCGCCGCACCGACGGGAAGCCTCCCCTGAAGCACAAAAACGAGCGCTATGGATTTCCCGTCATGACCACCCAGGAAACCGAGCTTACGTTGAGCTCTGTAGATACAATCGAGCGAACGGGAGCGGACACGGTCGGCGCAACTCACCGGGATCTCTCCGCCCGCGACGTGGCCGCGGGGGATCCGGGCGCGCCGGCTCCGGGCGCGCCGGCTCCGCCCATGTTGTGGGGCTTTCCCGACGCCGAGTAGGGGCCGTCCGGCGCCCTCCTTCGCCGTGCCGTCCGGCGCCGGCGTGGGCAAGGCCGTGGGGCGGAACAGGGGCAAATCTCAGCAATCGGCGGTTGTCCACTTGGAAATTCCGCCTCCACAGCAATACACTGAGAGAAGAACCTGACACGCAAACGGAGGCACCACGATGGGAGAGTATCTCGACCAGATTCCCGAGGAAGTGCAAGATCACATTCGCCGGATTACAAAGACCTCGGGCCTGCCCGACACCGAGGAGTCGGTGGAGCGCATGGCACAGGGATGGCTGGAAAAGAAACAGGCGTTCGAAGACAAGCTTAGCGAGCTCAACATGGAAGAGGTCGACGAGTTCGGCACCGAAGAAGAGCGCGGCGCGTTGGTGTTGACCTACTCGGGCTCGATTCTCAACCTCGGCCCCATTACCGACGGGGTGCGCCGGGCCGAGTACCTCAGCATCGGTATTCGCCAGGATGTGCCCGAGTCGGCGACTCACGCGGAGGCGGTGCTCGAGGAGGACGTCGCCCTCGACGAGGTCGCAACATTCAAGAGCGGTCCCATCCAAAAGAGCTCGCCGGTGTTCAAGATTGCCGTCAATAGCGAGGAGCTCGAGCCGGCGGAGGAAGAGGAAAAGCTCACCGAGGCAACGCAGGTGCTTGCCGATGAGTTCGTCGAGATCAACAAGACGGTAGGCTCGGAGTAAGGTATCGATACCCAACCGCTCGCCGAGCGTCTCCTCGATATATATCGGCGGCCGGCGCTCCCGGACCCTTACCACTACCTAGAGCTGTTGCGCTCGAGCGAAAACCTGCTGGCCACAGAGCCCGCGGATTACCGCCCGCACGCCGCAGACGGAACGGCGGGCGGGCTCGTCGAGCTCGACCCCCAGCGGATTACGGTCGTACTGCCGGATATCCACGCGCGCATGGAGCTCGTTCTTCGCGCCCTTTCTCATCGCCTCGAAAGCGCCGGACGCGAGGAGCAGCTGCTCACGCTGCTTTACACCGGGGAAGCACAGCTGGTGTGCGTCGGCGACTACGTCCATGCGGAGTCGCGCGCCTACGACCGCTGGCTGGGGGCTTACGAAGAGTTCATGGGTGGATACCGACGACATGAAAACATGGACGCCGAGATGCGTGAGAGTCTGGGCACCGTGGAGATGCTCCTCGAGCTGAAACGGGCGGTACCGGCGGAAGTGCATCTTTTGAAGGGAAACCACGAGAACATCGCAAACGAGGACGGCCACGGTAATCTGCCCTTCGGCAAGTTCGCGACCGAAGGGGCCATGGTTGCCGCGTTTATCGAACAGTTTTACGGAGATGACGTGCTCGAAGCGTTCGCGCGTGTGGAGCATCTCTATCCGCTGTTAGCGATAGGACCGCATTTCTTGGTGTCCCACGCTGAGCCGCAGGCCTTCTACCCACGCGAGGAGGTCATCGAGTACCGCCAAAACCCCGAGGTTGTCTTCGGGCTCACCTGGACGCCGAACGACGGCGCGGAGCCCGACAGCGTGGAGCAGATGCTTGCACACTATCTCGGCACGAGTGAGGCACTGCATTTCGGCGGTCACCGTCCGATAGCAGGGGCGTACGAGCTGCGGGCGGGAGGTCACTACGTCCAACTGCACAACCCCGATGCCGAGATCGTCGCGGTTCTCCCTGCGGACCGTCAAATAGAGCTGTCACGGGATATCATCATGTTGAACGCACAAGAGGACTCCTCACATGGCTAAGCAGCCCCCGGCAAAAATCGGCAAGTACAAGGTTACCGAGCAGATAGCCTCCGGCGGGATGGGAGCAGTCTACAAAGCCGAGCATCCCACCCTGTCGCGGTATGTCATCATCAAGAAGCTCACCCTGCGCGGCGATGCGTCCATGCGAGAGCGCTTCCGACGCGAGGCGCAAATCATGATGGACTTCACCAGCGACTACATCGCCAACGTCTACGACCATTTCCGCGAGGGCTCCTCATACTACATCGTGCTCGAGTATGTCGACGGCCCCACGCTCGAGACATTGTTGCGAAAAGAGCGATACCTGCCCGAGCGTGTGGCACTGCGCATATTTCGCTCCTCGTGCCGGGCGCTGGAGTACGCGCACCAGCGCGGGGTGGTTCATCGGGACATAAAACCGGGAAATATCCTCATCTCAAAAGACGGTAATGTGAAGCTCGTCGACTTCGGAATTGCAAGCATACACGGCGCACAATCCGAGGAGAACCTCACGCGCGAGGGCATGACGCTCGGCACCCCATCCTACATGGCGCCGGAGCAGTACGAGGATTCCAGCACCGTCGACAAGCGCGCCGACGTGTATTCGATGGGAGTCATGCTCTACGAGATGACTACCGGCAAGAAGCCGTTTTCGAACTCCATCTCGGCTGAGGCGATCAGGCGCATTCAACAGGGCAAATACACCGCGCCGCGCAAGCATAACCCCAACATTTCCACCGCCACCCAACGGCTCATCCGGCGATGCATGAAGAACAAACCCGAGCGCCGCTACCAGTCGATGGGCCAGGTGCTTTCGAAGCTCGACAAAGTGATCGACCGGCGGGTGCGTGTCGAGGACCGTCAAGTCATCGGCGATTACCTCGCGGGGAAACGCACCCAGTACCAGCCCAAAAGCCGCGCTCGCCGCCTCGTCGTTGCGCTTGCCGCCGTTCTCGTACTTGCACTTGCCGGGGGGGCCGGTTATGCCTACCTCGAGGGCTACCACTACGAGTATCTCTACCCCGACGAGTATGGGGCGTTGCGCGTAACGGTACAGCTGCCGACCGGCGCAAAGGCACCGGAGGAGGTATACGTAGACGCCGAGCTGTTTCGCGACGACGGCGATGAGTTTCCCGAGGTGGAGGAGGCACAGCTGCGTTTTTCGCGGGATCCGGAGCGCGACACCGAAGATCGGTTCGTCATGCGCTCGCAAAAACGGTATCTTCCAACCGGCGCCTATCGTATCAAGGTGATGGCGGAACAGGAGCTCATGTGGCAGTCCTTTTTCTTGCTGCCCAGGGACCGGCAGCAGCAGCAGGGATCAACCCTCGAGGCCCGAGAGGTGACACTCGATGCGGACAGCGGCCGACAACTCCCCCTCGAGGTGAGCCTCGAGGTTACGAATCGTGCAACGAGAGAGCCGGTGGAAGGTCCCTTCGAGGTGAGTTACTCGCAAGACGGCGAGTGGGAAGAGCTCACCGCCGAGCTTCGCGACGAGCTTCAAAGCGGCTCCGTTCACCGTTTTCGCGTTGAGACCGAGGGCTTTTTCACCGAGGAGTATGCCCTTCGGGTGGAACCCTATCAGACCGATCTTCGGGTTGAGGCCGAGCTTACTCCCTACCCTGCGGCGGTGGATATCGAGAGTAACACCGGCGAAATCGATATGCGAATCGGCGGGCAGGAGCGCTACTTCCGCGGGGGCCGTGGCGGCGGGCTCGAGCCGGTTCCCGAAATCGAGGAGGGACGAACGGAGCTTGTGTTGCCGCCGGGAGAGCACCGGCTCACCTTCCGGCAGAACGGCGCCTCGCAGACCGTCACCATGCGCCTCGACCGGCTCGACCGGCGCACACTGCGCGTGAGCTACGACGAGGAAAACGAGCGGATATCGGTAGATCGTGTGGAGTCGAGGACCGACGAGTCGCTCGGCGAGGGGGAGAGCTGAATACCATGAAGAGAGTACGTAACGTGCAAAGAGAGAGGAGACCGAAATGACGACGACGA
Organism: Spirochaetia bacterium; assembly: GCA_041686235.1. Classification (GTDB taxonomy): domain Bacteria; phylum Spirochaetota; class Spirochaetia; order DSM-27196; family PWMO01; genus JAAAOH01. The sequence continues at coordinate 6,477 of JAWLED010000040.1, read as the reverse complement.
TACGACGACTCATCATCGTGGCGCTGGGGCTGCTGGCGGGCCTCGCGGCCTGGCCGGTGATGGAAGCCCTGGTGCAACTCCAAGGCGGATTTCCCTCTCTGCTCTTGTTCACGGTCGTCTCGGGAGCCCTGTTCGGTCTCGTGTTCGGGGCGTTCTTTGCCTCCGCCGAGGGGATCATATCGGGCAATAGCCGCAGAATCCGGCAGGCTGCCCTCGTCGGAGCCGGCATCGGCCTCCTTGGCGGCATAGTCGGTTTTCTCGCGGGACAGGCTCTGCTGTTCGTTCTCGGCGAGCTCGTATTCAACCGGGCACGCGAGATCACCACCGTGGCTCTGCCGCTCGCGCGTGCAGCAGGCTGGGCACTGTTAGGCGTCTTTGTCGGCGCTGCCGAGGGAATCCGCGCTCGCTCCCGCCTCAAGGTCGCCATGGGTGTTGCCGGGGGGCTGATCGGGGGGATTCTCGGTGGTGCGGCCATCGAGTACGCGCGGGTGTTCCTCCCGGGTATATCGCTTTCGCGCCTTGCGGGCCTTCTCACCTTCGGCCTGTTGATCTCGGCGAGCTACGCGCTCATCGAACGCCGAATGTCACATGGCGTGCTCAGGCTCCTCAACGGCGGGAAGAAGGGCACCGAATACATCCTCAATCAACAGCGATTCACCGTCGGTGGGGCACCCACCAACGATATTATGCTTACCGGCTATCGCAACGTGGCGGATCACCACGCGCGCATATGGTCTGAGGCCGGCGAGCTGCAAATTGCTGCGAACTCGGGTGCCGAGCTCGTCGTAAACGATGAGACCGTCGATCAAACGCGCCTTCGCTATGAAGACGTCATCAAGATCGGCACCGCAAAACTGTTTTTCAGACCGGAGTAGGAGGCACATGATGAAACGGACGATAGTAACCATACTCGCACTCCTGCTCGTAGGCGCCTTTGCAGGAGCGCAGTCGGTAACGATATCCCAGATAGACCCCACACGGCTCTTAACGCGTCAGACGGTGGATCTCTACGTGAGCCTTACCGACGAAGACGGCGTGCCGATTCGCGAAGCAAACCGCGGCGGCTTTCGCGTGTTCGAGTCCACCGACGGCGAGGATTTCGAGCCGGTGCCGGTCACCGGTTTTGATGCTGATGCAACCGCCGAGGAAGGCATCACCTTTTTCCTGCTCGTCGACAATTCAGGAAGCATGTACGACACCCTCGAAGGCCGCCCCACCGATGAAACCTCCGGACGCCGAATCACCCACGCGCGATCGGCAATTCGCACCTTTATATCGGAAATCGATAACCCTCGAGACGAAGTCGGGCTGGCCTCATTCAATACCTTCTATTCGGTGCACGCACAGCCCGGCCCCGACACGAGTCGGATCACCGACAGACTCCGAGACATAGAACGGCCCGAACGCCGCGAAGCCTTTACCGAGCTCTACGGCGCCATTCGTGAGGCCGTCGACGACATCGCCGTCACCGGGGGACGCAAGGTGCTGATCGTGCTCTCCGACGGAGAAAACTATCCCTATTTCGAGTATACCGGCGAAGCGCATCCCGACTACGGGAATAGGCTCTTCCGCTACACCGAAGCGGTAGAGCGGGCTCAGCGAGAGGGTGTTTCGGTATATGCGGTAAACTTCGGTATGGAGCAAGACTCTAATCTCGACGAGATTGCCGTCGACTCCGGCGGACGCGTGTACGATGCCGAAGACGAAGAGGAGCTTGCCGCGGTGTATCGAGACATCCGCCAACGGGTTCTCAATGAGTATCAATTGACCTATCGGGCCACCGTATCGCCGGCAGATCGAAAATACGTGCGCGTGGAGTACAGACGGGCCGGCAGAGCTACAGACTCGACGCGTTTCTATTTTGCAAACACCATGTTCGGCACTCCCTCCGAGCGCTTCGGTCCGCTCCTCTTGCTGCCGTTTCTCGCCGCCTTAGCGGGATGGTGGATCATCCGTATGCTGCGCTTTGCGAACCGCAGAAAGGATGCCAACCTCGAGGTCCTCGGCGGACGCACTCAGGTGTTTCCGCTCGAGCAACCACAGACCGTGGTGGGCACCTCGGAGACAGCCGATGTTACGGTGGCAACTCAGCGTGGCGGGCGCGGCGCTCAGAAGGGCGCCGGCGGGGCCCGCGGTGCCGGCTCGAGCGCGACCGTGGCCTACGACTCCAAAAGCGACAGCTACCGGGTAGAATCCGAAGAAGAGATTCGCGTGAACAATCAGCCGGTCAAACGCAAGAAGCTCGAGCCGGGCGACGTTCTGACCATCGGCGAGCACACCGTCGTCTTCGACGATACCCGCGAAAGCGACAAGGACGAGGACACCGGCCGCAGCTGAGGCGTGTAGCAGGTTGCCGATACTTCACTCTCGGGGCCGGCGCGGCTGCGCTGTGAGCCGCTCCCGGGGGCGGACAACGGGGAGCCGAGCTTGCGACGGTCACCATTGAGACCCGGGGACGGAGGAGCCCTCGTGACAGGCGAGCACACAGGTACGCTGAAACGACTTACCGCCGACCCCGGCCGCACGGCGCTGCTGGTCGCCGGTGGGCTCGGGTTTGTGCTTCTCGGAGCCTCCCAAGCTCTCTACGGCCCGTTCTACGGCGCGCTGCAAGAGAATTTTGCCCTTTCAGCTGCTCAGGTCTCCATCATCACTACGGTTCATTTCGTGGGAGCCACCGCAGCGATGAGCACATCGGGTTTCCTTACACGCCGCTTCGGCGCGCTTCGCGTCGTCCAAGCGGCGACCTTCGCGCTGGCACTGGGCTTTCTCGCCATAGCGGTGGCACCCACGTGGGCCCTCGTCCTAACGGGAGCGACCATTTTGGGGATTGGATTCGGTGGCCTCGTCACGATGAACTTTCTCGTTGCCCGGGTCTTCGGCTCCGAAAGTCCGGCGGCGCTTAACGCTCTCAACGCGATGTTCGGAGTGGGCGCCGTTGTTGCACCCGTAGCGGCCGCCCCGTTCGCGGCCCAGGGGGCTCGCGGACCGGTTTTCGCCCTCGGCGGGGCGCTTGCTGCACTCCTCGGCCTCTATTTTGTGTTTACAAAGCGCATTCATGTCGAAGAGGCGCCGGTTCGCCTCCCAGGCTCTATACAGATACGATCCTACATTCTGCCGGTCTTTGGGTTCATCGCCCTCTATTTCTTCTATATGGCAAGCGAGGCAAGCTTCGGCAACTGGATACCAACGCATTTGACGCCCGCCTACGGCTCGGCGCCCGCCTCCCGGTTCGTGGGGCTGTTTTGGCTCGCACTGACCGCGGGGCGCCTCGTGGCCACTCCGGTCAGCCTGCGAGTTGCACCCGAGCGCGTCGTTGGCTGGTCTCTCGTTTTCGCGCTCGCAGCGGCCGTGGCTGCGTCAGCTGTGCCTATCGCTCCCATTGCCTACGTCGTGGCCGGCTTTTTCTGTGGGCCGGTGTTTCCCGGCGGCCTTGCGTGGATCCGTCGGCGTTTCCCCGCGCTCGCCGACGAGGTATCCTCGGTAGTGCTGGCGGTGGGGGGTATCGGAACGGTCATTGCACCGCCGGTGATCGGAACGGCGGTCGACATCTACGGCGTCAGCTCCATTCCGGCGGCCATTGCCCTGTTGCTCGTGTGTGCCGGCGCCACCGCCCAGGCGCTCAAGCTCAACGCGCGGCGTCGCGCGGCGGGATTACTCGCGGAATAAAGCATGCAGCCACAATAACGAAGCCGCCAAGCACCGCGAAGACGAGCCGAAACGCGTCGAGCCCACCACCAAAGAGGTCGATGAGGGCCCCGGATCCCCCCGGGCCCGCCGCAGCGAGCGCAATGCCGGCGGTAAAGAACACCCCGTAGGCGGCTCCCCGCAACCGAGGTCCGGCCACGTCGGCCACGAAAGCTTCAATCGTCGGAATGCTCGCGGCCTGCCCTACCCCCATGCCAAGGTACGTCAGAAAGATCCAACCGGCCGGTACCACGCCGACAAGGCCCACCGAAACTCCATATATCACAAACGAAACGGTGGTGAGCCATCGACGGCCAAACACATCGGACAGACCACCGGCAAGTGGTTGTATTACGATGCCGGGCGCATACAGCAGGAACAAGTAGACGCCGGTCTGTCCGGTCTGTCCGAAGACCTCCACGAAAAAGAAGTCCGATATGTCGAGGACGCTCCACATGGCAATCTCGCGAGTTGCCATAATGAGAATGATGGCGGTGAGCACGCCCGCGATCCCGGTAAGCGCACCGAAACCACTCCGGCCCTCACCTTCGGACTCATCTGCCAAGGTGCCGAGCTCGGCTTCCGCGTCTCGCACGACGTGGTACACCCATACCGAAGCGGCAATGCCGAACAGTCCGAAGGTGAGCGCGACGTCCTGCCAATCAAACCCAAAGACCGAGGAAAGCCCCGTGGTCATGAGCGGAGTGAGGGCGAAGCCGACGGCAGCTCCCATCCCGGTAAACCCCAATACACGGCCCTTGCCCTCCGGATACAGCCGCGTGATCAACACGTTCGCCACCGGGTGGTATACCCCTCCGCCCACCGCGGCAAGCAGCCACAGTGCGTGCATCCAGACCATCCCCGTGGGTGGAACGAGCGCAAACGCGGCAATGGCCAACGCGTTTACGCCCAGCCCAACAGCGAGCGTCTTGCGTGCCGAGATACGATTGGTAACCATACCAAAGAAGAGATTACTCGCGGCATAGGTGGCGAGGTAGGTGCTTTTGAGAGCGGTTACCGCGGAAACCGAATCGGCGAGGAAATATCTGCGTATATCATCGTTGAGCGGACTGAGAAAGATGCTGAACGCGTGCACGAGCCCGTGGACCACCGCAATAGCAACGATCGTCCGAACGCGTTGGGATTCGAAAGTTCGCACGTCCCAAGTACTATCCGGTTCCACGCCTCGGGTCAACCGTGTACCATAGGGCCATGAGCTCCGGTAAAATCGACGCAGTAATTTTCGACTTCGACGGCACCCTTACCCGTCCGGGCGTTCTCGACTATGAGCGCATACGCGCAGAGATCGGATGCCCGCCGGACGAGGGGATCTTGCGATTCATAGAGTCCCGGGCGACCGAACGGGAGCGGCGCGAAGCGGAAGCCGTTCTGCTGCGCCATGAGCAACGCGCCGCCGCCGAAAGTGTGCCGAACCACGCGGCGGAAGAGACCGTGGCAGAGCTCCATCGGGCGGGATTCCGCATCGCCATTCTTACTCGCAATACGCGAGCTTCGGTTGAGCGGGCCTTCGAGAATTTCGAGCATCTGCGCGCCGACTCCTTCGAGCTCGTCATTACGAGAGATGAGGGTGAGCCGCTCAAACCCGACCCCGGGAGCGTCACCGAGGCCGCTCGCCTCCTCGGCCGTTCTCCCGAGACGGTCCTCATGGTCGGAGATTTTCGCGACGACGTGATAGCCGGCACCAAAGCCGGCAGCTGGACTGCGCTTATCCGCGGAGATGCCGACCCACCCTGGCTCGACTCGATAGACCCCGACTATGTGATATGGTCACTGTCGGAGCTCCTGCCCATACTTCGCCGGCATCGGCCGCTTGCCACGGGAAAGCTTCCAAACGATATGCTTGCAGAGCTGTTGGCAGAGGCTGCTCCACCCAAAGAGTTACTCGTATCGCCGGCGGTCGGCGAGGACGTTGCAGCAGTGGACGCCACCGGGCTCGGCGTTCTCATTGCGAAAAGTGATCCGATCACCTTCCCGACCCCCGATGTCGGCGGCTACGCGATTACCATCAACCTGAACGACCTCGTGTGCTCCGGCGGCACTCCGCGGTGGTTTCTCGCAACCGCCGTATTTCCGCCCGAAACCACCGGCCACCTCATCAGAGAGGTGTTTCGTCGGATGGTCGAGAGAGCACGCCGAGAAGGTATTGCCGTCGTCGGGGGGCATACCGAGATAAGCGACGCGGTAACCCGGCCCGTCGTCTCCGGGGCGCTCTTCGGTACCGCCGGTGCGCACGAGCTTCTGCGCAAAGACTCGATTCGGGACGGCGACCACATTATTATGACCAAACGACCCGGCATCGAGGGAACTACGATTATTGCCGAGGAGTTCGAAGCAACCCTCCGCGCTCGATCGGTCGATCCGTCTATCATCGAAGCTGCCGCCTCTTTCGAAGAAAAGCTCAGCATCTTGCCCGAAGCTCGCCTCGCCTCCACTAGCGGCCTCGCGGTTGCCCTCCACGACGTCACCGAAGGCGGCGTAGCCACGGCGCTCGAGGAGCTTGCCACCGCCGGCAATGTAGACCTAACCGTCAAAGCCGACTCGCTCGAGCCGTATCCCGAAACCGCCACGATTTGCAACGCGCTCGGCATCGACCCTCTCGGGCTCATCGGCTCGGGCAGTCTGCTCATCGCCGTGCGCCCGGAACACAGCGACTCTTTGCTCGAGCGCCTTCGCCGGTCCGAGATCGAAGCCCGCCTCGTAGCCGAGGCGGTGGAGCCCGGCGACCGTCACGCCGGGTCCGGCTCAAACGCGGCGGGCCGGCAGCCCCCGGCC
>JAWLED010000125.1:0-5764 GCA_041686235.1 Spirochaetia bacterium | reverse complement strand
GTGGCGCCCCTGCGCTACGCCCCGTGTCGGCTCTCCGTGAAAAAGAGCACGGTACGAAGCAGAGCCCACGATCCCAAGGGCACTGCCCCCAAAACGGACAACATGAACAGGTCGAAGGCCACATCATAGAGGCCGGAAACGCCTACATCAAACCCGGCCGGAACCGCCGCCACGAAGAAGAGCAGAATCACGACATCGATGAGGAGCGGGATGACACCGTGGACCAGGACGTTTCGCACGGTTACCGCAGGTACGGAATGGCGCCGGCGCCGAAGGCGGAAACGGTTGATCGAGGCAAGAAGACGTAACAAACTGAGAGACGCGAGGACGGTAACGATAAGGTTTGTGGTTTCCGCACGCTCGAGAGGCTCGAACGGCGCGGGAGTGTCTCCGGCGAGCAGCCGTTTGACTCCGGCGGCAAGCGTGTCGGAGAGTCCGAAGAGCATTGGCCCATTTACGTTTATGGCAACCACGACGCCCACGTCGTCTTCGGGATAGAGATGATACGCGGCTTGCGAAGTCTCCGCCGAGCCGGCATGCCGGACGCGCGGAGCCGAATCCACGCGGTCCACGAGCCAGCCGTATGCGTAGGAGGTGTCCTCGTCCACTCCCGGTCCCGAAGCCGCCCCCCTCGCCTCGAGAAGCGCGTCGACGCCGTCCCGCGAAAGAACGGGTCCCTCGCCGGAAAGCAGCGCGCGCAGGAACCGCGCCCCCGATTCGGCACTGCAAACAAGGCCTGAGCTCCCCGCCTCACGTGGTGCGAGGTCGAGCGAGCGGGGGGCGTTAATTCTAAACAGACCCCGTGCGTGGCCCTGGGCAACGGAACCATCGAGGTTTTCGCCCCGCTCCTCGACGACGTTCTCAGCGCCCGATTCGGCGGTGACTTCACTGCCCGAACCGGGAATCGGATAACAGTCGCTCATCGACAGCGGCGCGAAAAGGTTCTCGGCTACGTATGCCTCGTACGGACGTCTCGTAACCGCCTCCACCACCGCACCGGCGAGCCGGTAGTTGACGTCTGAATAGATAAAAGCCTCGCCGGGGTCCTCGGTAATCCTGCCGTCGGCGGAGATGCCGCTTGTGTGGGAGAGAAGTTGTTTGACGGTGACACCCCGCACCGCTTGCAAAACCTCCTCGCCGGCCGCCTCCTCGTTGTGCATGACCGCGGCAAGGCGCTCTTCATCGAGATGCGCCGAAACGCGGTCGTCGAGCTCGAGGGCGCCGTTTCTCGAAAGCCGGATGAGCGCTGCCGCGGTTACTGTCTGGGCGGCCGAGCCCATATGAACGGGAGTCTGCGCGGTCATCGGCGTTCCGTCCGCCCGTGCCGCCCCGTAGCCCTCGGCAAAGCTCACCCCCTCCCTCCCTACGACCGCAACGGAGACGCCGGGGATGTTGTGCGCCTCTCTCTCTTCGCTGATGTATTGGTCGATACGCTCGGCGGTTTTCGGGTCGAGTTGCGGGGGCGTCTGTCGGCCGTCGGCCCGCACGTCGGCTGCAGAGGGAAGAGCTAAGAACAGCGCACAAAGCAGGGCGAAACGCGCGGCGGCTATGGCGAATGGGAACCGACGGCTGGGCATCACGGTGACAGCATACGCGAAGCCCCGCGGTGGTGCAACGCCGCGGCGCACCGAGCACCGGTTGTCCCGAGGCCCTTCACCTGTATTAGAATCGTGTTAGAATCGAGTTATGGTTCGCGCTCAGCTAATCTGGGTCGCGAAAGTTCTCAGGGTCACTCTACGTCGCCGGCAAGAGACTGCCGGCAATCGTGGGGAGAATAAGGAGGAAGAGATGAGAAAAGGATTCGTACTACTACTGATTCTTCTGGTAGTCGGTCCGTTCATCGGCACGGTGGCAGCTTCCGGGGTGCCGGAAGAGCCGCTGGGCGGTGAAACCGACTTTACGTTGCAGCTGCTCCACTTTGCCGACATAGACGGGCAGCCGCAAGCTATCGACAACGTGGGAGACTTTACGCGCCTCGTCAACGAGTTCGAGGGCGAGCATCCCCACAACACACTTCTGGTGAGCTCGGGCGACAACTATATTCCCGGCCCGCGCTTTTTCGCTGCCAACGATGATGCGATGGAATCTCTCCTCGGGATTCCCGGTGAAGGCCGCGCCGACATGATCTTTCTCAACGAGATGGGCGTGACGGCCTCGGCTGTCGGCAACCATGACCTCGACAACAGTCCCGAAGGTTTTGTCTCGGCAGTCGCTCCGGAAACCGACGAGGATAACGAGTATCCCGGTGCGGAGTTTCCGTTTCTCGCGGCCAATATCGACTTTAGCACCGATGAGAACACGGCTCCACGTGCGGTCGAAGGCGGCAGGGTCACCGATGCCATTCCGGCACATTTCGCGCCGAGCGCCGTCACCGTGGTGGGCGGCGAAGTGATCGGGCTCGTGGGGGCAACGACTCCGCAGCTCTCTTCCATTACCAGCACCGGCGACCTCGAGATATCTCCCGACTCGGATTCGGTGGAAGAGCTCGCAGAGGTTATCCAACCGGCGGTCGATAGACTAACCGAACGCGGTGTAGACAAGATCGTTCTGCTCGCACACATGCAGCAGGTCTCGGTAGAACGAGAGCTCGCCGGCGAGCTGTCGGGCGTGGACATCATCGTGGCAGGCGGATCAAACACCATACTGGCAGATGAAACCGATACACTCTGGCCGAACGACGAAGCCGCCGACACCTATCCGGTAGAATTGACCTCCGAGACGGGCGAGCCGGTTCTTCTGGTCAACGTTGACGGCGATTATCGCTATCTCGGCAGGCTGGTCGTCGGCTTCGACTCCGAAGGCGTGTTGATTCCCGATACGGTCGAGGCGGAGCAAAGCGGGGCATATGCCACGCATGAGGATGCCATGGACGACATCGATGCCGAAGCGAATGAACGCGTCGTAGCCGTCACCGAAGGCATTCAAGAGGTTCTACAGCGGCGCGAAGGCAACATCCTCGGGAGGACCGACGTATACCTCGACGGCCGGCGAAGTGAAGTCCGTACGGAGGAAACAAATCTCGGAAACATCACCGCAGATGCAAATCTGTGGTACGCCAAAGAGACCGACTCCGACACCGTCATTTCGCTCAAAAACGGCGGCGGTATCCGATCCGCCATTGGAGATAGTTACGTCCCGGCCGGAAGTACAGGCGGGGACCCGGAGCTCGGTCCGCCACCGGCTATCGAGAGCGTAGGAAAGCCAGAGGGCGGCATCTCTCAATTCGACATCGAAGGAAGCCTGCGTTTCAACAACGGCCTGACGCTCCTCGATCTCACTGCAGCGGAGCTGTGGGACCTCATGGAGCACGCTGTTTCGGCAACCGAGGAGGGAGCTACTCCCGGGCAGTTTCCCCAGGTCGGCGGTATGCGCTTTAGCTTCGATCCCTCGAGAGAAGCCCGAGACGGCGACACCGAAAACATGGGAGCAGACACGAACGGCAACCGGATTCGCGATCTTGTCATCGTCGATGAAGACGGGGAGGTCGCAGACCGTGTGGTCGTCGAAGGCGAATTGCAGGGGGATCCCGAACGCAGCTTCCGTCTCGTGACTCTCGGTTTTCTCGCCGGCGGAGGCGACGGCTATCCGTTCGAGGATCTTTCCGAGCCCGATATGGTCAACCTCGAAGAGTCCGGTGAGACTGTCGATCCCGGTCGGACGGATTTTGCGCCGGTCGGAAGCGAACAGGACGCTCTTGCGGAGTATCTGCAGGCGCGCTACGCCGATGATTCGTCGGCCATAGAGATGGAAGAGTCGCCGAAATCCGAGGATGAGCGTATTCAGAATCTCGATCATCGCGACTCGAGCCTCAGATAAGCTGGGCAGAGGACATTGCGGCCCCCGGCGCCCCGCGGCGTCGGGGGTTTTTTTGAGGGTTTTTTAGAAGACCGAGGCGAGGTGGAAAACCACCGGTATCCACAGAAAAGACAGAAACGTAGAAACCACGACCACCGTTCGTGCGTGAGAGGCGTCGGTACCGAAGCGCACCGGCAGCACGTAGGACATAACCGCCGCGGGAAGCGCGGATGCCACGAGCACTACCGTCCGTAGTTCCCCGCCGAGGCCGAGGATCTCCGCTGCAAGCAAGGCCGCGGCGAAACCGGCGAAAAACCGAAAGAAGACCCCCGCAAGTATGTGCAGGTCCAAGCGAACTTGCTGATGGGCCAGAGAGGCACCGAGGGCAAACGCCGCAACGGGAGGCGCGGCGCTTCCGGCAAACTCGAAGGATGAAAGCAGGACCGAGGGAAGCGGTATCTCCAGGAAGCGAAACAAGAACCCGGCCACCAGCGCCCACAGCATCGGAGAGGTTGCAACGCCTCGCATTCCTCGGGTGGAAAAACCTCCCGCGGCCATAAAGATGCCCAGGGTGAACAAGAACACCGTGCTGATTTGGTCGTATATGATGATCAAATTCATGGCCGATGCCCCGCCCCACAGTTGCATAAGCGGAATACCGAGAAATCCGGAGTTCATGAACAGCACCGGCAGCGCAAACGCTCTCCGGTCTACCCCCGTCACAAGAGCATAGAACGCCGTAACCAGCATCAGGACCACGAGCACGATTACCACCGATGCGGAAAGCAGAAGGATCGAGTCTGCGTCCACGGTCGACAGGTAAAGGGCATGGAAGATCAGAAGCGGCATGAAGAAATCGGATACGACACGCACCAGCGTTTCCTCCGAAAGCGGGAGAAACGACGCCATGAGAAAGCCGCCGACGATCAGCAATACCAGTGGAGAGAGGATGTCCACGGCGAGAGCGAACATAAGAACTCCTTCGAACGTGCCGAATACGCTCCGACGCGATATGGTTGCAATGCAGGCCCATATCCTAATGATTGTGGCCATGAACTAAAAGGGAGCACGGCACATTGACACGAGGCACCCAACTTCTCCACTATCGGGGCAGGAACAACAGATGCTGAGGCGACTTGGACGCAGAAGCATACGAGTGCTCGAGTCGCTCGGAAGCTTTGCCCTATTTCTCAAAGATACCCTGCGATTCACCGTTCGCAGGCCGCTACGACCGAGATTATTCCTCGAACAGATGGAGCACATCGGGGTTCGCTCGGTTCCGATCATTACTCTGTCGAGCCTTGCGATCGGCATGATCTTCTCGCTGCAAATCGTCGAGATGCTCGGGATTTTCCGCGCGGAGGTGCTTGCCGGCTCGGCGGTAGCCTGGACGCTTTCGCGCGAGCTTGCTCCGGTCATAACGACGCTGATGCTCATCGGAAAGAACGGATCGGCAATGGCCGCGGAAATCGGGTCCATGCAGGTCACCGAGCAAATCGACGCCATGGAGACGATGTCGGTAAGTCCCGTGCAGTACCTTGTGGTCCCTCGCGTGTGGGCATCGGTGGTGATGTTTCCCGCGTTGACGGCCCTGGCCAACGTGGTCGGCGTATCCGGCGCCTACGCGGTGGCGGTCTGGGGGCTCGAGGTGGACTCCGCTGCGTATCTCAATACGATGTTCCGCGATGTAAATCCGAAGGACATCTTTTCGGGACTGTTCAAAGCCGGCGTAATGGGCTTTATCGTGGCAACAATATGCACCTTTTACGGATACAACGCGCGAAACGGGGCAAAAGGGGTCGGCGAGAGCTCGACGAATGCAGTCGTCACCGCTTCGGTGAGCATTCTCGTAGCCGACTACGTGCTGGCCTCCATCATGCTGGCGTTGATATATTGACCGACGGGAGTGGAGCTTGGCAGCAATAATTGAGGTGCGCGACCTCGAGAAGCGTTTCGGCGACACCGTCGT
>JAWLED010000124.1:1209-5814 GCA_041686235.1 Spirochaetia bacterium | reverse complement strand
GTCTCGTGGACCGTATCGGCGGGGTGGTGGGGCGGCGCATAGATGGAGTACAACTTGAGCGGCTCGTCACCGATGTTCAAAATATTGTGCCAGTAGCCCGACGGGACAAAAATCGCGTCGTCGTCCTCCGCCTCTTGTTCGAAATCGAGGTTGTCTTTGGTTTCGCCCATGACCACCTTCGCCTTGCCGGCTTCGATTCGTAAGAACTGATCCGTATCCTCGTGAACTTCGAATCCCACTTCTCCGCCGACGGCGATAGACATCGTGGTCATCTGCAAGAACCCACCGGTCCACTCGGCGGTCCGGAAGTTCGTGTTGTTCTTCGTCAGCTCTTCGATGTCGACAACAAACGGCTTCTTATCACGGTTGTTTTTCATAACGGTACTCCTTGATGTGATGTCTTTTAGTGTAGTAGCCGAAGGGCCGACCGGCAACCGGCGTGCGACCGGCCTGCAGGCCAACCAAAGATGATGCCTAAAAGATGACTAGCAACTTGTCGGTTTTCTCGCAGCCCAGAGCTACCGCCCGTGCGGATACGCGGTACCGACTACGCACGGCGCTCACCATGGTTTCTCTCCAGGGCTACGAGCTGGGGCCTAATTGTGCGCGGAGTCCACCGCAACGGGCCCTTTTCCGCCATTTTCGAGGGATTGACAACCGATTTGCGAGTAGCAAGAATTTCGGAAGTTACGGAGGGGGGAGGGTACTGTTATGAGGCCGTTGATAAGCCTTTTGGTGCTGGCCGCGCTTTCGGGTCTCGCACTTGGCGGGTGCGCAACTACACAGTCCGATGACACTCAGGATGATCAGATGGCCGCGTTGCCGGAGTACCATGGCTCCAGCCTGGGCTCCAGATCGGTGCTCCGAGCCGCCATTCCTGATGATGATTCGTTTCACGTTCGTTTGCGCGTGCGCAACGTCTCCGATGCACCATTTACCATAAATCCTTCCGACGCCACGTTCGTCCACATACGCAGATGGCACTCTGCAAACGCGCTGCGCGGCACCCACATTCAGGTATTCGCTGCCGCGGACGCAGAAAACACCACTCGAAAACCACGCGAGCCCAAACAGGTACTCCCACAGGCTACGAGACGGCAGAAATTCCGACTCGATTACCTCACAGGCGGGTCATACGTGACCGATCTCGGCACAGGGCAAACGACCCTCACGAATGGTACGCTTTCGCTCTCGACGCTTCGCCGTCTGGAACTCGCCCCCTCCCACTCGCTTGCCCTTGCATCCGGCCGCGTCGGCACGGGCACCTCGGGCGACGCACCCGGCGGCAGGACAACGGCCCGGCGCCGTTCCGGTTTTCTTGTGGTTCGAGCCGGCTCGGATATCCATGTCATAACGGTTGAGCTCGAATCATGACGACAGCACCTGAAGTATCTACAAGATTGTTGATGGATCCGCGCTAACTCTTTTACGCAACGAACCCACACGCTATGGAGCAGTTCACACCACACCCTTGAACTCTAACTGTTTTCGGTGCGGTTGGTTCGCCAAAATTTATCAACATGGTTCTTGATAGTTCCCTCGGCAAGCGGTTCCAGCCTTTCCGGCTCTACAGGCGCGTCCACATACTTGGGCCGCGAGTGTCGCGCTGGAATACCTACATACCAGTTCTTATTTTGTTCGTTCATTTCTCATTTGTGCGGGGTGCACCGTCTTCCATGGTGATAGAGAGATCCCACGCTGCTCACCGGTGTTACTTGTTTGAGCGCAGCGCAGCGTGCTCGCGGCGTTTGGCGTAGACACCACACTCACATACGCTTAGCAGGTGATCGCCGAGACGCTCGAGAAAGCGCACAATGAACATGAGGTGCATGGCCTTCTCGGCCATCTCTTCAAGTGAGGACGCCTGCGGTGCCGGAAATGCTTTCCCCTCAGTCCTCCGGTAGGACCGATAAGCCTGCAGACGCAGCAAGCGCTCGTTGCCTCGCATCAAAGCTGACAAACTGTCGCGCCTCCGCCTGCAATGCACAGGCCACGTGGAAGATGTCCATGGTTCTGCATCCGGTCTTGGGCGTACGCCCGCTCAGCTCTCGAAATGCGGTCAGGAGCCGGTGACGGTCTACTTCCATCGCAAAGTACTGTCCGCGCTGCAACCGGTCATCAAATAGCCGAATGAGGCGCTCCGACTCCGATTGGTCGAGCTCGCCCCAGAACACTTTGAGCCGAAACGCGTTGAGCATCTCAGCCTGGAGAATATCCCACAGCGGCAAAGGATCAGATTGGGAAGTGATGATGGTCTGCACCATTTCTGATCCGCTCTCCCGAACGTAGAGCTTCAAAAACGCGCTTGTATCGAGGTAAATCACCACCTGCCCTCGCGATCGGAGTCGATCACCTCCTCCGCGGTTCTACCTTTGCATTCCGCCGCGGTTGCCGGATGATCGTCCCATACGAGAACCGGGCGCGGTCGCGGCGGAACGATCAACGCCGCGGGCCGGCCCCGGTTCAAGACCTCAACGCTTTCACCGTTGCGCAGCCGTTCCTCTACCTGCGCCCAGTGAGCCTTTAACTCTCTCACCGATATCACTCTCATAACATAAAGGTATCACTCGGTTCACAAATTGTAAATTTTTAAAGTCACAAAATGTAATCTATGTGTCCACGCCGAGTTTAGGCTTCGGTGATACCCGCGGGGAAGCACCATGCTTTCCCTCCGGTCGCCCCGGCGCTCACCGTGCGGGCGAAATGCTGAGTCAAGAATTATGGTCGGCATGTTTCGCAGTGTGACGGTAGACGCGGGTCACGGAAGCGGGTCACGGAAGCGGGCCACAGAAGCGGGCCCGCGGAGTCATCGCTTAGCACCCGGAGTAATCCCGGCAATCCGAGGCGCGTCATAGAACGACAGCGACACGGGAGCGCCGAGGCTGTGCTGTGCACCGACTACAAGGTGACGGAGCGCGATACCGCAATCGAGGCGCTTTGCGGAGCTGCCGCCGCCCCCGGCGGTGCCGCCGCCCCCGGAGCTGCGGCCGCCCCCTGAGGGGGCGACTTCCACCGTCAGCTCCGTTCCATCGAACCGAAAGATCCACGGCTGGCGATTGACCGCCGAGGGCGCAAGGCGGGCCGCTTCTGCGGCTGCTTTGGCCCACCCGGGCCACCCGCCCAGCTCTTCACCGGTGCAGAGCCGCTCCAGCGGCTTTCGTGTACGGCTCCCGGCTGCACGCTTCATCACCTTTTCCGTAAAGGTGTACGAGTCCTTCGGATAGCCGAGGGGCGAGACCGCGACCAAGCGTTCCGACGGGGCGAGATCCACATCCTTGGCCGCCGCTGCCGCATCGAAAGTCCCGGAAACCCAGCAAGTTCCGAGTCCCAGATGGGTGGCCTCGAGCACCGCCGCTTCCCCGATGTATCCGAGCTCCTCGTACCGCGCGCTCTGATCCGGCGCGCCGATGAACGCGAGGTAGCACGGAGCCCCCTTTATTATCCCGTAGCCGCCGCGGATACCGGAGAAAATCGCGCCGTCGTGAGCGCGGACCAGGGCAATCCGCCACGCATCCGAGCTGCGATTCAGCTCGGCGATGAGCTCGGCGAGCCGTTCCAGCTTTTCCGGCTCTACGGGCGTGTCTACGTACTTGCGCCGCGAGTGTCGCGCGGCAATAGCTGCATACCAGTTTTTCGTTTGTTCGGTCATGTCTGGTTTGTGCGGTGCTCACCGTCCTCCATCGTCGTAAGCGTATCATCGCACGTCGGAGTACGTAAGGCTGCTGAGCGCGATCGTGGCGCTGCCGAGTCTCGGTGGGGATTCTCGGGAACACGATGTTGAAGCCCCTTGTGGAAACATTGCCTCACCCACGATAATCTTGCCATGCGGGAATCAGCTACCGTTGAGTCGTTTCCTTTCTCGAGGCTCGCAACGTCGGATGTCGGGGTGATCAGCCGGAACAAGCACCACATTACCGGCTTGTTCGAGGTAGATGTCACTGTTGCTCGGGAACAACTGCGCCGCATGCGCAGAGCCGGCTATTCGATTTCGTTCACGAGTTGGTTCGTGAAGAGTGTTGCCCAGGCCATAGAAGAGATGCCCGAGGTCCACGGCATACTCCATGGACGGCGACGGCGTGTCGTGTTCGACGAAGTTGACGTGGCGCTGATGGTCGAGCGTGTCGTCGAAAACGAACCCGTTCCGCTTCCACTGGTGCTTTGCGGATGTAACAAGAGCTCCCTTGGAGAAATAGAATCACAGATCCAAGCTGCGACAACTCAGTCCGTTGAGGGAGCAAGAGACTATCAGCTCGGTCGTCGGCGATCACCATTTCTCATGGCATTCTACTATAGACTACCACAGGCATTGCGATTGTTCACAATGAGATGGATCCTGAAAAACCCCTTCAGACGCAAGGCAGCGATGGGCACAACGATCGTAACATCCGTGGCTGCGGGCTTGCGGTTTCCCGGATGGGTAGTTCCAAGATCGATGCATAACCTCGTTTTTGGGGTGGGTTCGGTCGTACGAAAGCCACTTGTTGTACGGGAGAACGTCTTACCGAGGGATGTGCTGCATTTGACGGTGCTCTTGGATCATGATGTCGTTGACGGCGCACCCGCCGCGCGCTTCGTAAGTCGCTTGGTAAAAATCTTGGAGACGGC
>JAWLED010000124.1:0-1109 GCA_041686235.1 Spirochaetia bacterium | reverse complement strand
AGCCCCATCAACGCTCCAGCCGGGTCCGGCTTCGCAGAAAACCCGAGCTCGGTCAAAGTCACCGACACCCAGGGTTACCACACTCAGTCTCTGTTCCACCACGCTTCTCTTCTCGTCTACCCGTTCGGATTCGTCAAATTTTGCGTCGTTTCACTGAACCGGGAGATTTCAGACTCCTCTATAAGCTGCCTCGAGCGGATTACCCGTAGAGATAGGAGTGCCGTTGAACGGCTGAACCGATCGAAGACATCCGACAGTTCTCGTTTGCGCTCACGCGCCGTCTCAACAATTCGCAGATAGCGCTCATGGGCGCTTTCGTTTGTATCCCGACAGATAGCGGAAATCTCGTCCAATATGCGCTGTGAGTACCGTTCCAGCGCAACTTCTCGAACTCGCTTGAACTAGAAGATCTCGATGACTTCCATGAACAGAACATACAAGAAGCCGCCGAGAGCCGCAGTCCCGGCACTTCTCAACAAGGCCGTCTTAGACGACTGAACGCGACCGTCTTTAGCGTTACGTTTGCGTTCGGTGAATAGGTACTGTAAGGTCCCATACACCACGAAAAACACGAAGAAGTTCCCGACAAGTTCCATCAAACGCTCTCCTTACTTCCAAACTGTAAACGCGCGATGGTCATGGTTAACCACCGACGGTGCCAAAAGCTCAGTCAGCATATCACCACCTCCGCCCCCAATGCCAAGAGCCCGTTTCGTGCCGTCGTCGCCCTCGTCCCCAGTACCCAGGGCCGGTTTCGCTTCAGAGCGCTCGCCACCGTGCCGCTCGCCCCGCACCGACCGAATCGATCCGCCCTTCGCGCTTGAGCGTCTGAAGCGTTGAGCGAATCCGGGCCGTGGAAACTTCGGGGAACACCTCCCGTAGATCGCCTATCGAAAAGGGCCGCGGCAGCTTCTCGTCAAAGAGGACCACACGCCGAATTGCCTCACCGGTGTCGCCCGAGCTTCGTACCGCATCGCTACCGTATACCACAGGCGGTTCACCGAGCACTTGCTCGCCGGTGTTTCGCTCGCCGAGCCCCTCGGTGCCAAACGCCGCCTCACCCGCACCTCCACCGGCGCCTCCACCTGCGCCTCCGTCCCCAGTGCCGC
>JAWLED010000123.1:0-5817 GCA_041686235.1 Spirochaetia bacterium | reverse complement strand
CTTCGCAGCGACCGGCGAGCTCTCGCCGGCGAGTACGAGCGCCGCCGGCGCCGGGCGTTTCGAACCGCGGCGCGCCGCTCCATCATGGGAATGAGAATCGGGGCAGCGACGGGGCAGGTGGCCTCCCGTGTGAGGGAGTTGGTGATTCCCCCGGCGCTGGGGGGGAAGCTCGAGAAGCGGGTCATGGCGCATTTCGCCATGCTCGCCTCACCGAACCGGCGCAGCCCCTGGCGGTGAGCGCGGACGGGTGCGCGGGTGCGCGGGCGTCGCCGGCGCGGTCGGTTACTTCCGCGCGAAGGTGACCGCGATGAGGCCGAGAAAGAAGGTGCGACTGCGGACGAAGCGGAATCCTGCGTCCCGCAGTTGCGCCTCGAGGGCGCGGCGCGAGGGAAAGCGCCGCAGGCTTTCCGCGATGTAGCCGTAGACTTCCGGGTTGTCGTGGAGGAGCTTTCCCCACAACCGCCCCCAGAAGCGCAGGAGCCCGATCTGCACCGAGGCAACAGCCGGTTGGTCGAGGTGGGAGAAGTCGAGGATCGCGAGCGTGCCGCCGGGGCGAAGCACGCGGCAGAGAGAGTGCAGGGCCTTCTCGAGGTCGGGAGCGTTTCGAAGGGCGTATCCGGCGGTTACGAGGTCGAACCGGCCGTCCTCGTAGGTTAAATCCGACATGTCGCCCATCTCGAAAACGAGGGAGGCCGAGCGTGTCGGTCGAGCCGGCGCCCGGCGACGGGAGTTGCGGCGCGCGCGAGCAAGCATCTCTTCTGCGAGATCGGCGCCGGTCACGCGTGCTTCGGGATACCGGTCTGCTATGGCGAGGGTGAGGTCCCCTGTCCCGCAGGCGATGTCCAAAGCCTCGTGCACACCGCCTTTGGGAAGCGAGTCGACGAGGTATCGTTTCCAGCTGCGGTCCCGGCCGAAAGAGAGAACGGTGGTTACCGCGTCGTAGCGGCCGGCGACGACCGCAAAGAGCCTGCGGTTGTACTCCCGCTTACTCTGCGCATCCGCGAGATCGTAGTTCTCAAGCCGCTCTTTGAACCTGCGTTCCACATCACCTCATATATTTTTCTTGTCGCATCGGCCGCTAAACCGTACTGTTTGGGCATGGATAGGTCAACAGCAGTGAGAATTCATGGAATCGAAACAGCCGTGCCGGAGAACTCATACAGCCAGGAGTTTGCCCACACCTTCATGCGCAAGCTCTCCGAGGGAAAACCGCGAGCCCAACAGGTGATCGATCGCATCTATCCCGCCTCGGCGATAGAGAAGCGCCATACGGTCATCGGGGACTACGGCAAAGACCCGTCGGATTACACCTTTTATCCAAAGACTGCGGACCTAAAGCCGGAGCCTACTACGAAGCAGCGTAACGATCTCTTCATTTCCGAGGCTCAGCGGCTCGCGCTGCAGGCCTCGCGGTCGCTGCTCGAGCGGTTTCCCGGGGTCCGCGAGGGCATCACCCACCTCATCACGGTGAGCTGCACCGGATTCTCGGCGCCCGGCTTCGATTTTTACTTAGCGAAGGAGCTTCCCCTGCCTCCCGACGTGCACCGCTTCCACCTCGGCTTCATGGGATGCTACGCCGCCTTCCCGGCGATGAAGCTCGCCGACTCGATCTGCCGCTCGGACCCGCGGGCGAAGGTGCTCATCGTCAACGCGGAGCTGTGCTCGCTGCATCTGCAGCAGAAAGACGATGTCGATGTCATCGTTGCCAACGCCCTGTTCTCCGACGGGGTCTCCGCTGCGCTCGTCTCGGCGGACCCCAACGACTCAACCGGACCGAATATTGCGTTTCGCCACTTCGCCACGCGGACCGCTCCGGAGAGCGAGGAGGATATGGCGTGGAGCATCGGGCAGACCGGCTTCGATATGAAGCTCTCGGTCTACGTGCCTCGCATCATCAAGCGAAACATCGCCTCCCTCATCGACGCGGCCATGGAGAGCTCCGGGCTCTCACGGAAGGCCGTCGACATCTGGGCGCTTCATCCCGGCGGCAGGGCCATTCTTGATAAGGCCGCCGCCGCCCTCGACCTCGACCCCGCCGACTTCGCCGTCTCCTACGATGTGCTCAGAGAATACGGCAACATGAGCTCTGCGACGATCATGTTCGTGCTCAGGCGCATCCTCGAGGGCTCGCGAAGCGGTCACATCTTCGCCACCGCCTTCGGCCCGGGTCTTACTCTCGAAGCGGCCCACATGGAGAAAGAGGGCTCGTGAGGCGCAACTGGGCGGGGCGGGCAGGCGATACGGAGCTCATGGATGACCCCGCCGCCGACGAGGGCCTGCTTCTTGCCACGGTCGAGCAGTTCGGCGCGATAAACCGCCTCGTAAGCCGATCGAGAACGCTCATCTCCCGCTACATTCTCGACGATGCGGAGCGCCGCGGTCTCGCCGAGTACACGGTGCTCGATCTCGGCGCCGGCGCCTGTGATATCGCCGAGTGGCTGGTGGAGGCCGCACGCCGGCGCGGGCAGCGCCCGCACGTGATCTGCCTCGATTCCGATCCCCGGATCGCCGCCTACGCCCGCCGGCGGGTTGCAGGAAACGACTCCCTCGAAGTCGTCGAGGCGGCCGCGGAGGATCTGCCGCGCCTCGGGCCCGTAGACTACGTTTTTGCCAACCACTTTCTTCATCATCTCGACGATGATGAAGTCATACGCCTCCTACCGGCGGTCCGGTCGGCGGCCCGAAACGCTTTCGTCCTAAACGACCTGAAGCGCTCACGACTCTCTCACGCGGGCTTCACCGTGCTTGCCGCTCTGTTCTTTCGAAAGAGTTTTGCGCTGCGTGACGGGCAACTCTCCATCCGCCGCGGCTTTCGCCGGGGCGAGCTCGAGAACCTTATGCGCCGCGCCGGTCTCGGGCCGGGGGGCCGCGTGGACGGTGCCGACGTGCAGGAGCTCGGCGTTCGCTCACTGTTCCCCGGGCGCCTCGCGATTGTCGGCCGCAATATCGGAAACGAACACCTGCGGGATAGTTGACGGCCGGCGGAGCAGCTCGGATAATCACTGCTATGGCAATGAAGGTCGAGCTTCACCGGCTAAACGACGCGGCTCATTTCGAGGCACGAAACGAACAGGGCAACTCGGTCTCGATTGACGGAGCTGAGGCAATCGGGGGGCAGGGGCTCGGGTTCCGGCCGATGCAATTGGCTCTTACCGCGCTCGCCTCCTGCGCAAGCATGGACGTTGCACCGATCCTGCGAAAGCAGCGCCAAGAGCTCCGTGATATGCGCGTCACCGCGACCGGAGAGCGCAGCGGCGGCACCCCGTCGCCGTTCACGGCGGTCAATCTCCATTTCGATCTGTACGGGAACATCTCCGAGTCGGCCGCCCGAAAAGCGCTCGACCTCGCGGTGCACAGCTACTGTTCGGTCGGTGCAACATTCAGCGGGGATGTCGATATCACGTGGTCGCTTGCCATCCACCCCTTCGGCGAAGCGTAGGTGATTTCGTGCGTCGCGAGCTGGGCCGATTGTTGGGGGCGCGGCTCCGGCGCGCGGTCGCGACGCCGTCGCATGCGAGCGCTGCCGTTGTTGACCGAATTGCCGAGAGCGTGATTGATTAAAGGAGTGAGCACAGCCTACCGTCGACTGCAGCAACGTCTCGACGAGCTTCCGGTCCCGTTTCCGGCAAGCGAAACGGGTTCGGAGATACGTCTTCTCAAGGCGCTGTTTTCCGAGCGCGAGGCGGAAGTCGCCGTTCATCTCTCTGCCGTACCCGAGCCGGTGGAGACGGTCGCTCGGCGGGTAATCGACATCGTTTCCCATCAACAGACGCTCTCGACAATGCTCGAGGCGCTCGCCGAGCGGGGCGCCATCAACAGCACTGTCCGCCGCAGGCGCGGCCGTCATGTGACCTGCTACGGGCTTGCCCCGCTGGTGGTGGGGATGTTCGAGTTTCAGGTGGACAAGCTGACGCCGGAGTTCGTGCGGGATTTTCACGATTACAGCGACCACGAGTTCCAAGGGGCCGTCGTCGGCGCGCCCACCCCGCAGCTGCGAACGGTGCCGGTCGGCGCTGCAATTAGCGGCACGCGGGCGGTGGGCTCCTATGACGATATCCGCGCCTACATCCGAAACTCGCCGGGTCCCTTCGCCGTCATGAACTGCGTCTGCCGGCAGAGCGCCGAGCTGATGGGGGAGGCCTGCACCACGAGCTCGACGCACGAAACCTGTCTCACCGTCGGTAGTGCCGCAGCCTCGACCGTCACCGGTGGCGCCTCACGCCGCATTTCCCGCGGGGAGGTGATCGAAATCCTCGATCGTGCCGAGCTCGAGGGACATGTGCTGCAGCCGCAGAACTCGCAAGAGCCGGCCTTCATCTGTTGCTGCTGCCGCGACTGCTGCGAGGTGTTGCGCAATGCCCGAAAGCTCCCGCGCCCCTCCGACGCGATCCCGACGACTCATCGTGCAGTGGTCGACTCCGGGGCCTGCATCGCCTGCGGCGCATGCGTGAGGCGCTGTCCCATGGACGCCGTCGAGCTCGATGGGGATGCAGCACAAACGGCAGCACAGGTGATGGAGGAGCGGTGCATAGGCTGCGGGGTTTGTGTGACGAGATGCCCCACCGACGCGATTTACCTCGCGCGACGAGACGATGTGCGAAAACCGCCCAAAACAACCGACGCCATGTACCTAAAAATGTTTCGCGACCGCTTCGGCCTTCTCGGGCTCGCCCGGGCGGGCGTGCGGCAGCTCCTGCATCGGAAAGTGTGAGTCGGCGGGTCGCGCGTTAGCCGTCGGCGGCTTTTGCCGCCCGCGAGTCGATTCTCTGTTCGAGCCACGCCACCCACGCCTCGATCCCGCTGCCGGTTTTGCACGATACCGGGAAGATGGGCGCCGCGCGGTTGAGGGTTCGCACTTGCTCCTCGAAGGCTTCGAGGTCGAAATCCGCGACGACACGGTAGTCGATCTTGTTGAGGATGACCGCATCCGCGTAGCGGAACATGACGGGGTATTTCAGCGGCTTGTCGTCTCCCTCGGGAACGCTGAGGATGGCGACGTTGAGGTGGGCGCCGGTCTCCGACTGTGCGGTGCAGATGAGGTTGCCGACGTTCTCGAGAAAGATAAGGTCCGTCGCCTCGAGGTCGAGCTCCGCGAGGGCCGCATCGGTCATGCGCGCGTCGACGTGGCAGTACCCGCCGGTCTCGAGTTGCACCGCCGGCAGCCCGACCGCGCTAAACTTGTCGGCATCGACGGTGGAATCGAGGTCGGCCTCGATCACTGCAACCCGGCGCCTCTCGCGCACGTACTCGATTGTCTCGAGGATGAGGCTCGTTTTCCCTGCGCCCGGAGAGGCCATCACGTTGACCATATAGCATCCAAGACTTGTCAGGCGTGCGCGCACGCTCTGTGCCTCGGCGCTGTTCTCCGAGAGGATCTCCTCGCGTATCTGGACGAGCCGTGTCTGCTTCATTCCTCTATCTCCACGTTTTCGACCCGGTAGTCCATGCCGCCGGTAAGCGTGCACGAGCGGCTTCGGCAGGCCGGGCACTCCACGCGCTCTACACCACGAAGCGAGCGGGAGAACTCTTTCCCGCATGCGTCGCAGACGAAGTTCGGAACCGACGTTGCCACCGCGATTCTAGCGTTCTCCGCCGCGGTGCCCCGTGCGAGGTGGTCGAAGTAGCGCTGAATCCACTCCTCTTTGAGGTCGCTGAACTCCCCGATGGTGAGGTTGACGGTAACGACTCGGCGGGCGGACTCGCGCTCGGCCGCCTTGAGTACCACCTCGAGAATTGCTTCGGTCACCGCCAGCTCGTGCATCGTTGCTTTCTGAGTATGGCACGAGGAGCAGGGGCAGGCAAGGCAGGGCCCGGCCC
>JAWLED010000039.1:0-25771 GCA_041686235.1 Spirochaetia bacterium | reverse complement strand
GAGCCCGAACCGGACCCGGAGCCCGGGCCCGTCGACACCGAGAGCCGAGAAGTGGAGGCACGACACAACGTTACCGTCGGCGACGAAGTCGAGCTCAATCTTCCCGGCACCGGGTGGATATATCTCGGCGAGGAGAATGACGCCGAAGGCCTTTCCTTTCGCCGCCGCCGCACCTCGAGCGGAAACACGGTGTTTCTCTTTTCCGCAGACGAAGCCGGTGAGTATGTTGCACGCTTTCAGCGCCAAGATCTCGACACCGGCGCTTTCGATCAACAGCGTGTGGCCGTCGAGGCAGCACCTGAGCCTTCAGCCGGTGGCGGAAACGATGCGGCTCCTCCGGGGGCCGTCGACGACGCGGCCGCCGGCGACGCGGGTGCCGGCGGCGACGCGGGTGCCGAGATTGGTCGGAGCAATCCCACAGTCGAAGACCTCGCCGACCCGGAGGCGGAGTCCGACGGCGATTTTGCCCCCGATGTGACCGGTGAGGAGCAGGGGCAGGGCGAGCAGGAAGATGACGGAGAGGACGACCAGGGCGACGTGGATGAGGCAGCAGAGGAGGAGCCGGTCGACGTGGATGAGGCGTATGCGCTGCTCGAGGCGGGAGACCGCGAAGCCGCGCTCGAGACGTTTCTCGACGGGGACCCCGGTGACGACCCCGAGGTCCACGACACGATTGCCGAGTTGGCCTACGAGCTCGAAGAATACGGAACGGCTCGCCGCCACTGGCAGCGGAACCTCGACGGGGAGGATTCGTCCTACCGCCGCGCGGCGCGGGACGGTCTGTTTCGTACCGCGCTCGCCACCGAAGATACTGAGGGGGCGTGGGAGCATTACTCAGCCCTCACGGATGCCGGGGACGAGCCTGAGGCGGAGCAAGCGCTCGAGCTCGGGTTGCTCCTGCTCGAAAGCAGCGAGGCAGCGCGTGCCATCGAGCCTTTGGAGCAATACCTCGCAGAAGAAGGCGATGATTCGCCGCAGCCGACCCAGAGCGCCACGGACACCGAATCAGGCACTCCGGAAGCCGACCGAGCCGAGATCTACTTTAGACTCGCCGAGTTATACGAAAGCGAGCGCGAGGCACGCAGCGCTCTCGAATATTACGAGCGGGTTGTCGACGAGTATCCGCTGAGCAAATACTGGGAGCCGGCCGAGGCGCGCGTGCAGTATCTACGCCGTCATTTCTTCGACATTCGGTAGCGGTTGACATCGGACTTCTCAAAACAGTATAAATAACGCTACACCTTCGGGATATAAGACCATGCTCGATAGAATTTCCAATAAGCTCAGCGACGTCGTCCGTCAAGTCTCGGGGAAATCTTCCATCACAGAGAAGAATATCCAAGAAGCGGTCGACGAAATCAAAGTTGCACTCCTCGAAGCCGACGTTAACCTGCGGGTGGTACGCCGTTTCGTCAATCGCACGATCCGCGAGGCAAGCGGCGAGGCGGTCATGCGCTCGGTGTCTCCGGGCCAACAGTTTGTAAAAATTGTTCACGACAAAATCGTCGGACTCCTCGGCGACGAACGCCAAGATCTCGAGCTCAAGGGCCCCGACACCCAGTCGGTCATCTTGTTGGCGGGGTTGCAAGGCTCCGGTAAGACCACCACCGCGGCGAAGCTTGCCGCACACCTTCGTGACAAAGAAAACCGAACGCCCCTTCTCGTTGCGGCGGACTTGGTACGTCCGGCCGCGATCGACCAGCTCGAGGTTCTCGGCCAACAGATCGATATCCCGGTCTATGCCGACAAAAAAGCGTCGGACCCGGTCAAAGTCGTCAAAGGCGCCCTCAAAGAGGCGAAGAGCCGGGGACTCAATACGGTCCTGGTAGACACCTCCGGCCGCCTGCAAATCGACGAAGACCTCATGGCCGAGCTCGAGCGCATCCGCAAAGCGGCGGACCCCCAGGAAGTACTGCTGGTCGCCGATGCAATGACCGGTCAGAACGCGGTCGAGGTGGCAAAGTCGTTTAACGAGCGGATTGAGCTCTCCGGTGTCATACTCAGCAAGTTCGACTCCGACACCCGCGGCGGCGCCGCGCTCAGTCTCAAGAGCGTCACCGACAAACCGGTCAAGTTCATCGGTGTAGGGGAGAAAACCGAAGACCTCGAGCCGTTCTATCCCGATCGCATGGCCTCGCGCATTCTCGGCATGGGAGACGTCGTTTCGCTCGTCGAAAAGGCGCAGGAAACCTACGACGAAGAGGAGGCGGTCGCGCTGCAGAAAAAAATGCGGTCGGCTACCTTCACGCTCGAGGATTATCTCGAACAGTTCCAGCGAATGCGCAAAATGGGCTCGGTACAATCGATGATGGAAATGATCCCCGGCCTCAAGGGCCAGATTTCCGAGGACGATATCGACGAGAAAGAGCTCAAGCACGAAGAGGCCATCATCCTTTCGATGACGCCCGAAGAGCGCCGCAATCATCGAATACTGGGCCCGCCGCGGCGCAAGCGCATTGCACGGGGGAGCGGTACATCGGTGTATCAAGTAACGCGTCTTATAAAGAAATTTGATAAGATGCGCCAGACAATGAAGAAAATGTCCAAGAACAAGAAGTATCAGAATCAGATGCTGTCTCAACTTGGTGGCATGTAGCGATATACGCATACGACGCAGGAGGTTGTTGTGAGCGCGAGAATACGACTCAAGAGATTTGGAAGCCGGAAACGACCATACTATCGGTTGGTTGTTGTGGACAAGCGTGCGCCTCGAGATGGTCGGGCACTCGAAGAGGTGGGACTGTATCACCCCATTGAAATCGAAGAGAACCAACTGAGTCTCAAGGAAGATCGCATTCGCGAATGGATCGACAATGGAGCGCGGCCGAGCGATACGGTGCGAAAACTCCTCAACAAGAGAAATTTTCACATCAAGTAGCGCCTGTTAGCAACACGTATGGTTAGCAACAGAGGGGGCACGCGTGGAAAAGGAACTCGTAGACTACATCGCCCGGTCTCTGGTCGACGAACCGGACGAGGTGGAAGTAAACATGATCGAGGGCGAGAAGTCGACCATTTTGGAGCTCAAGGTTTCTCAGTCGGATATCGGTAAAGTCATCGGCAAGCACGGTCGCATTGCGCAGGCTATCCGAACCGTCTTGAACGCAGCGGCAACCAAGACCGGCAAGCGGATCGTGCTCGAGATTCTCGACTAATGAGTGAGCTGGCCGTCGGGTTTGTGCGCGGCGCCCACGGGACCCAAGGCTGGGTCAAAGTCGGCAGCTATTCCGGTGAGCTCGACCATCTGGTTGGTCTCACCGAACTGAAGCTTCGATGCGGCGAAACCGAACACGACCTCGCGGTAGAGGGGGTGCGCCCCGCCCATCGAGAAATACTGATGAAGCTCGCCGGTATCGATTCCCGCGACGACGCGCAGCGGCTGCACGGCTGCGAGTTATGGGTCGATCGGTCGGCGGCGGCGCCCTGCGGAGAGGATGAGTTTTACGTGGCCGATTTGGTCGGTTGCGCGTTGTATGGCGAAGGCGAGAACGTTATCGCGCACGTGGTCGGGGTGTGGGACAGCGGGGTCTGCGATATGCTCGAAGTCGAGACCCTTGACGGAAAGACGTACAACGTACCCTTTCGCGAGCCGTTCGTGGGAGAGGTAGACGTGAGAAAGCGGCATGTCGAGCTGAAAGCTCCGTGGGTTCTTGCATGAACATTAGCGTGTTAACGCTTTTCCCGGGTCTTATCGAGGCGTTTTTTACCGAGTCGATCCTCGGGCGCGCCGTAGAGAACGGGGTCGTCTCCTATACCGCGGTCGACATCCGCGACTTCGCGACCGACCGGCACCGTACGTGTGACGACGCGCCCTACGGTGGCGGAGCCGGTATGGTGCTCAAGCCCGAGCCGCTGGGCCGGGCCCTCGATTCGGTGAACGCTTCGAACCGCAGGACGGTTTTTCCCACGCCGTCGGGTCGCCCGTTCACCCAATCCACGGCCCACGAGCTCGCCGCCGAGCGGGAGTTGGTGTTCATCTGCGGGCGATACGAGGGCGTCGACCAACGCATCATCGATCACTATGTTGACGATGAGCTCACAATCGGCGATTATGTGATATCCTCCGGTGAGTTATCCGCCCTGGTTATTGTCGATGCGGTCGTACGGCTGTTGGACGGGGTCATCGCACCGGAGTCGCTGTCCGAGGAGTCGTTTCAAGACGGGCTCCTCGAGTACCCTCAGTACACGCGGCCCGAAGTGTACAAGGGTATGGCCGTTCCCGAGGTGTTGCTTACCGGACACCACGAGCGGATCCGCCGGTGGCGACACCAAAAACGGGTCGAAAAGACGCGGCGCTACCGCGGAGACCTGCCGGGCGCTGCAACTGAAAACGAAGGAAATGAATAAGGAGCCCAACATGGATCTTATCAGCGCAATCGAGAGCGAGCAGACAAAACAGGACGTCGAGAACTTTCGTGTCGGGGACACGGTAAAGGTGCACTTCAATATCGTGGAGGGCCGCACCGAGCGTATACAGGTCTTCGAGGGGCTCGTTATTGCCAAGAATAACGGCGGGGCCCGGCGAACGTTCACGGTTCGCAAAATGTCTTACGGCATCGGCGTCGAGCGTGTATTTCCTCTGCATTCACCTCGGATCCAAAAGATAGAGGTAAGCCGCCGCGGGCGTGTTCGTCGCGCAAAGCTCTACTACATCCGCAACCGCGTCGGTAAGGCCGCCAAGGTCGCCGAGTTGATTCGGAAGAAACCGCAAGCAAAACAGCAGTAGCTTATGACCGGCGCGGGTGGTTTTGGATCCATTGCTCGCCTTATCACCAAGGGCGGCGAGCACTCCCCGCCCGCGCTGCGCTCCGGTCAAGTCATACGAGCACAAGTACTCAAGCAGATCGGCCCGTCCAAGTGGATGCTCGGCATCGGGGGCCGCGTTGTAGCCGCCTCCTCCGAGCGTTCGTTAGGAGTGGGCGGAACGTTTATGGCCCAGGTACGGGTGCAGTCGGGGACGATCTTCCTGCAGCCCTACGAACAGGTTGGCGGGCGAGACGGCGCAATGCGGTTTCTTGCCGCGGAAGGTCTGCCGCGCGATGGGCTCTCGGTGACGATAATCCGTGCCATGCTGCGAAACGGCGTCTCCCTCGATCCCTCTCGTATTCAAAACATCTACGCCTTCTTTAACGCTCGCGGCGAGGTGTCTCCTCGGCTCGTGCGCGCCTATCTTCTCATGCAAGAAAAGGGAATGGAGCCGTCTGCCGAAGCGCTCGAAAAACTCGTTGATGCGCTCGACGGCTTTAGCGAGCGAGAGGGTGATAGACACGGCGAGGGTGGTGAGGGCTACCGACGGAGTCAACATCACGGCCGCCGAGACTTCGGCAGTGGCGGGGGGTCGGCGGGAAGCTCATCGGAGGGCTCGTCCGATTCGCACGACAGCGAGAGCTCCGAGGACGCAGAAGATCGCCGCGCGGAGGACACACTCCGAGAGCTCGTCGGCCGACGCGAAGACGAGCCGCGGCATCTCCTTCAAGCCTTCAATCATCTCTCCTCGACGGGCGGCCACTGGATGGTTGTCCCATTCTCGTTAACCGATACACAACACACCTATGAGGGCAGTCTGCGGATTCATTTCTCCTTGTCGGGCGAAAAGCCGTCTTTCGATCGAGCGGCCGTCTCGGTTACCCGTGGCGGCAGCGAGCAATCCTGGAGCCTCGAGATCGTTCGCCCGCCGGCGGGCGGCGGAGGGCACACACGGCTCTTCTATCCTGAAGGCCGCGAGCCGCCCCCGGAGCTCTTCGACGCACTCCGGGATCGTTTATCAGCGCTGGGGCTCGGTCCCGTAGAGCTTCGAAGCGCGGGAGAGTTTGACGGGTTTTCAACCGAGGAGGGGCCGGATATACTCAAAGGCGTAGACACGGAAGCGTAGGACGGCATATGGAAAAGGCTATTGCCCTCCGGTACGACGAGACCCTCCCCGCGCCATTGATCGTAGCCAAAGGCGCCGACCACATGGCGGAGCGTATTCGCAATCTCGCCGAGGAATCGGGAGTACGTATTGTCTCCGACCCACTTTTGGCCGATTCTTTGGAAAGGGTGGAGGTGGGTGAGTTGATTCCCTACGAGCTGTACGCGGCGGTTGCGGAACTACTCGTGTTCGTTCGACGCATGGAAGAAAAGAGCAGATAATGCGCAATATTAGAGTGGAAGATCTAAAAGCCGGACAGCAGTTCGACAAGCCGGTCTACATCGACGGAGAAAACCTTCTCGTACCGCCACGCGTGCCGATACGCCAAAAGGACATCCAACGCTTGCAGAAGTGGGGCATTACCGAGGTGTCCACCGACGGGGACATGCTCTACGAGGGCTACGACGAAGGACAAGAAGAAAACAGTTTCTTCATGCGCGCGTTCAATACCCCCGAACATGAGCTCGTCATGAAGACACACACAAAACTTCGCCGTCAATTGCGCGAGGTGTTCAAAGCCATCCGAGAACATGACCCGGTGGAAACCGCTACCATCGATACCATCGTCGATGCGATAGCCCGGTTACTCGATACATACCCGAATCAGACGATCGAGTACATCTTGTACGGTTTCCAGGGCGCAATGACCGAGGTGGATAACGCGCTCAATTCGGCAATAGTTTCAATCCTTATCGGCGCGAACATGGAAATGCCCCGCCATCGGCTCATTCATCTGGCTACGGCCGCGCTGCTTCATGACACCGGCATGCTGCGGCTTTCAGATGAGGTCGTTAGCAAAAAGGGGAAGTTGACCGCTGAAGAGGCGCAAATCGTGCGAACGCATCCGGTGCATTCCTACAAGATCATCACTCGGGAGCTTCGATACCCCGAGGAAATCGGCCGAGCCGCTCTGCAACACCAGGAGCGCTGGGACGGGCAGGGCTATCCTAAGATGCTGTCGGGAGAAAACATCATTCTTTTTGCCCGAATTATTGCTGTCGTCGATTCTTTTGAAGCAATGGTCTCAAAAAGGCCGTATAGGAATTCAATGATCGGTTATACGGCAATGCGCAACATTCTCAGTGACAACGGCCGGCGCTTCGACCCGGAAGTACTGAAGGTCTTTATCAGGACCATTGGCATTTATCCGGTAGGAAGTGTCGTGCTACTCAACGACAGCTCCATTGGTCGGGTGGTGGAGATCAATCACAGCGCTCCATTGAAACCGAAGGTCAAAATCATGATCGACCACGAGGGCCGGGAGTTCCGCGATGACGAAGGCGAAGTAATCAACCTCACCGAGCAATCGAAGCTCTTCATAGCCAAGGCCGTCGACCCCAAAGAAATGTCGGAAAAAACCCCACAGTGAACTCCACCGAAAAGGGCCGAAGAGGCGAGAACACCGCCGCCGGCTATCTGGAAGCCCACGGCTATCGAATTATCCAAAAGAACTTCAAATGCCGAGGTGGAGAGGTCGATATAGTAGCTGTGAGGGATGACGCGGTCGTGTTTGCGGAGGTAAAAGCCTGGGAGCGAATGCCGTTCTCAGAGGTGGAACGGGCATTAGGTCGACGCAAGCAGGGGCGCATACGTGCGGCGGCGCAAGAGTTTATTCGACGATATCCGGTGTTCAGTATGTATCGCCCCGGGTTTGAGCTGTTGTTCATCACCGACGGGGGCTGTTCCGTCCACCACACTCGCATCACCGTCGGTGGCTAAAGATGGTACGAATAGCAAAAGAACCTGACCCAAAACGAATTCGCGCACTGAAACAACGCATACAGGACGAGGCCTATCTCGATGAGGCGATTCACCGTCTGGCCGCGAAGCTCACCGAGGAGCTCGTCGAAAAGCGCCGCGGCGAGACACCGGGGCCGGGGCCCGAACCGGGGCCGGGTCCCGAACTCGACACCTCGCAGCATAATGAACCTCCCGGCCCCTGAAGCCGCCTCCGCCTAAAGCCCCCGCCGGCTAAAGCATACGTTTTCTCGATTGATATCGGTCGCGAACCGGCAATATCATTGACCTTTCCCAGTGCGGCCGCTACTATAATGGAATGATCCGCGCACTGTTTCCGGGCTCGTTTGATCCGCCTACGAATGGCCACGTCAATATAGTCCGTCGAGCAGCAACCATCTTTGACGCAATCAGCATCGTCATTGCCGTCAATCCAAACAAGGGCTACACCTTCAGCTCGGACGAACGGTACGCCATGATGGAAGAGTTGGTTTCGGACATGCATAACGTCGACGTGCACCTGTGGGATCGGCTCATCGTCGAGTTTGCCGACAGAGCCGAGGCAAAAGTCATGATTCGTGGTGTGCGGGCGCTCGATGATTTCGAGTATGAGTTCGAGCTCTCTATGCTGAACAAAGGGCTCAACCCGCGGGTAGAAACGATTTTGATGCCGACCGATCCGCAGTACTTTGTCCTGCGGTCTTCAGCCATCAAAGAGATGGCACGACTCGGCGGCGATATATCGAGTATGGTACCGCCGCCGGTAGTGGCGGCAATAGAAAAGAAGCTGCGCCAAGAGGCGAGCACATAGAACATTGTTGACAGTACGGCCCTAATTAGCTACCGTAGGGCTCAATTTTACGAACTAGTGCGAGGGCATACGTATGGCAGTACCGAAGAAAAAGCACTCTAAAGCTCGTACGCGAAGACGGCGGAGTATAAACGGCAAGCTCAAGTTGCCGACACTAATCACCTCTCCGGAGTCCGGCGAGATGGTAAAACGCCATCGAGTGGACATGAAGTCGGGATACTATCGCGGCAGGAAGGTGTTTGATCCGGAAGAGTTGGGCTAATACACCCTGGGAGGAGGACTTGTAATGGATGAACTTTTCGAGAAGATGAAGAAGCTCATTGCCGACAAGCTCGAAGTTGACGAAGACAAGATCACCATGGATTCGTCGTTTCGGCAGGACCTTGGCGCGGACAGTCTCGACACGTACGAACTGGTTTACGCCATCGAAGAGGAAATGGGCATCTCCATTCCCGACGAGAAGGCTAACGAATTCGAAACGGTTCGAGACGCTCTTGATTATCTGAAAACACAGCAGCAGTAGCTTCTTGTTTCAGCTCGTGAGCGCTTCAATGCAGGGTTCCTCCGTTTCGGCGGAGGAACTTTGTTTTATGAAGGGGGTGCGGTGTGCGACGTACAAAGGCACACGACGAGCTGCAACCACCGGAGATCGACGGCGAGCGTAAACAGGAGCTTCAGCTTTTTGAGAAGCAGGCGGGTATCCGTTTCAAAAGGCTCGAGCTTCTGAACCTGGCATTTTGCCACCGCTCGTATGCAAACGAGCGACACAACGACGTCGATAACAACGAGAAGCTCGAGTTCCTCGGCGATTCCGTCCTCGGGCTCGTGGTTGCAGAGTATCTGTTCAATACGCTGACCGACAAGGCCGAAGGCGACTTGGCGAAGATCAAGTCGTTTGTCGTATCGGAAGACAGCCTGGCCTCGATCTCGCGCGACCTCCGCGTGGATAACTTCATTCTCATCGGGAAGGGCGAGGAGTTTTCCGGCGGTCGCTCAAAAAAGGCTCTCCTTGCTGATGCACTGGAGGCCATTATCGGGGCCTACTTTCTCGACTCCGGGTTTCGCGCGTCGCGGCGGTTTGTGTTGAGCTATCTCGTTCCCGAAATCAACAAGGTTCTCGAAGACAAACACCGGAAGGACTACAAGACCCTTCTGCAAGAGTTTGTGCAGAAGAAGTACAAAGCCTATCCCAAGTATGCACTCGTAAAGAAGACCGGACCCGATCACTCGAAGACGTTTTGGATCGAAGTACGGGTGAACGACGCGTCCTACGGGCCCGGGCAGGGAAAGAACAAGAAACAGGCGGAACAGGAAGCCGCCAAGATTGCCTTCGAGACCCTTTCCGCGGAGGAGGAGGGGCCTGAGCAGCAGAGCCAAGGCCGCTCGCGCGAGAAAGGCCGCTCGCGGCAGCGTGAACCGATGCGGGGCAGAAAGTCGCGAAAATCGTGAAGCAAGGCTCCGGGCGCTCGCGCTCCCGATACCCGCTATGCCCGAAATGACTCCTCCCGGTCGGGTGCTCTCACGTCCCGGTCGGGTGCCGTCATGAGTCAGGCCTGAGACGGGTGCGGTAGTAGTTTCGCGCAATCTCGAGGAGCTGTTCCCTCGTGTTTTGTTGAGGATCCTGCAGGACGCTTTCGAGGAGAAACGCAAGCGTTTGCCCCATCTCCGGGCCCTTGGGGATCCCAACATACTCGTGGAGGTCGTTGCCGTTTACGGCAAGGTCACGAACGCTCATGGCGCTTTGCCGGGAGAGCACTTCGTCGATATGGCGACGGAACTCGTCGAGGCGTCGGTCCCGTACCGGTTTCCCCGCCTTCCCATAACTATCCGCACGCCTGAGCAACAACACGTCGTCCACGTGATCGGCACCGAGTCGCGAGATGAATCTGCGTACGGTTGCATCCGTCCAACTCGTCGGATCGTAGTGGAACATGTGGTAGCGGATAAGATGGGAGACTTCGTCTACCACCGCCCGCGAGAATCGCAGCCGGGTAAGGATGCGTTTGGCGTGATCGGCGGAGACATTCTCGTGGCCGTGAAACCGCATCCCCTCTTCATCGGTCTCGTAGGTATCTACTTTGCCGACATCGTGGAGGAGGGCGGCCAGCCTCAGGTTCAGGCTCTCCGCCGGCGCACCCTCGCAGGCATAGATAGAATGCGTGAGTACGTTTTCGTTTACCCCTTCGCCCTGGGGCACCTGCTCGCAGGCTGAAAGCTCGGGGAGGATGAGCCTCATAATGCCGACCTCTTGCATTGTCAGAAGGCCGCCCGAAGGGTGTGGGGATTCTATGATCTTCACGAGCTCGTCGCGAATGCGTTCGGCCGAAACCTTTTCGAGCGCACCGAGCGCCTCAGAAAGCGCCGAGCGAGTGCGCGCCTCAATGTGAAAGCCCAATTGCGTGGCAAAACGGACCGCACGCATCACGCGCAGGCCGTCTTCGCGAAAGCGGTCCGCCGGCTCGCCGATGGCGCGAATGAGCTTCGCCTTGAGGTCCGTCATTCCACCATGTGGGTCGAAGAACTCTCTCGAAATGAGGTCGAGGGCCATACCGTTTACCGTGAAATCGCGCCGCGAGAGGTCCTCCTCGATAGAATCTGAGAAGGCAACAGCGTCCGGGCGCCGGGAGTCGGAGTAGGTGCTTTCGGTGCGAAACGTCGTCACCTCGAATTGCTTGTCCTTGAACAACACCGTTACGGTGCCGTGCTGTATCCCGGTCGGGATGACCCGCCGAAACAGCCGCTTGACCTCCTGTGGGCGAGCATCGGTGGCAATGTCGAAATCGGTAGGACGCAACTTCATTGCAATGTTTCGCAGGGCGCCGCCGACGAGAAAACATCGGTAGCCGGCGCTATGAAAATGCTTTGCAAACTCGTCAACGATGCGAGGTGTCGAAAAATGCTTCATCGAGGAGCATTATACCGGCGCAGCGACTCAAAAAAAAGCGCCCGGCCCACTGAAACAGTGGACGGGCGCTTCGTGGTGCAGGACGCCAGGGTCATTACTGCAGCAACTGCAAAACGTTCTGCGGCTGCTGGTTCGCCTGCGCTATCATCGCATTCGATGACTGGGTCAGAATCTGATTCGTCGTGAAATCCACGATCTCATCAGCCATGTCCGTATCCCGAATGCGAGACTCGGCAGCTTGGGTGTTCTCGGCGCCAACCGAGAGCGACTGTCGAGCATAGTCGAGGCGATTCTGATAGGCACCGAGGTCGGCGCGCTGCTTGTTCACAGCCTGCAACGCCTCATCGACGACACCGATGGCAATATTAGCCTTGTCGGGAGTCGACATAGAGATGAAGGTGGCCGTGTGGGGCAGCCCGTCCGTGCCCTGGATACCAAGCCCCTGGGCTGTCATCGTACCGATGTGAACGCGTTCGCGCTGGTCCATGTTCGCACCAATATGGAAATACATACTGGCGGTCACGGTGTTTTCACCCGTGTCCTGTGCGAAGCGACCCGTGAGCAAGTTCATGCCGTTGAATTGCGCATTAGACGCAATTCGGTTTACCTCATCGACCAGGCTCGATATCTCGACCTGGATCTGCATGCGGTCCTCTGCGGTGTACGTACCGTTTGAGGATTGAACGGCCAACTCACGCATTCGCTGCAGGATGTCCTGCGTACCCTGCAGGTAGCCCTCCGCCGTTTGGATCATAGAGATGCCGTCCGCTGCATTTCGCTCAGCCTGATTCAGGCCGCTAATCTGCGCGCGCATCTTCTCCGAAACGGCTAGTCCGGACGCATCATCGCCTGCACGATTGATACGCATACCGGACGAGAGCTTTTCGATGTTGCCTTGCGTGTCCATTGTGTTGAACTTCTGCTGTCGCTGGGCGAACATCGCGCTCATGTTGTGGTTGATGACCATAAGATCCTCCTTGAATGTTTACCACGGGCTTCCGTGCCTGTGGTCTGGCTACGTCCTAGGAATCGGTCTCTCAGGGCCACGCTTTAGCATTTTCTTTTTTCCGTTCGGCAAAACGCAGGGTTTCGCCTTTGCAATCGGGGCAGCTAATGAGCTATCCTTAGACCCACGACATCGAGTGGAGGGGACGGTTTTGAGAGGCATTGTTGTAACCGGCGGCAAGGGCCCCGGTGTGAATGAGCTCACACGATGGGCCGATGGGGCTCACCGCGTTATTGCTGCCGACACCGGCGTCGAACGCGCCATGGAGGCGGGGGTAGAGCCTGACTTCGTCGTTGGAGATATGGATTCACTTCGGGACGTCGAGCTGCTTCAGAGGCTTCCCGAAGATCGGATCAAGCGGTTTCCCCCGGAAAAGGACAACACCGACACTGAACTTGCCCTCGAGATGCTTTACGCAGAGCAATTCGACGAAGTCGTGCTTGTCGGCGGGGGTGGCGGGCGAATGGATCATCTCATCGGCATTTTGTCGCTGTTCCACCGCGATCCACACCCAAATGTATGGTTGACGTCCGGAAATGAAATTACAGCCGTAGATTCCATGGTGCAGCGCGGAGATTTGCGCGGCAGTACGGTATCGTTCTTTCCGGTGGGCAACGAGCCATGTCGCATGCGTTCACACGGATTGAAGTGGCCCCTCGACGGGCTGGTGTGGACGCACGGCGATGTGGGAATTAGCAACGAAGTCGTCTCAGACGAGCTAAGAGTGGAAATGATTGCCGGCCGGCTGATCATGGTCCGAGAATCGGAGAACCACGGGTGAGCAAGCGGTTTCGCGAGCTAGTGAAGGCGCTCCCCGAACAGGAGCGAGCGGAACTCTACCGCAAAATCACCAAGAGCCTCAGTCTCGACTACGATCATTCCGACCATCTTTACCCCGTCGAAATGCACCGGGACCAGTGGACCGGGCTCGTAGAAAAAGACATCGCGCAGATGTCTCTGGGAATGCGGATACGTGTTTGGCTTCGGCATCTGCTCACCGGCCACGATCGACAAACCTGCTTTCTGGAAGTCCGACTCAAACGACTGCAGCACACACTCCACGCCGCCGGGCTCAAGCACACCGACGTTGCCACCGACAGCGTAGACGGCGCCATTGCCTCGCACGTGTTCGACATATACCGCGCCGCCTATCCGGTCATCCCGCTGTTCAAGCACCTGTGGAGCCGCAAGGAGAGCCTCCGGCTGATGATCCACCACCTGTTGTCCGCGAAGGTTCCCGAGGCAAAAAGCTCTCCCGAAGACCTCCTTCCACGCCGCGAGATGGAGGATATCTTCCTCAGGACACAGCGGAAATCGGAGATTCGGCGGGAGCTTCTCGAGCGCCTCGAAACCTATCTCTCGGGCATCCCGGCCGAGGCCTTTGCCCATATCGAGTCCGGTATCGCGCCGCTGTACTTTTTGCGCGATATCTGCCTCTACGACTATCAGACGTTTTTTGAGCGGTTCGGGTACCGACCGGGACTGGCCCCGCCGCAGGACAGGCCGGCCATGCGCAATGCCCCTGCCGCTGCAGTCGTGCCGCAGCTCGAGGAGCTGTACTACGCAGTCTATACGGCTTTGAAGGTGCCCCGCCGGTTTTTTGTGCATCGTGATTTATTGGCGGGCTTCGCCACGCGCAACGAGCGGGGCGAAGACGAGGAGGGCACACCGGAGAGTCAGGGCGAGAACGCAAAACACGCCCCGATGAGCGAAGAGGAACGAGAGGGGCGGGTCGACAGCATTTCCGATCACCTCCACACGTTGCATGACTCGGTACGTAGGTTCAAGGAAAGAGTTCCCCTGGTCGAGCTCATCCGCTATATCCGCCGCGATCCTTACTACCGCATCATAGCCTATCCACCGCAACTGGATCTCAAAGCATTTTACGAAAACTCGATGCGAATCGAGGTGCTCTCACGGCTCGATGAAATCTTTCCAGAAATTCGGCACGCAGTAATAGAGCGTCTCATCCGGGAAGTCATGGGCGGCGATGTCGTGCCTTTGAGCTTCCTCCCGCAAAGCACCCCACAGGAACTGCGAAAACTTGGTCTGCCCGTACTCCGGAACGTGCGCGCGCTGAATATTCTCCACGATTACTTGAAGCGTCCGTTCCGACGCGACTTAAGAGAGTTCCTGAGGGTTCTCAGCCGTATGATGCCGTCACGGCGTAAAGAGACGAGCAATGCAATCGTTTCCCACGCCGACGGGCTGCGAGACATAGAAGAACGAGCCGAGCAACTCGACGCCGCGTTCGCTCCGGACGCCGACTCCGGTAAGCTGTTTCACCGCGTGCGCCATTCGGCGGAGGATGCGAGCCGACATCCGGCTTACCGCAATCTCATTTCTCAGACCGATAAAGAAATCGCTCTATTACTCGATAAAGCACTCGACCACATTGAAGGCATACGCGCCATGTTGCAGGAATTACTACAAAATATGCCCGAAGCGCTCAAAGAGCGGTACGCATTGTACGATCCAACCGATCCCCACACCGACGCGCTCGAATGGAAGCTGGCGGAGCAGAGCAACACGCTGCTGAAACTCCACACCCTCATAGCACAGACTATCGCCGTCGAAGAGGCTATGTAGTCCTACGGCTGCTGCTCCTGCTCCTGCTGCGGTTCTTCGGCTCCGAGGTTGCGAACGGCATCCAGCTCCAGGGGATCAAACCCTTCTTCGGCGGAAAGCGAGAAATAGTCCAACAGTACCGGAAAGTCGGACAGCACCTGGCCGTATTGCTTGAGAGTCTCGAGTCGCGATGCTTGGCTAATACGCTCCTCTTCGGCGTCAAACTCGCTCTCAGCAATAGCTTCTCGGCGTGCCTCTATGGTCTCGAAGTACAAAGAACGTGCCGTTTCATAGAGCCCGAGATCGGGGATCTTGACGGCGTTGGGAACGGCAGAGAGGAATTGAAGCGAGGAAAATCTCTCGCTGAGTCGGTCGATAAGCTCATCCTCGAGACTCTCTAACTGCACCGAGCCCTCGCTCTGGTCATGTGCATCGGCGTAGAGCTCTCGCACCATGGAGCGAGACGCATCTCGAATCCGGCTGTCCTGGCGCTCATACCATTCTTCGAGCCCTTCCGGTTCGAGGTCTTCCTCGGCGGCAAGCTGAGGCAGGTCTTCTTTTCGTACACGGAACGCAAGGTCGACTTCGATTTCGTAACCGAAGTCGGGACGTTGGTCGAGGTATTCGGCGTAAACGTCTCCCGAAGGCAGGGTCCCCGATGAGGTAACCACCGAGTCGTGGGGAGTAGCGGGAAACACGTGAAGCGTAAAATTGGTCGGCAGCAATCGTTCCCACCTCCAGTGAAACTCACCGGGTTCGAGCACGGTCTCGTCCCAGCCGCCGGTTTTGGTGAACACCACACCGTAGGTATTTGGAGGCAGCTGGAGCTGCACCCATCCGAAATAGAACGCCGTTCCACCGGCCAAGATGACAATCACCAGACTAATCAGAAATTTTCGCATACTGAGCCCCTCCAAACGAGAGCATCGATCCGAGCTCTCTGAGTTCCAGAATGACGGCATCCGGCCGCGTGCGGGATGCCTCTTCGTCGTCTTCGCGAGCCCGCAGTGACCGGCGGTCCCCGGCAAATAAGCAAGCTCGACAACCCGCTCGTGACGCGGTCATCATATCATTTTTCATGTCGTTGCCAACGTACAGTACCTGCTCCGGGCGAATATCATACGAACGGCGAAGCTCCGAAAGCGGGGAGCTAAACATCTGCGGTGACGGCTTCGCCCGGCCCTCCCGATACGAATAGGCGCTCAAGCGCTGTTGCAGACCAAGGGAACCGGGCTCCCGACCCAGCAAGGCGGGAAACAACAGAGGGGTGAAAAACTGTGCGTTCGACACTACCCCGAGAGCGTAGCCGGCCTCGTTGAGGTTGCGCAGTGTTTCATCTGCCTGCGGCATGGGCCACACCGGGTTGCTCCGTAACTCATAGTCTACGGCTATGGTCTCGATCACCTCCGGATGCGGAAGGTCACGCAACAGGTCCGCCTCATAGAGATCGCTGAACACCCGAGCCCACACCTCGCGAATATCGACCTCGGGGTAATCGATTCCCGCGCGCCGTTTCTCCCGGTGAAACGCTTCGATCGCACCGTAATACGCTGTGCGGGCAGCCTTTCCGACGCGACGGTACGCCTCAATCGCTTCACCGTTTTCCGCTTCACCGTTTTCTTCCACGGTAGGCCGATCGCGCTCCGCTTCCGACCACTGGAGCCCGGGCCGGACATCTCCGGCAAGAAGGTTTGGAGCCACCGAAAAGAGCGTGCGGGCAAACTGCGTATGCGCGCCGGCGGCCATGGAAACGCCGATATCTCCCGATCCCGACACGAACAGAGTACCATAGATGTCGAAAAGCACGGCGCGAATTGAGCTGAGATCGGCATGAACCGGGGTCATTTCGGTCGGTTGTGGAGCACACGGGGCGGAGCGTGCGCGAATCATAGATATGAGGGCTCGACGGCTACGCGCGGAAACTGTGTCGATGTCCTTTGTATTCGGCGTAGGGTCGGGCATGGATGAGTTTCTCATCGTAGGCCAAATACCCCTTCGATGCAATATCACGTTCTGCTATACTCTGCGCACAGAGCCTTCTATGGTTCGCACTATCATGGCCCGTAAGCACTCCGATCGCCCGCATCACTATCCCGTCCTCTACAGAAGCATGCGCATCCTCGAAGCGCTAAGCGTGTTTCTCCTCTTGGTCTCGGCCATTGTCATGGGCATGTACCTACTCGGCAACTACCAGCGTTTTCTTCCCAGCTCGCAGCTAATGCTTCTTGCTATACTTCGAGTTACCAGTGCTCTGTGCGGTTTTGCAACGGTCTATTACGCGGTCGCCTTAGTCGCATGGATGGTCTCACGTCGCCATATTCTTCTCGGGCGGCTCGTATATGCTGCCGTTGCCACCGTCTTTTCGCTGCTATTGAGCTTCAGTGCCCACCTCGTCACTGTGGTCATACAACCCGTTGTATAATATAGCGCCGAAACGGGCGCATATGATATGCTCTTCTCCGATGTCGGTTAAAGCAGTCCGTGGAGCCGTTCAGCTGGAACAGGACACCGCACCCGCCATGGCGGACGCGGTGCAGCGCCTCGTTTCCTCCCTCGTGAAGTCGAACAAGGCCGATCCCGACCGGATTATCAGCTTGATTTTCTCCCAGACGACGGACCTTTGCTCAGAGAATCCGGCACGCGCCTTACGACGTTTCGGGTACTCGCAGGTTCCTCTATTCTGCACCAGCGAACCAACATACCCGGACTCACTGCCGAAAACCCTTCGCGTGTTGATGACCTTCGAGACCGACGGCGACGAACCGGTCAGTCCGGTCTATCTCGA
This sequence comes from Spirochaetia bacterium, assembly GCA_041686235.1. Classification (GTDB taxonomy): domain Bacteria; phylum Spirochaetota; class Spirochaetia; order DSM-27196; family PWMO01; genus JAAAOH01. The sequence continues at coordinate 8,048 of JAWLED010000039.1, read as the reverse complement.
CGGTGCCCGCCGGCTGCGGCCCGACCTCAGCGAGGAGCGAGGCTGACGTCCCTCATGGAGCCGTACGTCCCGCTAAAGACGTCAGCCGATGTCACGCGCATGCGACCTCCGTGCCGCCTATTGTCCGCCATTCTCCGTGAGGTAGGCGGGCTAATCCGGCCGGAGCTCGACATTGCGCAGGTGGACCAACTGTGTGCACACCGTCTCAATAAGGCGCATGCGGAAGTTTCCCACCGCAGGCTCGGGTTTCCCGGGGCGGCCTCGATTTCGGTTAACAACGTTGCCGCGCACGGTATTCCCTCCCACCGGGTCCTCGAAGACGGAGACATCGTAACGGTGGATATTTCCACCCGCATCGATGGGTGGTCGGCGGACGCAGCTTGGACATACGTCGTTGGGCAGGTCGGCCCCGAGGCTCTGCGACTCTTGCGTGCCGCCTGGCAGACGACCAATGCCGGAGTCGCCGCCTGTCGGGCCGGTCGCCGGCTCGGCGATGTTGCGGCGGTTATCGAGCACACCGCCGCGCGTCATGGGTGCAGCGTCGTGAAAACGTTTACGGGCCACGGAATAGGTCGCGAGCTGCACGAGGAGCCGGTAGTTGCAAACACGGGAAGTCCCGCAATGGGGCGGCCGGTAGTACCGGGCATGGTTTTGACCATAGAACCGGTATTGAGTCTGGGAAACGGAGAAGTGCGCTTACTCGAAGACGGTTGGACCTACGTCTCGGCCGACGGTGAGTTCACGGCCCAGTTCGAGCACACCGTTTCGGTGTTCTCTCAGCACACCGAGGTTCTCACCTACGACGGCTCTCTTGATACTGAATTGCCTCCCTATTAGTTGCGGCTTGACACGGGTACACCGGGGTGGATATCTTCGCGGTAGTCCATGAAGACGGGCCATCTTAGCTCAGCTGGTCAGAGCACGTGATTTGTAATCTCGGGGTCGTCGGTTCGAATCCGACAGATGGCTGGAAGCGCCTTGACGCTATCAAAGGGACTATGATAGCTTTCACCAACATTCCGGGGAGTTTCCCGAGCGGCCAAAGGGGGCAGACTGTAAATCTGTTGGCATTCGCCTTCGTAGGTTCGAATCCTACACTCCCCATTCCCACCCATTTCTTTTCCGGCGTTTACGAAGCTACCCGTACCGCGCTATATTGTGAGCACGATGCGGGTAGCATACCCCGATCGGGATATTCGAGAGGCTTGTGAACGAATCGGAAGATTTCTACAAAAACGGCTTACGTTTCCACTGCACGCGTTGTTCGATGTGCTGCCGTTTCGATACCGGATATGTGTTCTTATCGCAAAACGACCTCCACCGTATGGCCACCGGGTTAGGGCAGTCGGTCGAGTCGATAACCCACAACTACTGTCGCCGGGTGAACCTCGGGGTGGCAACCCGGTTGAGCCTGCGCGAGCAGGATAACAAGGATTGCGTTTTTTGGATCAACGGCGAATGCTCCATTTACCGGCACCGGCCGCTGCAGTGTCGTACGTTTCCCTTCTGGCCGGCGCATTTGGGAAGTCGCGCCGAGTGGGACGAAGTAGAACGGGAGTGCCCCGGCGTTAATATCGGAGGCGTACACGACGCCGGGGAAATTCGTGCACACCTCGAGGCGCATAGGCGCGAATTGCTGTTGTGAGGGGACTCGGATGATCATACGCTTCTGGGGAGCTCGCGGCTCACATCCTCGACCACTTCTGCCCGACGAGGTTCGCAGCAAAATTACAAGTGTCGTGCAGCGTATCCGCAGCTGCGATATTCAGTCGGCGGATGCACGAGAGCAGTTTTTGGCAAGCCTCCCTGAGTGGCTGTTCGGTACCACGGGGGGAAACACGCCGTGCGTGGAGGCTCGGTTATCCGACGACACGATGGTCGTGTTCGATGCGGGAAGTGGCCTACAAGTGCTTTCGGCCTCCCTGCAAAAAGAGCGTAAGAAGATTCGCGAGTTTCACGTGTTCTTCACTCATTTTCACTACGATCACGTGCAAGGGCTGCCGTTTTTTGCACCGGCCTACGACCCGAATGTGCGTGTCGTCTTCTACAGTCCGCTACCGGAGTTGGAACAAAACCTGAAGCGTCAAATGCAGCATCCGTATTTCCCTATCACCATGGATGAGAAAATGAGCAATCTCGAGTTCGTCACCCTCGACCGGGCACCGATGAGACTCGGCTCCGCTGAAATCGAGTGGCGCGAGCTCAATCATCCCGGAAGGGCATTCGGATACCGCATACGGGAACACGGGAAGAACTTCGTGCATGCAACCGATGTAGAGTTGTTGGAAAGCGATTTCGAAAAGACCCCGGAGAATACGCGCTTTTTCCAGGGCGCCGATATGATGGTTCTCGATACCCAGTACACACTCGGGGAAGCGATCGAAAAGTACAACTGGGGACACTCGAGTTTCAGTCTCGGCGTGGATTTCGCCAACGCGTGGAACGTGAAAAACCTATATCTCTTTCACCACGAACCGCTTTATAACGACAAAAAATTGCACAAAAACCTTCAGTCTGCTCGATGGTATGCGAATCGGCTGGGAAATACGAAACTCAACATTTATCTGAGTCAAGAAGGAACGGCGATCGAGCTATGAAACACGGCTACACAAGAGACGACGATGAAAGAGCTTGAATCGGCACGCGCTGAGTTCACCGGCAAAACGGTGGTGGGCTTATACCTATTTCTACGGCGCCATGAGGAAGAGCTCGATACGAACACTCTCGGCGCTTTACATGAGCTCGAGCGTGAGCTGTTTGAACACCTTTCCATCGAAGAAATGGAACGATTAGAAGATGACTACCTCAACTCCGAGAGTGGAGCCTGATTTCAGGGACACCTCGCGCTACCATTTGAGTTTTGGAGAACGTAATGAAAAAGATTGCAAGCATAGTGGCTCTTAGCCTCCTTATCACCCTTCCGATTGCCGCCCAATACGATCCACCGACCGCCGGCGACGACGTCTACGAGTTTGTCTCGCCTGTCTTTCTCGGCGGCGGTTTCTCGGTTACCTCGGACGACAGTCCTACCGGGAACATCATGAACCCGGCGGTTTCGGGGCTGAAACAACGTGTCGTACTGGACGCAAGTTACATCGGTCTTACCGGCTTTGGTGACGGCGCCGACAATGAGGGGTGGCAAGGCCACGCCACGACTATCGGCACGACCGTACCGTCGCGTGTCGGCGTATTTTCAGGGCTGGTTCACTTTCTCGGTTCCGAGCTCGATTCGATGAAGCTCGGCTCGACGTTTCTTGCCCATACATCGTTCTCCAAAGCCCTCTACGACGATCTACTCGTAGGCACCGGCCTCAACTTTAGAGTGGGAGGCGACGGAAGAACCGATACGGGCGTCACGGCCGATCTCGGTTTGCTACACCTCGTAGGAGATGCCGGCTTTATCAAGGATTTCAAATGGGGGATATCGGTTCTTGGTTTGGGGCTTCCCTATGAACCCGTAGAGGGCAAGTCCTCGGTACCTTCGGTTTTCACCCCGGCGGTCGGCTCGGAGTTCTCTCTCATACAAACCGACGACGTCGAGCTCGTCATGCGTAACAGCTTCTCCCTACCGACGGTCCAGAATCTCAAGGCGAACGTCGGTGCCTCGCTCAACATAGCAGACCGCGTTTCGGTCTTTTCGTCCGTGCGCGGAGACTTCCGCCAGATAACCGACGGCGATTTCGACTCCCGAAGTTTCGTGCCGTCAGTGGGAATCTCAGTTAATCTATCCACCAACTTTCAAGAGGACGAGAATTTCATTTCCAACCGGGGCTGGAACCAAAGCGAGCTTCGCACCCGCGTTGCCGCGGCACCAATGTACGACAATGTGTGGGCGTTCGGCGCCGGTGTAAACGCCCCTCTTGGCGTAGTCGACCGTGAGCCTCCCGAAATCAGCGTCGACTACGAAGGGCCAACCTACATATCGCCGAATAACGACGGCGTAAAGGATGCACTCGAGTTTCCCATTACGATCGAGGACGATCGTTTCGTCGAGAGCTATACCTTGGAGTTTCGTAACTCCGGCGGAGAAACGGTACGCGTAATAGAGAACAAGGAAGATCGGCCCGAAAACGAGGGCTTCGAGAACATTCTCCAACGTCTCGCAGCGGTGGAGTCGGGCATTCCTATCCCGGAAACGCTGCGCTGGAACGGCACCTCGGATGAAGGTTCCGTGGTGGAGGATGGAACGTACCGCTTCGTCCTTTCGGCAGTCGACGACAATGGAAATGAAGCTCGCTCGAACGAGTACGAAGTAGTCGTCGATACTACCGATCCGACGGTAGAGCTTGAAAAACCGAGCTCCGACGACCGCATCTTTTCTCCCGACGGGGACGGAAATAAAGACGAGTTCCCCATAGCTCAGTCAGGCAGCACCGAAGACCTGTGGGAAGCCCAAATAACAAACTCAGACGGTGAAGTGGTTAAGACCTGGAGCTGGGAGGATAGCGCCCCGGAGGCGATATCGTGGGACGGGAGAGACGACGACGGTGACTTCGTCCCGGACGGTGTCTACCAATACGAAATCGAGAGCACCGACCGCGCCGGCAATAGCACTGAAGAGGAATTGACCAATATCATTCTCGATACACGCCCCACGCCGGTGAATATTTCCATCGACACCGCCTATTTTTCTCCCAACGACGACGGTGTCAAAGACAGAATCCGCTTACTCCCCGAGGTCCCGGTAACGTCCGGTCTCGAACGCTGGAGCATAGAGATTGTTGATGAAGACGGTGAGGTCCATCGTCGCTATTCCGGGTTGAGGAATCCGCCCGAGCGGGTCACATTCGACGGGGACGACGAGTCCGGCTCGCGACTTCCCGAGGGGCGTTACCGAGCCCGCTTCTCAACTGAGTACCAAAACGGCAACCGTCCCGAGGCTACCTCTCCGGAGTTTACCCTCGACGTTACGCCGCCTCGTGCCACGGTTCGCGCCAATTTCGAAGCGTTCTCACCCAATTCGGATGGTAACCGCGACGTTATAACCTTCGATCAGGAGACCTCCTCCGAGCAGCTCTGGGAAGGAGAGATCTCGAGAGTGGGTGGAGATACGGTTCGCACCTTTACCTTCCGAGAAACCGCGGATCTCAGCATCAGCTGGGATGGGCGTCGCTCCGACGGGCAGCTTGCCGAGGACGGCGACTACCGCTATCAATTGACCGCAACCGACCGTGCCGGCAACACGGGATCTTCAGAACCTGTTCGCTTCACTCTCGACACCGAGGAAGCCGAGGTGCTGCTCTCGCCCGAATACGAAGCGTTCTCACCGAACGCCGACGGCACTCGCGACCAGTTGCGCCTGTTCCCTCAGGTTCAGCAGAACGAAAATGTCGTCTCCTACACCCTAACAATCGAGACCGACGACGGATCGGCGGTTCGCACGATCAGCGGGGAAGGCGAGATCGACGAGCCCTTTGTATGGGACGGATTTGATGATGACGGAGATCGCGTGTCGGACGGCGACTACCGCGCGGTGCTCGAGGTAACCTACAACGACGGAGACGTGGTGGAGGCATCCACTTCGACGGTTGCCCTCGATACCACCTATCCGCGGGTCGACCTCGAGGCGGAATACACGCTCTTCTCGCCCAACGGCGACGGAAACAAAGACGTTGTGCGAATCGAGCAGGACTCCTCCGAAGAAGACGGCTGGGAAGGTCGCATCGTCGACGAGGACGGCGAAACGGTCAGAAACTTTTTCTGGAAGGGTGAGCTTCCCACCTTGGAGTGGGACGGACGCGACGACTCCGGAAATCTGGTGTCCAACGGTTCCTATCGCTACGAGGTTTCCGCCACGGACGCTGCCGGCAACACGACCGAAGAAACGATGTCCAACATCCGCGTCGACAACCGCGAAACCGAGGTCTTTGTTACCGTGGATAGGTCGGCGTTTTCCCCGAACGGCGACGATTACCGTGACACTGTCACAATCAGCATCTACACGAACCTCCTCGAGGGGGTCGAGTCGTGGACGCTCGACATACTCGATGAAACCGGCACTCCGGTACGCACCTTTGAAGGTGACCAGGCGCAGCCGAATGAACAGATCGAATGGAACGGCGAGGACTCCCGGGGAGACATAGAGGAAGGCGAGTACACCGCGCGCTACGTAGTAGAATACGCCAAGGGCGACAGACCACGTAGCGAGACCTCGAGCTTCCGACTCGACGTGAGCCCGCCCGAGGTCGACGTCGACCTCTCGCCGGTACCCTTCTCTCCGGATAACGATGGAGTAGACGACGAGCTCGAAATTGCCATCGACGTGGAAGATGAGAGCGATATCGCAAGCTGGCGAATGGAGATACTCGACCGAAATGAAAACTTCTTCACGGACTTTTCCGGGCAGGGCATGCCGGCGGAGGAGATCATCTGGGACGGACGCTCTGAGTCCGGCGAGCTCGTAATCTCAGCCGAGGATTACCCCTATGAGCTGGAGGTAACCGACGTCGTCGGCAACACCACCGTTACAGAAGGCGAGATCCCGGTCGACGTACTCGTCGTTCGCGATGGAGACCGGCTGCGGGTGCAGATTTCGAGTATAACGTTTGCGCCCAACAGTCCCGAGCTCATCACCGACTCGAACACCGAGCGGGGCGCGAAGAACGCCGCGGTGCTCACACGGCTTGTCGAGGTGTTCACGAAATATGACGATTATCGCATTCGGATTGAAGGACATGCGGTAAACTTGACGCAGACCGAACGCGAAGAAGAGGAGGAGTTGCAGCCACTGTCGGAGGCTCGTGCCGAATCCGTAAAGGATGCACTCGTGCAGCGCGGCTTGAGCGAAGATCGCATTTCGACACTGGGTAGAGGCGGGACCGAGCCGTTGGTTCCCCATACGGACGAAGAAAACCGCTGGAAAAACCGTAGGGTTGAATTCATCTTGATCCGATAGGTACTGTAGAAAGGGGAATACCGGTCGTTCGTGTTGAGAACCGCGGTACGGATCATAACGCTGGTGGTACTGGCCTTATTTCTTCTCGGCTCGGCGCTCGCTGCAGTGGCTTACTATTTGAATCAGCCGCCGCAGGAGCAGGGCGGGTCCGCAGTCTCATTTCGGATCGAATCCGGAGAGAGTCTCGGTCGAATTGCTGCGCGACTCGAAAAGGCGGGAGTTATTAGGGAAGACCTCCTTCTGCGAGGCATAAGCCGACTTCGAGGCACTCAAACCGCATTTCAGACCGGCAGTTACCGCCTCGAGCCCGGCCAAACGACAGTCCGCGTGCACGACTACCTGACCTCCGGGGGACAGGTACTGCACAAAGTGACCGTACCCGAGGGGTGGACGGCAACCGATATTGCCGCCCGCCTCGAGAGCCGGGGCATCACCCCAGCGGACGAGTTCGAAAAGGCCATAGAGAGCCGGGAACTCCTCGACGCGTTTTCAATTGAGGCGGAGAGCGCCGAGGGATTTCTGTATCCGGATACCTACCTGTTCAACCAGGATTATCCCGCGGAAAAGGTGGCTCGACACATGCTCTCCACCTTCTTCGGGGTGCTCCGAGAGATCGAACCGGATATTGAGGAAATGGATTCGCAGGAACTGTTTGAACGGGTTATCGTGGCCTCCATAGTGGAGCGCGAATATCTCACGAAAGAAGAAGCGCCCAAGATAGCCTCGGTGTTCTATAACCGACTCGACGGCGGTTATCGGCTCGAATCCTGCGCAACGGTGGCCTACGTCATGACTGAAGAACAGGGGCTCGACCATCCTGAAAAGCTTTTCTATCGAGATCTCGAGCGAGAATCCCCGTACAACACGTACCGCAATTCAGGGCTTCCACCCGGCCCGATTTCGAACCCTGGGAAGGTGGCGCTGGACGCAGCTTTTCATCCGGCCGATACCGACTACTACTATTTTGTCCTCGAAGGGCCGGAGGCAGATGAGCACCATTTTTCAAAGAGCCTCGAGGAACACAACGAAGCAAAAGTCTTATACCTGAAGAACCCGTAGCGAGGAAGCGTTGAGAATTGCTAAACACGTAATCGATGAGATCGCGCGTAAGGTCAACATCGTCGACGTTGTCGGAGATTACGTCTCGCTCAAA
>JAWLED010000038.1:20280-25785 GCA_041686235.1 Spirochaetia bacterium | reverse complement strand
AGATAGGGGCTACATAGAGCGGAGAATCCGCCGAATCGAGAATGCCCCCTCGTCCCGGAATGATTTGACCGGAGTCTTTTACATCCGCGGCGCGCTTCAAAGCACTTTCGCCGAGGTCACCAAGGATCGTACCGAGGCCGATGAGCGCCCCGAACAGAACACGTGCATACAGCGGTCCGGGAAATACCTCGGGGGCAAGCTCGCCGGCTGCAACGATGACCAGTATGGAGGCCACAAATCCGCCGGCGAATCCTACGAGGCTCTTATTCGGGCTTACCGCGAGGATGGAGCGAGAACGGCGCCCAAACAGCATGCCGGTCACGTAGGCAAGTGAGTCGTTGAAAAAGACGGAGCAGAGAAAAACAACAATGAGAATTGACGCCGAAGGCAGTTGCGTCATGCGCACACCGTAAACGGCGAATAGCCCCGGATACATCAGGGCAAAGAAGTAGGCGGCAAGGGCGGGCAAAGCAGCCTCGAAGTCTCCCGCTTTCGCCGTTACCGCGGCACCCGCGAGTAGGACGGCGACGGCCGCTACCGCGGCAACGAGCAGGAGCTCTGCCGAGGCGGCAGTAAGGGTTACCACGGTAGCCGCAAGGGGGAGCGCGGCTCCCACGATAAACGCGATCGGGAGGGCCCCTCGGGCGCCGATGCGCGAAGCGCGGAACATCGAAAGCACTTCCATTCCGGCAACGCCGGCGGCAATGCACACGATTATGTTAAACGCGAGGTGGTTATAGCCGGGCAACAGAAAGACCGCTGCAAGCAACGCGGGTGTTGCCAGCAAGAACAAGAGCACCCGTGTGATGATATTTCTCATCTAGCCCCGCCGAAGTTTCTTTTGCGAGATTGGAACTCGCGGACGGCCTCGTCGAGGTCGTCACCGGTCCAATCCGGCCACAGACGGGTGCCGAACCAGAGCTCCGCGTAGGCAATTTCCCACAGGAGAAAGTTGCTGATGCGACGCTCGCCGCCGGAGCGAATAACGAGATCGAGGTCGGGGAACTCGGGCCGATCAAGATAGCGCCGCAGCGAATCCTCGTCCGGAACTTCGCCCGGGGTGTAGTCTTCGGCGGCCGAAAGGCGCGCGAAAGCTCTCAGGATTTCATTGCGTCCGCCGTAGTTCATTGCCAAGTTCACCCGGGTGCCGCTGAACTCGGCCGTATCGGCTTCGACTGCAGTAAGCTCTTTGCGGACATTTTCAGGGAGTCCGAGCAAGTCGCCGGAATGCACCACGCGGATGTTGTTTTCCTTGTAAAACGGGTACTCTTTCCTGAGGTTGGTGCCCACCAGGCTCATGAGAAACTTGACCTCATCCGAGGTTCGGCGCCAGTTCTCGGTGGAAAACGTGAACAGCGATACGTAGGGAATGCCGAGCTCGCTTGCACGACGCACGACGCGCTTTGCCGCTTTGAGCCCCTCTCGGTGTCCGTCGGTTCGCTTTAAGCCTCGAGCGTTTGCCCACCGCCCGTTTCCGTCCATAATGATTCCGACGTGACGTGGCAGCTGCCCGGTATCAAGAGGTGCGGCGTGCTCCATCAGTATTCCAGAATGTCCTTTTCCTTTTCTTCGAGCGCGGTATCGACTTCTTTCACATACTTGTCGGTAAGCTTCTGGATCTCATCTTCCAGCCGCTTTTCGTCGTCTTCGGAGAGATCCCCGTTTTTCTTTTCCTTTTTGAGCTCGTCGTTTGCGTCCCGTCGGATGTTGCGAATAGCCACCTTGGCTTGCTCGGCCATATTCTTTGCAATCTTGACGTATTCCTGACGTCGTTCTTCGGTCAGGGGCGGGATATTGATGCGAATAACTTTACCGTCGTTGGAGGGGTTAACCGAGAGCTCGGACTTTTGGATGGCCTTCTCTATTTCGTTAATCGTCGACTTGTCCCAGGGCTGAATGACGACAAGACGGGCTTCCGGCACCGATATCGTTGCCATGTGGCTTAAGGGGGTGGGATTGCCGTAGTAGTCAACCTTGATCTTCTCGAACAAAGCCGAGGAGGCACGGCCGGTGCGCAGAGTGTTCAACTCGTCCTGTGCAGCCTGTACGGACTTCTGCATTCTCTCGTCGGCATCCTTCTGTACGCTATTGCTCATTGTTTCTCTCCAAAAATAAACGCCGTTCCTCGCGTTGCGGGGAACGGCGATATGCTACTCTGTCGCGTCTCCAACTCTGAAGTACACGAAATCCGATACCGCAATACGGCCGCCGACTTCGTCTCCGATGGTTTTTGCGACCTGCTTAACGGTCTGTTTGTCGTCTTTGACGAAGGGCTGCTGTTCGAGGGTAATTTCGGCAAGGTGCTTTTTGAGCTTGCCTTGCACGATGCCGTCGATGACTTTCTCGGGCTTACCCATGCCTTCGGCCTGCTTTTTGAAGATCTCTTGTTGTTCGGTCAGATAGGCCTCGGGCACCGTATCCGGGCTAAGGTAGGGCGGGTTGAACGCAGCCACATGCAAAGCAATATCGAAGGCAAAGTTCTTTACCCGCTCGTCACCGAGAAGCTCCGGCTTATCCGCTTCGAGTTTTGCCAATACGCCGATGCCGCCGCCGTCCCCGTGGACGTAATCCACGATGAGCTCGTTTTCGCCGGCGGTCATCCGCGCGAAGCGGCTAAAGCTCATGTTCTCCTTGATTCTCCCGATGGCTTCCTGAATGGTGGACTGTACCTCCGAGGAGTTTCCATCGAGTCCTTCATCGAGCATCTTGGTGAGAAGGTCGTGGCCCAGCGCGATGAAGTCTTTGTTTCGCGCCACGAAGTCGGTTTCACAGCCAAGCTCGAGTATGCCTGCCTGCTTTCCCGAAACTTTGGTAAATACACGGCCCTCATTGGTTGCTCGACCGGAGCGCTTCTGGGCGGCTGCGAGCCCCATTTCCTTGAGCACGCGCTCGGCGGCGTCAAAGTCACCCTGGGCTTCAGTGAGGGCCTTCTTGCAGTCCATCATGCCGGCCCCGGTCTTCTCTCGTAGTCTCTTTACGTCCTGTGCTTTTATTTCCACGTAGCCTCTCTCCTACTCTTTATCCGTTTCGTAGAGGTCTTCCTCATTATAGCCCGATTGCTCGGCCACGTATTCTTCCCGCGTCTTTGTCTCGCCGTCGTCGGAGGTATCCTCCGGTTGATAGTCGGAGTAATCCTCGGCGGTATAGGTGGCTTCCTCTTCTTCTTCAGCGCCGGCTTTTTCGGCCTCCGCCGTTTCGTTTACAACAGCTGCCACCGGTGCGGTTTCCACATCGGGTTCGGCGGCTTCTTCGCCTTCGGACTGCGCTTCTGCGGTGCTTTCGGCGGCGATCGCTTCCTCGGGTTGAGGCGCCGTCTGTTGTTCGGGCCGCTCATCTTCCTGCAGGCTCTCTATGACCTCGAGTCCGATTTCGTTGTCGGCCTCGATCACTGCCTGGGAGATTATGGAGGCAAAAAGGTTGATTGCCCGGATGGCGTCGTCGTTACCCGGAATAGGATAGTCGATGCCCTCGGGATTCGAATTGGTGTCTACCACGGCGACGATCGGGATGCCGAGCCTCTGGGCTTCGGCCACCGCAATTGCTTCCTTTCTGGTATCGATGATGAACACGATACCCGGAAGCTCTTTCATTTCCTTGATGCCGCCGAGGTTCTTCTCGAGACGCGCTCGTTCTCTGTTGAGGCGGGCCACCTCTTTCTTGGTCAGACTCTCGAAGGTCCCGTCGACTTCCATCTTGTCGACCTTCTTGAGACGCTGAAGCGAGTGTTTAATGGTGGTGAAATTCGTAAGCATGCCCCCAAGCCACCGATTGTTCACGTAGAACATACCGCACTTGGTTGCTTCCCGCTCGATTGCCTGTTGCGCCTGCTTTTTCGTGCCGACGAACAGAACCGACTTGTTGTTGATGACCGTCCGGCGAACGGCATCGTATGCCTCTTTGATCGCCCCGATGGTCTTTTGTAGGTCGATGATGTGGATCCCGTTGCGCTCGGCAAAGATGAACTTCTTCATCCGTGGATCCCATCGTTTGGTCTGATGACCAAAGTGCACACCTGACTCTAGCAGGTTCTTCATTGTGACTACTGCCACTGCTGATCCTCCTCATGTGCGTTACGCGTGCTCCCGGGATATAGCTCTCCCGCGACCTGCGTAGCGCTTAGCCATCTCTATTTCTCGTACGAAGCGTTCGCTAAACCCTTCGCCGGAGTATCAGGGAACGAGATTAGAAAACTCGATACCCTGTGTGCTTCAACATAGAATAAAGGAGGCGAATTGGCAAGCCCACCACCGTAGAGTAGGTCCCTTCCACGGACTCGACGAGGGCCGCCCCCCGTCCTTGTATCCGATACGCGCCGGCAACGCCTTCCCATTCGCCGGTATCGAGATACGCGTCGATCTCTTCCCCGTTGAGCTCGGCAAACGTGACGGCGGTGACATCGTGGCGCACCTGCGGGGAAGGGCGCTCATTGCCCGAGGAGGTGCGGGAGTCCACTAAGGCAAGCGCGGTTACCACACGGTGAGTTGCGCCGGAAAGACGGCGAAGCATCCCTCGCGCCTCATCTCGATGTGCGGCTTTCAGTAAGATGTGCTCGGCGTCGTACACGACCGTGTCGGCTCCGAGCACGAGCCGGTGGTCCATCCCCCTTTGCTCGGCGACCGAGAGCGCCTTGCGACGCGCAAGATCCCGCGCGAAATCTACCGCGGGGCGATGATCCGCACGATCGTCATCCGGGGCAGGTTCTACCACTTCGAAATCGAGCCCCATTTGCCGCAGGAGATCTCTGCGGCGCGGGGACGAGGAGGCAAGTACGAGGAGATTATTCATTGTAGTGCTCATGCGGTGTCCTCAACCCTGTTACGGCTCATAAGGACCGAAACACCGGGATCGCGGCCACGGCGCCAAGGACTGTGCCGGGGTTTACGTAGATATAGAGCGATATGATCATCGCGTCGAACCCGATCGGTCCGACCCCCAACGCGACCTCGGCGCCCATCACCCCGGCGAGTCGCTCGAGGATGGCCCAGCCGAACGTTCCGATGAGCGCCGTCAAAATGCTGAGGCGGGCGAGCACGCCCATGTTCTTCTTTCCCAGTTTCACCGGCGGTATTGTAGCCTCGTCGTCGGCGATGAGTCTACAACAGGTTGACACCACTCGCGGGGAAAGATAGCTTACACTGCACGGACGCGTAGCTCAGTTGGATAGAGCGTCGGCCTCCGGAGCCGAAGGTCGTGGGTTCGAATCCCGCCGCGTTCAAAGTGTTTCAGAACCGGATACCGTCTTGAGCCCCGCATGGCTCCGGCCGGCGGGCCCCGCGGTCGCCGAGCGGCACCCCTGGGCCCCGCGGTCGCCGAGCGGCACCCCTGGGCCCCCAGTCGCCGAGCGGCACCCCCGGGCGGCCGGCTGAGTCGGACCGGTTCTCTGCCGCCGAGCTTTTTATCTGATTCCTACGTAGAGCCGATCTCAGATTCGTATTCCGGAAAGAACCGGGCAATAGTAGAGAGGTGGAAGCGCCCCATAATGCTTTCCTTCGGCTCCCGGGCAAG
>JAWLED010000038.1:13018-20180 GCA_041686235.1 Spirochaetia bacterium | reverse complement strand
CTACGTAGAGCCGATCTCAGATTCGTATTCCGGAAAGAACCGGGCAATAGTAGAGAGGTGGAAGCGCCCCATAATGCTTTCCTTCGGCTCCCGGGCAAGCAGGAACTCAAAAGACCGCCGAATAAGATCCGTCTTGGAAATCGAGCCGTCGGAGATCTTGTTGTAATACGTGTCGTCGAGCTCTACCGTATGGCTCGACTCCGAGCCGCCTTCGCTTACGGTAACCGTGTAGTGATCATCGTCGATTTTCTGTACATTAATCATATGCCGATGGTACACGGTGCCCCCGGTCGGCAACAAGGTGGTTAATACCCTCGTTTAGATTGGACGAGCTTGTTTGTAGGAAATAAACATCATATACTCGGGTAATTGTACTCGGGTGCTTGGGAGCTGCATGCGGCTGGAAGTTCATGCGACGAGCGATGCCGGGCTCGTTCGCTCACACAACGAAGATATGGCACTCGTTGCTAAACGACTCGTGCGAGACAGTCGTTACGATTCTACTCACGAGATCCCTGATCGTAGTAGGCCCTATGCTATTGCGGTTTCAGACGGATTGGGTGGACAGAGCGCGGGGGAGGTGGCGAGCGAGCTGGTACTCGATTGTCTGCGCACGGATATATCCACGCTCAAGAGGAACGCCGGGCCGGCAGTTATCATGCAAGAGCTTGCACACATTGCCGACGGAATTCAGGAGCATCTCATAAGCCGCGCAAGCGCAATTCACCGGTACCGGGGCATGGCGACGACGTTGACCGCACTTATCTATTATGAGCGCGAGTTCTTCCTCTTCCACGTGGGAGATACCCGCTGCTACGTCTACAAAAACGGCGTGCTCAACCAGATAACGCGGGATCATACGCTGCGCGAGCTCGAGGGTGATCCCCGTATTCCCGGAAACATTTTGTCCAACTGCTTCGGCTCACAAGAGAGCTTTTTTGCGGACGTTCAGCAGTTGACCAACGGGGGAGACGAAGGTGACGTGTTTCTTCTGTGCAGTGACGGGCTCTCCGACATGGTGGAGGACGAGACGACCGAGGCGATTCTGCGTGAGAGCGCAACGATGAGAGCTGCGGGAGAACGACTGCTGCGCGAGGCCCGAGAAATGGGCGGGCGTGATAACATAACTTTTGTTCTGGCACGGGTCCTATGACCGAGCTAACCATGGAGGCGGATCGCCGCCTGTATGAGCGTCTCGACCTCATCGCGTTTTTTGGGGCCACCTGCCTGTTCTTCTCCACGATCGAGTATCTCTTTCCAAAACCGTTTCCGTTTTTTCGCCTCGGCCTCGCGAACTTGCCGGTCATCATCAGTCTCAAGCTGTTCTCCCCACGCTACGTCTTACTGCTCGTGCTTCTCAAAGTGCTCGGACAGGGGCTCATAAACGGTACGCTTGCCTCGTACGTGTTTCTCTTTTCGCTGGGTGGCTCTTTTGCAAGCGCGTTCGTCATGCTGGCCTCGCAGAAACTATTTGGCGAGCGCATAAGCCTTGTCGGAATCAGCGTGTTCGGCGCGATCGCGTCGAATTCGGTGCAGATATTTCTTTCGGTTCGTTTCATCTTTGGAATGAGCGCGTGGGTCATTGCGCCGCCGTTCGTTGCCCTCGGGGTCGCAAGCGGATTCGCGGTCGGGCTTTTCGCGCAGAAGTTCCTACAGCAGTCGCGATGGCTTGGGAAGGTCCGTGAAAGTCTCCAAAGATAACTTCTTTACCCGCAACACCCATCCGCTCCACCTCTTTATTACCAGCGCGGTCATCCTGCCGGCGTACCTTTTTCAGGACGAGTTGGTCGTTCGCGTGGCACAGGTGCTCGTGTTCGCCTGGCTCTCGACGGTGGCGGGAAAGAAGATCAAGTGGATGTACTTCGTCATCATGGTGAGCTCCATCACGTTTTTCAATCTGCTCAGTCCAATGGGAAGAGTGTTGTTTTCCATTGGACCGTTTGAGGTTACCCAGGGGGCGTTGAGCAGCGGGGTGATGAAGGGAGTGACAATCGTGGGGCTCGTGTTCATTTCGCTATTCAGCATCCGACCGGACCTGAGATTGCCGGGCCGGCTCGGGGGCCTGTTGGTGCGGCTGTTCTACTATTTCGAGCGAATCGTAGATACCAAACGGCAGAAGCTCGAGGCGCGGCGGCTCATTGGGAGCATCGACGACATCTTGGAATCGCTCTACCTTCCGGGAGAGCCGCAGGAGCCCCCGCAGGCCGACACGGTGGCGACAAGCGTAATGGGGGCGAGTGTGATGGCGGTGTTGATCCTGTCGAACTGGGCGTTGCTGTTCGTCTGATACGGCCCTCCCGGCCGTCTCCCCTCCGTCCCGTCAGCTCGCCCGGCCGACGTGCCGGCCGGCCGTCCGGTCGAGAGGTGGTGAAACGTTCCTGTTGTGGGCGCCACGGTTTGCTGATAGCATGGCGGCGCCGCAGACAGAAACGAAGGGGAAATGCTCATGATAGAGGACGGTTATCGGATAACAGGCATACAGCAGGTCGGAGTCGGTGTCCCGAATCTCTCCGAAGCGTGGAAATGGTATGCGGAGCATTTCGGGTTCGACGTGCCGGCGTTCAACGACGCTGCGGAGGCACCGTTCATGACGCCGTATACGGGGGGCACCGTGCAGAGTCGGGAGGCGGCGCTTGCGCTCAACATGCACGGCGGCGGCGGTTTCGAAGTATGGCAGTACACGAGCCGAGAGCCCGTAGCCTCAAGCCGCGGGCCCCAACTCGGCGATCACGGCGTCCTTGCTCCCCGGCTCAAATCCGGCGACGTGCACGCGGCCGCCGCGGCGCTCGAAAGAGCCGGGGTAACCCTTCTTTCGCAGCCACTGCCGGATCCGGTGGGCAACACGCACTTTTTCGTAGAGGACCCGCTGGGAAATCCGTTTCAGATCATTGAGGCCGGCTCTTGGTTCTCGCGGCGTCCCGCACCTATCGGGGGTGTCGGGGGGGTTGCTATCGGCACACCGGACATTGCAAAGAGTCTCCCGCTCTACCAGGATGTTCTCGGCTATGACCGCGTCGTGTACGACGAGACCGGGGTGTTTGCCGACCTCGGCGGGCTGCCGTCCGGCCATAGACGAGTCCGGCGTGTTTTGCTGACTCACTCCACCACGCGGCGGGGAAGCTTTGCTCCGTTGCTCGGCGATACATCGATCGAGCTTCTGCAGTCACTCGACGAGCCGGGACATGCCGTTTTCGCGGACCGGTACTGGGGAGACCTGGGATTTATTCACATATGTTTCGACGTGCAGGGTATGGATGCGTTGAAAGAGGCCTGCGAGCGGGTGGGAAATCCCTTTACCGTAGACTCCGGCGAAACATTCGACATGGGGGATGCCGGGGGCCGTTTTGCCTACGTGGAGGATGCCGGAGGTACGCTGGTCGAGTTTGTCGAAACGCACAAGCTCCCCATCTTGCCCGCCCTTGGTATCAACGTGAACTTGGCAAAGGGCGGGCTGGGGAAAGAAGTGCCGAAGTGGGTAATCCGCCTGTTGGCTCTCAAGCGGACCTCCGATCTCTGACGCCTAGGCCTGGCCGTAGACCTTGCGGATCGACTTCACATCATCATCGCCGAGGCGGATGTCGAAGTCCGATTCGTCGCGCAGTTGGCGAAAAACCGCGACGGTTTGGTCGATTTCCTGCTCGGAGTGGTCGGCGGTTGGAATCATTCGGAACATGACCAATCCCATGGGCACAACCGGGTAGGTAACGGCGGTCACGAACACGCCGCGCTCGCGGAAGTAGCGGATGAGTTGCTTGCCTACGGTGACCACGTCCTGATCGTGCAGTGGAGCAAAGACCGCGCAAATCGGGGACTCTCCGGGCCCCACAAAGTAGCCGAGCTCCGAAATCTTTTGCTTCAGCATGTTCGAGTTGTCCCACATGCGTTGTCGCTTATCGTCGGCAGAGGCAACCAAATCGAGGGTCGTATCGAGAGCCTGCACGTAGACCATCGGCAAACTCTTTGCGAACACTTGGGTCCGCGCATTGTAGCTGATCCAGTCGATTGCGCTCTTGGTGGACGCGGAGAACCCGCCGATCGCGGCGAAGGACTTGGCAAACGTGCCGAAATAGATGTCGACGCCGTCCTGGACGCCCGCATAGTCGGCGCTTCCGCGACCCTGTTCACCCATGACACCCCAGCCGTGTGCATCATCTATGAAGAGCCGGGCATCGTAGCGATCTTTGAGCTCCACGATCTGCCGGAGTTTCGCTATGTCGCCGGTCATGCCGTACACGCCTTCGGTTACGATGAGCACGCCGCCCTTGCGCTCGCGGTTGACCTTCTTGAGCACGCTCTCGAGGCTTTCCATGTTGTTGTGCTTGAACACCCGCAGTGTTCCCGCGGCAAGAAACGCCCCGTCGACAATGCAGGAATGGGCGAGCTTGTCCATGACCACGGTGTCGTCGGGGCCTACGAGCGATGCGATCGTTCCCATAACGCCGAGGTAGCCGTAGTTAAACAGAAATGCCGATTCCTTCTGTGAAAAATCCGCGAGCCGCTTCTCGAGCGCCCGGTGATATTCGGTATTGCCGGTCATCATGCGAGAGCCCATAGGAGCGCTGATGCCGAACTCGGCTATCGCCTGTTGTGCCGCGTGTGTAACGTCGGGATGATCGGCGAGGCCGAGGTAGTTATTGACCGACCACATGATCTTTTCCTCGCCCTCGAACTCCATGACCGTTCCCGGTTTGGGTGGCAGGATGGGACGAGTGTAGTAGTGGTCGTCGTCTACGCGGGGCCCTCCAAAGTAACCGCCGTCCGTTTTGCACTTGTCGAACAGATCGACATGAGTTTTTGATTCGATGATTGAGCTGTCTTGTGGCGACATATGCCTTCTCCTATTCCCTTATAGCCTCTGAAGCTAACATTTCACCATACATGTTCGAGTACCCGACGAATCTTGGAGTCGCTAAAATGACGTTTGTCGATTACTGCGTTCGGTTGCGCGTGTACGAGGTCGAAATCTGCGAACACGCGAGCGTATCCTCCGCCCGTGACGTTGAGCATGACCACATCATCCGGGCCCACCTGTTGTTGCGCCCGCGCTTCCATAAGACTGGCTACCGCGACCGAGGCCGCCGGTGCGACATCGACTCCTTCCGTCTCGCGAAACAGATGTAACGCCGTGTCCGCAGCTTCGTTTTCAACCGCATACATGACACCGTCGGTATCGGTAAGGGCGTCGAACAGGCCTCCGGTGATCGAGTAGGGCGGGGTGCGGTTGGAGAGGACCTTCGCGCGGATGGTGTGTATCTGTTCTTTTGCTATGCCCTCCTCGATTTCTGCAAGACCGCGAGATCTGCGTTTCCACGAATCATGCAGTAAGAGGAAGGGGGCGTTCTGCGAGAGCATGAGCCGCATTGTGTGGTCTCCGAAGCGCCCGTCTCCGATGAGCCGACGGTTGGCCTCCCATGCCGCGATCGCGCCGGTGCCGCTTCCGACGGCTTGAAAGTAGTAATCCGGCAGACGCCCGATCTCATGGACGGCGGAAAGCACGGTAGTGCCCATTCCGTCACGGCGGCCGACGTTTTTCGCCCCGCCTTCGGCGATGTAACCGTCGTGTGCGGCGACGAGACCGGCGAGTCGGATGGCGTCGGTATAATCGGCGTTTCCCCCGGCGGCTAGCACTTTCACGCACTCGTTAATCGGGCCGACACTCCACAAGGCGTTTAGGTTTTCCTCGGGAATGCAAATGACGATGGGAATCTCGTTTTCCGAGCATACGCGCATGAACGCTCGAGCCGTGTTTCCCGCAGAGGCAACGACCAGTGTCTGAGAGGATTCTCCGCTCGCGCGGGCGCAGACGCTGTAGGCTTCGCACTCCTTGAATGTGCCGGTATACATGTGTGCGTTTTTCTCGGGCCAGTAACCGCTAAACGTAATGTAGAGCTCGTTCATCTCGAGTGCGCGCGCAAGGCCGGTGCTCTTATAGGTCACCGGTGCCGATGAGCCGTGGAGTCGGCGTTGGATGGGTAACCAATCGGCAAAGCGGTAGATGCCGTCGCTCTCGGGGCCAACCTCGATGCGAGGCTTCGCGTACTCAGTGCGAACGAATGCCGGGTACGGCGCGTCTTCACACGTAAGTGTCATCGGCGCCCCATAGCGCGCCCCGTCCTGAACCGCATTGCCGGATGCGAGGCAGCGGAGTGCATAATCGGTCCGAGTTGATTTTGCCTTGGTGGCGTTGTATTCGACTTTTCGGTGCACCGCGGCCCTCCCAATAGAGATGTGCGGATCGTGCCGCTCCCCGCTAAGGTCACGTGCAGTATAGTTTTGCAGCACCTGTTGTCAACGATTTGCAGCGAATAACCGAATTTCTTAGCGAAAAACGCGCCCGATACCGGCTCGCGCGGAGTTCTCAAACAACAGTTCGGTGAATATTTGAACCAAATATTCACTTCGTATAGAATCGGAGGAAAGGACGGTGTATGGAAGCGGATAAACGGGCTCTGTTACTTTCGGTCGGCATGCAGCTATTTGCGCGAGACGGTTACAAAGACGTCTCGATTAGTGACGTAACCACGCGCGCATCCCTCAGCGTCGGGACGTTCTATAACTACTTTTCGAGTAAAGAGGACTTCTACGGCCACGTCCTCGATGTGGTAGAACGGGAAGGTATCCGCAAAGCCGAACGGGTAATCTCGCGGCTGCGTTCTCCCATGAATAAGCTCAAGGCGGTGTACCGTTTCGTCACGCTCGGTGTGCGTCAGAATCGCATTTTGCGCGGAGTGCTCTTGCGCGACGCGAAATATGCCTATCCCGGGCTCGAGGCTCGTGAGCGACGCTCGACGTCGCTGCGGATACGGGTCGAAGAGATGCTCCGCGAAATCATTCATGAGGGAAGCCGCAAAGGGGTCTTTCGCACGAGCTTGTACGATGACCCCACCAGGCTGGTTATTTCGGTGTTCAATACGCTGATCTATCACATTGACGATGAAAACGTGGATGTGCTGTTGCGCGACATGCTTACCTTTCTCCAGCGCGGGCTGCGCCGCACCCTGCGTTTGCGTCGGCGCGACGAGCGACACGACCGGCGCATCGATTTGCCCGCCGACGAGCTTCCGGAAGCGGGACTGTCAACCGATTTCGGAGAAGATGCGTTCACGGAGTTTACGTAGCCCGGGCGGTGCGGCCGCCACCTCAGGCGCCCCGGCCGCCGCCG
>JAWLED010000038.1:0-12918 GCA_041686235.1 Spirochaetia bacterium | reverse complement strand
GGAAGCGGGACTGTCAACCGATTTCGGAGAAGATGCGTTCACGGAGTTTACGTAGCCCGGGCGGTGCGGCCGCCACCTCAGGCGCCCCGGCCGCCGCCGCTGTGGCCGCCGCCGATCGCGCGGCCGCCACCTCAGGCGCCCCGGCCGCCGCCGATCGCGCCGCCACCCTCGTCACGCGGCTGTGTCCCGCCCGATTACTCGGCGCTTCCGTCTTGCGCCAAATCCGCGTGGATCTCTAGGATTTCTTCGCGGTACTCTTTCGGAGCTTCAATGTGCCCCCACCCGAACTGTACCTGAAATATGCCGTCGTAGGCGGCGTCGTGGTAACTACGCACGACGTGGGGGATGCCGCGATCCTCGAGGTGGGCGTGGACAAGGCGGGCTTCCGCGTCATTTTGGAGCTCAACGATTTTCTCGAATTTGGCTTCGTTCATAGCTGTACTCTACCGCAAGGTAGGGTATGATGTGACCAGGGTGGCGAAATGAAATTTCGGATTATGTCGGCGCGGGCTCTCGGGCTGGTTATGGCGCTCTTCGCCGTGCAGTCGATGCACGGTCAAGCGTTCGAGCTTACCGTGGAGAACGACACGGACTTCGAGATGCAAGAGCTGTATGCGTTCTCTAACGGCGAGGAAGGAACCGGGCCCAACCGAATCGAGGGTAACCCGATTTTCCCCGGCGGCAATACGACAATTTCGGTTCACGCCGACGACGCGTATGTGCTCGCTGTCGACTCGGACGGGGACCGGTATCTGGTACGAGACGTTCGCCCGGCGGAGGAACGTCTCGTGACTCTTTCGCTCGACGACCTCTCTTTCAACGGCTTCGACGGCGAGTCCGGCACCGGCGAGGGGGGCAATGCGCGTGAGGTGCAGCTTGTAAACGAGACGAACCGACGCATCACCGGAGTCTGGTATCGAAAAAGCAACGAATCGGAGTGGACGGAGATTTCGCTTTCCAATCCCCTCGAGCCCGACGCAGCAGCCGAGGTCATGCTCTCCCGTGCAGCGTCCCCGGATGTCATAGGTCTTCGAGCCGAAGACGAAGACGGCGATATCTATACCAAGACCGACCTCGAGTTAGCGGAGCTCGGCACCGTGCGGTTCAGCTTCGACGACCTGCAATGGTAGTCATGCCGTTATGTATAGTATTACATACAGGTATCATTGACACGCGCCCCTAACTACGTTAGGTTACAAGATCATAAAAACGCAGGAGGGTGCGCATGCAGGTAATACTGGTCATCGCCCTTCCTCTTGCGGGTTTGGTTCTAGGTTGGACGATCCGATGGCTATACGCCAGATTTCAGCTTTCTTCCTCAGAACAGAAAGCCGAGCGACTGAAGAAAGATGCAATAAAAGACGCGGAAGCGAAGAAGAAGGAACTGATTCTTGAAACGAAGGACGAGTTACTCCAAGAGCGAAACGAACAGGAGAAAGAGCTCAGGGAGCGCAGGAACGAACTCCAGAAATTCGAGAAACGGCTGCTGCAGAAGGAAGAAAACCTAGATGAGAAGAGTGCTTCGGTTGAAAGAGAAAAACAAGCATTCACAGACCGTGAGAGGAAAGTAGCGGAGCGAGAAGAAGACGTAAGCCGACAAGAGGCGTATTGGCGCGAAGAGCTCGAACGCATTTCCGGGCTAACCGCAGAAGACGCCAAAAAGACGATAATCCAATCCCTTGAAGACGAGGCCCGACACGACGCCCAGGGACTGATCAACAAGATCGAGCAAGAGGCGAACCTCACCGCCGAAAAGCAGGCACGGGAGCTCCTCGTTTCCACCATCCAGAGGATGGCCTCGGAAGTCAACGCTGAGGTCACCGTCACCTCGGTGAGCCTCCCCAACGACGAGATGAAGGGGCGAATCATCGGTCGCGAGGGACGCAACATTAGGACGCTCGAAACGCTCACGGGGGTAGACGTCATTATCGATGACACTCCCGAGGCGGTCGTGGTGTCTTGTTTCGACCCCGTGCGAAAAGAAGTAGCCCGCAGGTCACTCGAGCGGCTCATCTCCGACGGCCGAATTCACCCCACCCGTATCGAAGAGGTGGTGCAGAAGGTAACCGGCGAGATAAGCCAGACCATCTACGAAGAGGGCGAGAAGGTTCTCTTCGACTTAGGCATTCATCACATGAAGCCGGAAGGTATCCGAGGGCTCGGGCGGTTGCACTATCGCACCAGTTACGGGCAAAACGTGCTGGCCCACAGCAAAGAGGTAGCCGTATTTGCCGGGATGATAGCCGCCGAGCTCGACGCCGATCGAGAGGTGGCAAAGCGCGGGGGCCTTCTCCACGACGTGGGAAAAGGTATCGAGAGCGACGGAGATGCCAGCCACGTGGAGTTGGGCGTGGAGCTTCTCAAGCGCATCGGAGAGGATGAGCGCGTGATAAACGCGGTTGCCTCGCACCACGGAGACGTGCCCCACAGCAGCGTGGAGTCGGTTATCGTGCAGATTGCCGACGCGTTGTCCGCATCGCGGCCGGGTGCCCGGCGCGAGACGCTCGACAACTACATAAAGCGGCTCGAGAATCTCGAAAAGATCGCCGAAGAGTTCGACGGCGTGCAAAAGGCCTACGCCATTCAGGCCGGACGCGAATTGCGCATCATGGTGGACCACGAGCAGGTCGGGGACGTCGAGGTCAAAGACATTGCGAAGAACATCGCCCGGGAAATCGAGAACCAACTGCGCTATCCGGGGCGGATCAAAGTCACCATGATCCGGGAAACACGGATTGTCGAATATGCCCGATAATAGATTTCGGGTGCTCATGCTTGGAGACATCGTGGGACAGTCCGGCTACCGGGCTGTCCTCACGAGAATTACCAAGCTGATAAAGCGGTATTCGGCGGATTTCGTCACGATAAACGCCGAAAACGCCGCCGACGGCTTCGGTGTGACCGAGGAGATCGCGACCGAGCTGTTTAAGAGCGGGTTTCACGTGTTGACCACGGGGAACCACGTGTGGCAGCGCAAAGAGGTGTACACGTTCCTCGACAACGAAGACCGAATTCTCCGGCCGGCTAACTACCCCGGCGGCAACCCCGGACACGGCAGTTGCGTTGTGGAGGCCAAGGGCGTGCGTGTCGGCGTGATCAACTTGCAGGGCAGGGTGCGGATGCCGACCATCGACTGCCCGTTTCGCAAAATAAAGGAAATACTGCGCAAGCTGCGCGGCCAAGCCGACGTGCTTCTGCTCGACCTGCATGCGGAGTCCACGCATGAAAAGGAGGCGCTTGCGTGGCACGTTGACGGCGAGCTTGCCGCGGTGGTAGGGACGCACACCCACGTGCAAACCGCCGATGAGCGTATACTCCCCAACGGAACGGCGTATCTCACCGACCTCGGCGCGTGTGGCCCGAGCGAAAGCGTCATCGGCTTTGACGCAGGTATCTCGATCGACCGGATGAAAATGCAAATGCCGTTCCGAAACGAGCCGGCCGACACCCCCGGTGTCATCTACGGGGCATATATCGAAGTCGACCGCACTACGGGCCTCGCAACCTCCATCTCACGGGTGCGCGAGGAATCACTCGTGTAGGGGCGTGTCGATGGCCGCCGGGCGCCCACTGTTGAGCCTTCTGCAAACGCGCTATCCCCAAGAAGGCAAAGACCAGCTCTTCGCGCGGATCCTCTGCGGCGAAGTGCTCGTGGAGGGCGAGCGCGTAAAGGACCCCAAGCGGCGCGTGCCGGCCGATGCCGAGCTGCAGCTCGAAAGCCGGCGTTTTGTCTCGCGCGGCGGCGAAAAGCTGGAGGCGGCACTGGATGCCTGGTCGATTTCGGTGGAGGGGCGCGTGTTCGTAGACGCCGGAGCGAGCACCGGCGGGTTTACCGACTGCCTCCTCGCCCGCGGGGCCGCCTACGTGCACGCGGTGGATGTGGGATTCAATCAGCTTGCCTATCGCCTGCGCAGCGACGCGCGGGTCAACGTGTTAGAATCAACAAATATAACCCATGTGCGGCACCTCGATCCGCCCGCCGATGCAGCGGTATGTGATCTCTCGTTTCGCTCCCTTTCGGGGGTGGCTGAGAAGTTACTCTCGTTGAGCCGGGAGTCGTGGTTTATCGCGCTGGTTAAGCCGCAATTCGAGCTGCGAAACGCCGGGGAATCGTTCGACGGTGTCGTGCGTGACAAAGCCGAGGCGCATGCCGTGCTCGCCGAGGTTCTCGAGCGCCTCCGCTCGGAGGGCAGCCCGCCCCAACGGCTCATGGCCTCACCCATTCGTGGACGTCGCGGAAATCACGAGTATCTGGTGCTGTGCGGCGGCGAGCCGGGCCCGGCAATCGGAGAGCTCCTGGAGGGCATCTCCGAACGGTGGTGATGCGCGTCGGTGCCGGAGTCGGCGGTTGGTGCCGGGTGCCGGTGGCCGGTGCCGGAGATGGAATGCGATGTGTCGGGCACGCGGCAGTAGGGGCTCGGGAGACTTAACCGAAGGTGTTGCGACCGATCGGCTCTCCGATATAGATGCCCTCACCGCCGAGATAGTCTACTCGCTGTCCCTCTATGAGTATTTGCACCTCGTCGACGCTGGAAAACTCAGTCGTTGAGTAGATGATCTGCTGCAATTGCGCTATGAACCCTTCCACCCCCATGGGATTGAAACGAAAGGATTCGTTGAAGTTGAGATAGGCCACGCCGTCCTCGACGGTTGCCGAGAGCAGTTGCGTGTCTTCGGGAATGAGATTGAGGAGGCCGGCGTTGAGCTCTTCGCGGGTGGGTCCCTGGAGCAGCACCTTCAACGTCTGGGTCATCGGGCTGTCCCGGTAGCTTACCGTCCGCTCTACTTCCTCCGGGTAAATGGAACCGTCGTCGGTAACGCGAATGTAGTAGATGCTTGCCGTGCGGCGCCTTTGTTGAACCCCCGAGCTTTCCGCCTCCTCGCCGTCGGAGGCCTCGCCCTCGGAGTCCGGTGAGCTCTCCTCGCCGTCCTGCTGCTGCGTCTCGGCACCGGCGTCCTCGTCTTCGGACGGCTGCCGGTCACGCTCGTCGGCGGCGCCGTCGCGTTCGTCCTCGTCGTCCGCTGCGGGAGGAACCGGCTCGAGGTCCAGGGTCGGGTCTTCGCCGTCGGGGCTTGTTTGCGGAATACCGTCTTCGTCGCGCGGTTCCGCCCCTTCGCCGTCATCGGTACGGGTAACCTCGGGCTCTTCTTCGTCGTCGGACAGGCCGACGCGGTCGGACAAGACGTCCACGAGCCCGGTGGTCTCGAGCACGTTTTCGATGTTCTGTCTATTGTAGAGGAAGATCACCGCAATGAAGAGCACGAAGGCAATCCAGAATAGAATCCCTACCGATGCCCGTTTCTTCCGCTTAGCACGTGCCATATCGCTTTCCATTATCGTCCGGAAACGGTGCGCTGTTTACGCTCAAATACGTTTCCTGTATGCCCGGTCGGCTTCTCGGTGGATGGTTGTATGTCGCCTCGCGAGGTTTCGGTGATCGGCGGAGTACCCGCCGCCGATTACCCCGGCCACCGGAATACCCCGGGACAGGCTGTTTTCCAGGACGTAACGGTCCCGGCACGCGAGGCCCTCGTCGCTGAGCTGCAATCGACCGAGTCGATCGTCGACATGTGGATCGACTCCCGCGTCGTAGAGCACCAGATCCGGCTTCAGTTCTTCGAGAAGGCCGGGAAGATACTGCGAGAGGGTGTGGAGGTATGCCTCATCTTCGAGTCCGTCATCGAGGCCGACGTCGAGGTCGCTCGAGAGCTTTCGAAACGGAAAGTTCTTCTCCGAATGCATCGAAAAGGTAAACACCGGGCTCGTGTCCGCCATTGCTCCCGCGGTGCCGTCTCCCTGATGGACATCGAGATCGACGATGAGGATCCGATCGACGCTCCCGTCGTCGATGAGTCGTTTCGCAGCGACCGCAAGATCGTTGAAGATACAGAAGCCGGAACCAAAGTCCGGATGTGCATGGTGTGTTCCGCCGGCCATGTTGCACGCAATACCATGATCCAGCGCCAGCCGCGCGGCAAGGAGCGTTCCCGATACGGCCGCTCTCGTTCGCTCGACGAGCGCTGCACTCCAGGGAAGCCCGATCCGTCTCAACGCTTTGCGGTCGAGGCTACCGTCGAAGAACGCGTCTATATAGTCGAACGTATGCACCCCGGAGAGGAGCTCGCGCGAGGCGGGAGTCGGGGTGTGCACCGAGCCGGCCTCGGCGATCCCGTCTTCCACGAGAATCTCGTAGATCATCTTGAACTTAGGCATTGGAAACCGGTGCCCTTCGGGGAACGGGCTCGAATACAGCGGGTAATAAACTAACGGGACTCCCATGCGTTGGTAATGTATCGATTTGCGACGGCCGCGGCCACCGGTAGGTGCATCCCGAGACCGCCGGGTGCGGAGACTCGTTTGACAGCAGTTATTCAATCAACATATAGTTGATGCGAAATGGTTGAGTTCCACGGCATCTCGGCATCTCCGGGCATTGCAATCGGTAAAGCATTCGTATATCTCGACGACAACCTGCGGGTACCCAAGTACCAGGTGGACCTTTCCGAGGTGACAAAGGAGCTCGAGCGTTTTCAGACCGCGGTTCTCAAGGCGCGCGAAGAGCTCGAGCAATTGCGAAATGACGCATCCGGCGGAGCGCACGCGGGGAATGCCGGATTCCTCGACTCGCACCTCATGATGCTCGAGGACCCCGAGTTTCACTCCGATGTCGAAAAGCGGCTCAACAGCGAGCAAATGAACGTTGAGTGGATCCTCTACAAGGCAATCGAGGAGCTGATCAATCGACTCGATTCCGCCGGGGACGAGTACCTGCGGGAGCGCACCGCCGATATCCGCGATGTTTCCAAGCGCGTGCTCAATCACCTCATGCACCGCGAAAGCATTTCACTCTCAGATCTCTCGAGCGATGTAATCCTCGTGGCGCACGATCTGCTCCCGAGCGACGCGGTGGGAATGAACAAGCGCGCCGTTCTCGGTATCGTAACCGATGCCGGTGGCAAAACCTCGCACACCGCCATACTCGCCCGCTCCTTTGAGATTCCGGCGGTTCTCGGCTTGTCGACCATAAGCTCGCAAGTGCGCCACGGTCAGACGGTAATCGTCGACGGGAACCGTGGTAAGGTCATCGTCGAGCCCGACGATGAAACGTACAACGAGTACCTCCGTGTCCAGCGCGAGTGGCGACGCCACGAGATACAGCTCATGGACCTCAATGAGCTTCCCGCAGAAAGTAGCGACGGAAAGCTCATTCAGTTGATGGCGAATATCGAAGTGCCGGAAGAGGTCGATGCGGTGCTCACCCACGGCACCGACGGAGTCGGGCTCTACCGCTCGGAGTTTCTGTTTCTGCGCCCGCAAGGGCTGCCTACCGAAGAGGAGCAGTTCGAAGCCTACTCGCAGGTGCTGCGGGCCATTGAAGGCAAGCCGGTGACGATCCGCACGCTCGATGTGGGTGGAGACAAGGTCGTACCGGAACTTTCCGGACTCACCGAGCGCAATCCGATTCTCGGTTGGCGCGCCATCAGGTTTTGTTTGGCGCGCCCGGATCTGTTCAAACAGCAGTTGCGCGCACTGTTGCGTGCGTCGGTCCACGGGCGCCTGCGCATCATGTTTCCCATGATCTCGGGCATCGAGGAGTTCGACCAGGCCCTGGCCGTGCTCGAAGAGGTGCGCGACGATCTCAGGACGCGGGGAGTCCCGTTCGACGAGAACGTGCCCGTCGGAATCATGATAGAGGTTCCCTCGGCGGCGATGACCGCCGACATTCTTGCGCGGAAAGCCGACTTTTTCTCCATCGGAACCAACGATCTCATTCAGTACACTATTGCCGTCGATCGGGGTAACGAGAGAATTGCCTATCTCTACGAGCCCTTCCATCCGGGAGTGCTGCGGCTGTTACGGCGCGTCGTAGAAAGCGCCCACGCAGCCGGTATTTCGGTCGGCATGTGCGGAGAGATGGCGGGAGACCCGCTTGCCTCGGTAGTACTGTTGGGCCTGGGACTCGACGAGTACAGTATGAGTGCTTCGGTAGTCCCGGAGGTCAAACGCATTATCCGATCGGTCTCGATCCGAGAGGCGGAGGAGACCGTTGGTACGGTCATGGATATGAGGTCCTACGATGAAATCGACAAATATATCAGAAACTTCATGGAGCGCCGCTTCGATGTCACCGTCTACTGATGCCCCGGCCGCCACCGTTGCAGTGGTGGGGCGCCCGAACGTCGGAAAGTCCACGTTGTTCAACCGGCTCATTCGGCGCCGGCGAGCCATTACCGACCCGACTCCCGGGGTCACCAGAGATGCGGTCGAGGGCGTGTGGACGGTCGGGGGGCGCGCGCTGCGCCTCATAGATACCGGCGGATATACCGAAAGCAAGAAAGCCTTCGATCCCCTCGTTGCTCGCCGAAGCTTGGACGCGGCGTTTTCGGCCGATCTCGTGCTGTTGGTCATGGATGTTACGGAGGTCGGGCCCGAAGACGAGACGTATCTCGAGCGGCTGGCCCCGGTGCGAGACCGAGTGGTTCTGGTCGTCAACAAGGTGGACAACGAGGCGCGCGAGCATGCGGCCTGGAATTTCTACCAATACGGTTTTCCCGATGTGGTCCCGGTGTCCGCCGAGCACGGTCTCAATGTCGATGAGCTCTCCGAGGTGGTGACGCGGCGACTGGCGGAGATCGAGCCCGCGCAGGAGGCTATCACGAGCACCGAGGAAAAGCAGACCGTCATTCGGATAGCCGTCCTCGGGCAGCCGAATACCGGGAAGTCCACGCTTGCAAATGCGCTTGCCGGCAGTGATACCTCGCTTGTCTCGGAAATTCCGGGAACAACGAGAGACGTGGTCGAAGGCGGGTTCGAATACCGCGGCGTGCGCTACAAGCTCCTCGATACCGCGGGCATCAGGCGCAAACAAAGCGTCAAGGAAAACGTGGAGTACTACTCGGTCAACCGCGCCATCGGCTCGATCTCCGAAGCCGACGTGGTGTTCCTGCTCGTTGATGCGGAAAAGGGGCTGTCCGAGCAAGACAAAAAGATTGCCCGCCTCATCGTGGAGCGGGGCCGGGGATTGGTGCTCGTACTGAACAAGTGGGATTTGATGGAGGATATTCCGAACGCGTTCAACGCGGTGAGCGATCGCATTCAATTCGTGTTCCCCGTGCTCTCCTTTGCCCCGGTTATGCCGGTCTCGGCGAAGAACAAAACGGGCTTCAAGAGACTCCTGGAGACCGCCTATCGAGTGTACGGGCAATTGCAGAAGCGCATCGGGACGGGCGAGCTCAACCGCGCACTCGCCCAGTGGACGGAGCTGAATCCTCCTCCGTATCTGCGGGGCAAGCGGGTGAAACTGCATTACATCACGCAAGTGAGCGCTCATCCGCTGGTGTTCGTCCTGTTCGCCGGAACGACTCGCGGCTTTCCCAACTCCTACGAGAGTTACATCGTTAATCGTATCCGTGACGACTTCCACTTCCCGGACGTCCCGCTACGACTGGAGCTTCGCGAGTCTCGCGGTTCTCGATCTGTATGACCCGTTTTTTGATTGGGCAGGTATGCAGCGCTCTGGGGGTGAAGCCGCATGTGCTTCGCTACTGGGAGCGTCACGTCGACCTCCTCAATCCTGCAAAAGACCGCTCCGGTCGTCGCGTGTACTCTCTCAGCGACGTGCAGCTGTTGTTCCGGATCAAGTACCTCATCTACACCCGTGGTATGTCGGTGGAGGGAGCATCGCGCAAGATCTTCGAGGAGGTCGGGGGAGGGGGACCCAACCGAAAGGCGGCAATTGACGCCCTCCGTGGCGAGCTCTTGCGTGCTTCGCTTGGCGTGCAGCGGCTGGAGGGGCGTCTTTCCGGATCGGCCGGATCGGCCGAATCGGCCGGATCGGCCGGATCGACCGAATCGGTCGGCGAGCCGCGGCCTGGCGCTCCGGCCCCTACCGCTCGATCGCAGATGAATGTGGAGACGCTTCCCGGTCCCGACGCCGTGCGCAGCCGGCTTGCGGTGCGTCGGCGATTCGAGCTCGATAGAACGCTGCGTGAGTTGGACACCGAGCCGACTCGCACACTGCTTTCGATGGTCAGAGCAAAGCTGGGTCCGGCTTCCGGCGGCGAAGAGGTCCCGAGCTCAACGCGGCGTGCCCGCCGGGGTGAGCAGGAGGCGGAACACCGCTCGGGCGGTTCGGCGGATACCGAAGGTGCGCGAGCTCTGTTGAGCAACTCGCCCGTGCTTGTCGTAACGCCGGCGCCCGAGCACGGACATACCGTACAATCCTATCCGGGCCTTTTGCCGTTGCTCGGCCGCCGCTTCGAAACGGTGTTGGACCGCATTGGTACCCGTCTTGCGGAGCTGGCACAAGAGTGGGGACAAGCGCCGACGTGGGTTATCTCTACCCGCCGCGCCGTGGCAGCGGCGGTCCGCGACCATCTCGCATACCGTCGGTCGTACGGATTGCCTGACGGGCACATTCGAGTGGCGGAAGAACCCCGCTTACCCGTTTTGGCTGCAGATGGGCGGCTCGTCATAGATTCCACCGGCCGTATTCCCCGGTATGAGCTGCCGTTTTTGTCCGCGCTTCACCTCATGGCTCGCGCCTTCGATGCATGGGACGCCACGGCCGCGCAGCCGTCGGTGGGGCTCATCGTGCCGCTTACAAACGCGCTGCCTCGGGTTCCCGACCTCGAGTTTATGGGGCGCCACCTCGGCGGTGAGGAGGAGGTATCGCTCAAGGTCGTGCGGGCGGAAAACGGCCTGTTTCCCACCGGCGAGGCGCTCATCCGCACGGACGTGCTCGACGCTCTGCTCACGCGGGTCCATCTGCACAGCCGGCACGCCGTTGTAAGGAGATTTGCCGTTGACGACGATATAATAGAGGTAGACGCGCTGCGGGCGGTGTTTGGGCCGAAAGACGTCCTTGCGGTCGCCGGACGGGGAGCCGTCTTCGAGGTCGATGCGGACACTGAAACGGCGTTTCTCCGCTCGCCCGCGGAGTGGGACTCGTGCTCCGAGCGCGTAAACGCGCAGCTCAAGTGAATCGGGTTGCCGAGGCACAAATCAAGAGCTGCCGTGGGTATCGATATGAAACGGAATCGGACAACGGTTTTGGGCCTTGTCGTTCTCTTTTTGCTGTGCGGGCTGCCACTATCGGGGCTCACGTTTGAAGGAAACCCTGCACGGCGGCTGCCGGAAAACGTGGACGTTCGACGGTTTCTCAAATCAAGGGTCCTTGCGGGAAAGTCGGAGGTGTTGAGCTCGGAGCTCGAGGAAGTATACAAGCAGGGCACAACCAACGCCCGGGTGAAGTACGAGGTCCGCACGCAGGGCAATCACTTTTACATCCTCTTTTTGAACGAAATGACCCCGGCCGTAGATGACAAGTCGTTTCCCGTCTATGGCGAGGGCAATTATGTCATCAAACGCAGCTCGGAGGACGGTTCCTTTGTTCAGCTAAAAGTGTTTTTGCAGAGTGATCCGGGATTCTTCCTCCGGTTGTTTCCCGACGAAGGGCGGACCCGGATGGATGTGTACGTTGCCGGGGAGCGACTGTACCACGATGTCGTTCTCGCAGCACCGTTCGAGCGAGTGCTGTTTGCTCCGTTCTCTCAGGTTGTAGAGATGACCTCTGCTATGGTGGATTGGCCTCTGTTGATCCCCGACGTGGACACCGGCCGCTACGAGGCGGTGAGGACGATGGTACGCCGGGCACGAGAGGCGTTGCCGTCGCTTCCGGATGCCGAAGACGGGGCTATGGACGAAGACGGGAACCTCGTCTTTATCGAAGATCTCGTGCTGCAAGACGGACAGCCGGGCTTCAATTGCTCGGGATTTGCAAAATGGATCGTCGACGGCATCGTCGAGCCCCAAACGGGCCGTTTTTTGGATATCGAGCCGCTGCGCGAAAAGCACCTCGATTATCGGGGGCATCGGTGGAGCCGGCGCCGGGAAGAGGAGCGCGACCCGTACTTCGGACTCGATTGGTCGCGGAATCTCGCGGTGGAGCTCCTCGAGCTCGAACACCCCAATCGCCGTTTCGGTCCCGAGGACGCCGATGTACGCGAGGTGAGATATTCGCGGTATGTGGAAGATGTCGGCTATCCTGTCGACGACGTGCGTCGCATTCTCTACACACTTGCGGTCGACGAGCCGGGAAACTTCTACATCGGCAGTGTTAACCGGGAGTTCGGCAGTGATCCCGTTTTACGCCAACACGTCCATGTTGCGGTATTTTTCCCCTATTTTGACGAAAATGGGCGCTTCGAGGTCGCCGTACTCGAGCGAAATGTAGAAACCGACACGGATTCGCTTGCCGAGCGCTACCCCGATTCGTACGTACATTTGGTGCGAGCTCCCGCCGATGAACAGTTCACGCCGCCGACAATTGAATAATCCGACAGGGTGAGGTATTGTTGGGGCGTATGAAGCGGTCTCTTCTCGTGGGCTTCTGCATGCTCCTTGCGCTGTCCGCGTCTGCTCAGGAGACGGCTCGTGAGGTCTTCCAGCAAGCGGAATCCCGGTTCCAGTCGGGCGACTACGAAGTCGCTCTCCAGAGGTACGAAGCCTTGGTGCGGGATTTTCCGTTCTCGGAATACGTGCCCGACGCCCAGTTTCGGCGTGCAGTCGTTCTGTATCGACTCGAACGCTACGACGACGCGTTGAGCGTGCTCCGGCGTGTGGAAGCTCGGTATCGTTCGACACGGTTTCTCCCTCTCGTGCCGTTTTGGAAGGGTGTCACATTTTACCGCCGGGGCAATTACCCGCAGGCCCAGCAAGAGCTCGAGCGCTTTCTTGACGGTAGCAGTCAGGATGAGCTGCGGCGCCAAGCGTGGCTCTATCATGCCCTTACCATGCTCGCCCGACAGCGCGAGGGGCCCGCGGTGGAGAGCCTGGAGAACCTCTTTGCGGAGGTCGACGTTGCCGAAGACGAGTCCTACGGTCTGTCTCTGCTGCTGTCCCTCTACATTCGCGAG